>JAKBAE010000085.1 GCA_021809325.1 bacterium
GAATGGGGGATATCCAAAATCAGATACAGGCGATAGAGGTTAAAACTCAAGGGAGAAAGGCGAGAAGTCTCTTTAGAGAGGGGCTAAATCTGATCCGCAGAGCGATTTTTGAGAGATGGAATCTGAGAAAATTCAGGCGACTATTTTCGTGTTTTACGTGTTTAGAACCAGCTGGTTGCACGGCATGAATTTATTTTTGTCCAGTACAGAGGATGACCATATTCGAGACATTAGAATAAGTTCCGTCGCCCTCAGAATTTTTGGGTCTCTGGTAGCACTTAATACAGCGGCCTATTTGATCGCAGGATTGACGCTCGTTGCTGGCAGCTCGCTGGCGGTCCTCGCTCTTCTCGTATCTTCGATGATCGGTGCTGTTTTAGCTCACGATCTGATTCAGATGGGATATAATCAAAGCAATGCAATTAGGGTAGCAACCCCCCACTCTAAAAATGCTAACATTGTCGAAATCGCTGGTCATTATGCAAATGGTATTTATCAACTTGGGAAAATAGCCGTCCAGGAAGCGACAAGAGAGACTCCCTACATTCTTCATGATACATGGCTCTTTGAACCTGTCTATGAATTTCTCAAGGACACAGAAACACAGAAACACAGAAACCACAAGAAAGATCCCACTGCAAGTATTGAACCTTGAAAATCTATTCGCCGAATCATCTTGTGGGTATACCGAAGAAAGTTCAAAAATCGAGGAAAAACTGATTGACTACCAGGTTTGAGGAACTCTCGGTCAAAAATGTACAAAGTCGAGATAATATCATTTATGAGAAACGTGAAAATGATTGATCCGTTAGCGCATTAGTGAACGGTAAAGGTTTCCTGTACATCGTTAAATGACCCGGGAACTTGTTTGCCTTTCTCATCGATCAACTGAAGGCGCATCGTGTGCTTACCTCTCTTCAGGCCATAGATGTAATAGGGTTGCCACGAAGTGAAAACGCGTTCGACCTTCCCATCCAAAGTCATCTTCACTTTGTACCCATCGGGGCTCAGCTCGGCGTTAGTTAGATAGAAGTCGAGCAAAACCGGTTTACCTTCCACTAGATGGATCTGGTTGCTCGGTTCGTTATAGGTTAAATAGGGCTTTGTCAAGATCAATGCCTGGGATTCATCGCCTTTTTGTCCGACAAAAAAGTAGCTGGCGAAAAACAAGTTCGGCCCCTTCAGGCTTTCCCCAAAAGAGCGGGCTAAAAAGATTCGGACAGTATGCAAGCCGTTTGCAAGCTTATAGGGCACTTCAAACTTATAGTATTGGTCATAGTACCAACCCTGTTCGTTAAAGGGGTCGATGCTCGGCCCGTTGATCGGAAAATAAGGCCTGTTATCGATGACGATATGCATGGTCTGTCCAAGCTTCGAATTGACGATTTCATAGGCTCGGTCAAACTGAGAGTCCGCCTCGAGGGCAAATCCGTCGATGCGGGTCTGTAGCCAGACAGGGTTCCCCCCTACCACCTGCCCCATTTTCGGCACCTGCAAAGCCAAAATCGCCGTTTCAGGCTCCGGAGTTCTTTTGACCGCTACTACGCGTATCTGCTCGGTCGGCTCTGATGACTCAGGCGTTTGCCTTTCGCATATGATTGCAGATGGCAGTGAAAGAGGCAGATGAGAAAAAATCGCTGCAAAGATGATGGAAAGAATCAGGTTCATAGACACCTCTGGCTCGAAATTTCGTCATACTTGCTATGGGAAATTATTTCACTATAAAACAGATACTTGATCGCCCTTGATCGTCACTTGCACCCAAGTATCGCGGGGTTTGATCTCGATTGTCTTGTTAAAGCTTAGCGTGCGGGGCCACTCCACCTTATCTTTGGAAACCCTCCACTCTAAACGATAGCTTCCCGGCTGGAGCTGAAACCCGCCGCCCCCGCGAAACCCATAAAGATCGGGAGGCTGCAATCCGATGCTCCTCCCATTAAATGTAACCGACTCGATCTTCAGGCCGCCTAATTGGGGCTCGTCATACACCAGAACCTGTACTTGCACCCGATTGCTCTCAGGCGAAGAGGGCCCATAATAAGGCATTTGCGCGAAGAAGGGCGCTAGCAAGAGCCAGAAAAAACCGTAAAGTGATGTTTTTGCCATTGCAGCCCATCAAAACAGGGCTGCATTTTTCCTGCAAGTGCGAGAATTCCTCAAAAGGGAGGTTTGAAAGCATGTTTAAATGGATCAAGAACCGAGCGTCCTTTGAGATAGTCCCGTATAATCTGGGCATGGTCCAAACCCAGCGACGTCCATGGAATATGGTCGATTCCGAATACCTTCGCATCAAGCACATCCACCCCTGCTACCGGCTGCGCACCTACTTTCGTTAAATATGTGATGTCCACTACATGACACCTTGGGTCTCGGTTCGGGTCGGAATAAATGCGAAATATCGAAAGCTCTTTCAATTCAAGGTTCAGCTCCCCTCTCGCTTCACTTCGAAGAGTATCCTCAACCTGATCTCCATAAGGCACTAAACTCCCCGGAAGGAAGTAACTATAAGGATCCTCCTGATGGCGTACCAGCACAATTCCCTCAAAAAACGTTCCCTTATAGACCTCAATGATCGCAGAAGTACTCAACACCGGACTCCTAGGGAGATCCTCTTGCGGCTGCTCGATGGCAGCGAGCGATGTGCAGGCAATCACACTCAATATGTATATGAACTTCTTCATTCAATCCTCCTAAAAAGTGGGAGGGAGTCTACCAGACTATCAAATAAAAATTCAAATATATAGGCTGAGATAGCTGCCGGCGGGCAGATCAACCGGTTCGGACTCGGCGGGAAGTAGGACCGTCTTCCCCTTCTTTAGATCGAAAAAAACCTGAAACGTCCTTGGATCGCACTCGATCTGAGTGCGTTCTTCCAATTCGATCTTTTCAACTGAAAAAAAGAGGGTGGAAAGAAGCGTAGACCGTCTCATTGGCCCGCTCTCTTCCACTAATAAAGACTTTACCTTGGGGTTTGCGGTATCGTCAAACTTAATACAGCTGCAAGCCTCCTCCAAGTGGAGCGTCCGGTCTTTTCTCCCCCAATCGTAAACGCGATAGGTCGTATTGGAGTTTTGTTGCACTTCAAAAATCATGCATCCGGCGCCAATCGCATGGATTCGGCCTCCGGGGATAAAAAAGAGATCGCCCCGCTTTCCGTCTATCTTTTGCAAGAGCTCTTGCGCCCTCTCTTCCCTAATCGCCTCTAACAGCTCTTTTTTACTTGAGGGACGCTTAAAACCGGCATAAAGAGGCCCGTCTTCAAGCAAAAACCAAGCCTCCGTCTTCGGCTCGCCGCCGCAGCGCTCGCTGCTCTCTTCACTAGGATGAACCTGGACGCTGAGGTGCGCTCTCGCATCAATCAGTTTGATTAGAAGAGGAAACCGCTTTTCCTTCCGGTCTTTCCCAAGCAGTTTTTCGCCATACATTGTCACCAGCTCATTGAGGGAAGCGTCTGCAAAAGGCCCATTCAAAACTTGGCTCATCCCCTCCGGCCTATCCGCAATCTCCCATGACTCTGCGCAAGGGATGGGCGTTTCATTTCTGCCGTACTCTGTCCGGATCCTCTCTCCTCCCCAGACGTAAGCTTGATAAACAGGCTTGAATGTCAAAGGCTCGAGTCTTTGCATAAGTCCTTCAAGTAATAGTTTTTCCCTCCCGTTTCGATCAGCTCCCAAAATGAATCGAGTAGCTTTTCAATTCTTTGGATTTCAACCATTGAAGGAAGGGCGTCTTCTCCCCTCATCTCCAATGCCTTGATTAGATCGGAGATGCGGATTAACTGCAGTTCGCGCAAAGGCAGATATTTCGGTTTAGCGCCGCTGACTATTGCCAAAATGCCCGCATCGACTAGCATCTGAAGCGCCGGTTCTGCAATGGCATAGGTAACTTTCCTTTCCCGTACGAGGAACTCAAGCGTAATCGGCTATTCTTGGACTGTTTCCTCAAAGACAATTTTGGCAACCCAGATCACGGCTGCCCTCTTCAAACGGTCATTCATCCGAGAAGCTGAAATAGCAAACTCGCTTCTCTCTTCCATCTGGAATGCGCAAGTGATCTCCACTCCCAAAAGGAGCAAAAACCAATTGATCTGCACCCAGAACATAAAGAGCGGCAATGCCGCGAAGCTGCCATAAATGGCATTGTACTGCGTTACGTGCGTCTGAAAATAGAAATAGCCGGCCTGTGCAAAAAGAAGCAGAACTCCCGCTACGAACCCCCCGGTCAGCGCCGCTGAAAAACGGACCCGCGTATTAGGCAGGACATAGTAGAGAAGCGCATAGAGAAACCAGAGCAAAAGATAGGGAATAGAGCTGACAAAAAAAAGCGCCGCGCTTCCAAGGGACGAGGTGCCTAAAATGCGTGCGACTGTCTCTTTGAAGATGCCTGTGAGATATAGAGACAGGCTGCTCGAGATCAAAAAAACAATGGGCGCAATTAAGATAATGGCAAAGTAGTCGCTGAAAAGCCTGCGCAAAGACCTTCGTTTCTTGACCTTCCAAATCCAGTTGAAGGTCTCCTCCATGTTCGCCATCAAGGCAATTCCGCTCCAAAACAGGACTATAGCGCCGGCCCCTGCGACAACCCCTCGCTTGGTTTGCTGGAGAAGGCGCTCCGAAAAGACGAACAGCTCCTGAAAAAAATCGCGGTTCTCGGGGAACCTCTCGAGGATTCTCGCTTCGAGATAGTCATGCAAACCAAACCCTTGGGCAATGGCAAACGCGAGAGCAAGCAAGGGAACGATGGAAAGAAGGGTATAGAATGTCAAAGAAGAAGCATGCAAGCTGCAGTGGTCCGCAAAAAACCCGCGAATGGAGAGGACGCAGATGCGAAGCGCCTTAAAAAAAATGCGGCTTAGCCCCCGCTTTTCCCTTAAGGAAAAATCCCAAAGCCCGCGCTGCAAATAGCTCTTGATCTTTTTCATCATTCTACACACCTTATAACAAACTATGCTGTTTGAAGATAGACAAGACGCCGGACGAAAACTTGGAGAGGCTTTGAAGAGCTTTTCCCTAGAAAAAACCGCTCTCGTCATCGGACTTCCTCGAGGGGGTGTCGTCGTTGCCGCTATTGTCGCACAAACGCTTGGCCTTACTCTCGATGTGATCGCTCCGCGCAAAATAGGCGCCCCCGGCAATCCCGAACTGGCGATCGGCGCGCTCGCAGGCAATGAGACGATGTATCATAAAGAGCTCCTGGAGAGCTTGGGGGTGGACCCATCCTTTCTCGAAAGTGAAACGGCAAAAGAGAAAAAAGAAGCAGAGCGGCGCCTATCCCTTTATCGGAAAGGCCGCCCTCCCCTCTCCATCCGGGGAAAAACGGTCATCCTTGTCGACGATGGGATTGCCACCGGAGCTACGATGATCGTATCCATCCGCTTTGTTCTCAAACAAGGGGCGAAACGGTGCATCGCGGCAGTGCCTGTGGCGCCGCCCGAGGCGGTTGAAAAAATCCAAAAAGAAGGAGCCGAGCCCCTTTCCCTTTACACCCCATCTTCTTTTTACGCAGTCAGCCAATTCTACAATTCGTTTTCCGAAACCCCCGACTCCGAAGTCATCCGACTTTTAAGCCATGCGGCAGAAGAAGGGTAGTTGAGCGAAAGCCAGCGGTGCAGTTTTTTCGTTGCCGCCGCCATCTCCAATCGCATCCCTTCCTTTGTCTTAAGATCTTCTTCGAGAAAAAGCCTTCCGGGATCAATGAGAAGCGGTGTGTCCCCCATAAAGCCGAAGTTAATCTCAATATCGCGGTCATCGTCGGCGATCCCAAGAGAGCATCTCCTACATAGAAGAGAGAGGATCTTTGCAAGCGCTTCCTGGAGTTTTTCTTCCCCTCCCTCTTTGGCAAGATGGGAGAGTTTTTCAAAAATCGATGCGTCGGCGCGCTTTTGGAAGACAAAGGCAACCGAATTGAGATCTACCTTACAAAGGGCTCCCGCCGGCCCTACAAGCTCGATGGTAGGAAGATGGCTGCCATGCTGAAGATGGAGGTACTCAATCCCCGTTTCCTGCGATAAGTGTTCAAAGGCAAGCTTGAAGCTCTCGACTGTTTTTTGAAACCGGTTTCTTCGACGCTTCCCGTATTCGCACCAAGAGTCGGGAAGAATTGGCGCGTCAGGAAAATAAAATCTGTTGTAATTGAGAAATTTAATCACATACTTCCCGTCATCACTGGCAAAAACGAAGCATTGCCTTCCCTTGGCTAGATACCGGTATTGCTGGTCTAGTTTTATTTGGATCTCATCAGATGTAGAATTAGCCTCTCCCTCAAGTAGCTTTCCGTGGATCTTGCCGATGGAAAAGCCATCGGTTCTAACGAGGGCGATTAAGCTCAAAATAAGGGCAGTCAAAAGGGGGAAAAACACTTTTTTCATAAAATTTCCGCCCACTCCGGCATGGCAATAAAGACCCACTCACCCAGCCTCTTTTTATATCTGGCGATCTCCCGGATCTTTTCCTCTTCGCTCCATTTCGAATCAAAGCGGTAATGACCAAAATCAATCTCGATCGCTTGTCCGTCTTCAAGAAATCCGAAATTGCTGAAAAGGCTCCCATCTGAATTATGGATTCCCTTGTTGACGCGCCTATGCAGAAGAGTGAAGAGGGCATCGACTTTTTTCAAAAACGCATCCCGATCTTTGTTTAGATAAGCTCTTAAAATGGCCTCCTTCAGGGGGGTTGCCATTCTTTGCAATGCAAAGCAATAATCGGATCCCTTAATCGTGACTCGATGCCAAGCCGGGCCGCACAGCTTGATCTTGCCTATCGGCTTAGAGGAAGGGCCAAAATGGAGATATACCAGCGCCGTTTCTTCTGCAGCCAACATCGCGGCTTTACAGCTCATTCTCAAAGCACTCGCTTTTTCTGAATTGTGCTCAAAGAAAAAAAGTTTCAGGGCATATTTTCCATCTTGGCTAGCAAAGACAAACGACTGGGCCCCTCGATCGAGATAAGTAAATGGTTGGGAGAGAATCTCTTTTATTTCCTCGGACGAGAGGCTTGAAAATAGCGCGCCGGTTAGATTCTCTAGTTTAGGAGGAATGCAGCGGCTGAGATGAAACGAACATGTGCATCTTTTCAACCCGGCGGGAATGCAGAGGGAGGCAGAAACAAGCAGAAAAGCCAAAACCCATTTCATAGATGCGATTGACGCTCGGCAATTTCCTGATGCCACCATTCTTGCAAGCTGCTCTCGGCCATATGCTCTAAATATTTGTCGATCGGTTTGGCAATCGCTTTCCAAGAATAGCTCGCATCAACGGGAAGATAGCTGCCAATGTCAATGCGAAACGCCCGGCAATCTTCGTAGCCAAAGTTCAAAGTAAAGGCGTAATCGCTGCAAACCCATCCCTTTTGTCTTTCAGCCTCGATCAGATTAAGCAAAGACGATAAAATCTTTTTCGCCTCTTCCAAATTGGCCGCCTCCAATTTTTCCGACAATAAGGGCTTTCTTTTTTGCAAAGCAAAAGAAAAATAAGTTGGCTCGAGCACCATCTTTCTCCCTAGCCGATCATAGAGTCCAAATTGGTTTGGCATTGCAAATGGTTCTCCCCGGTGGACATATAAGACGGCTGTTTCATCCGCAAGTTCACGGGCTGCCGTAAGATAGCTCTCTAAACACCCTCTTTGGCCTCGGCTATTTTTGCGAAACCGGCCAAGCAGATAAGGACGGCATTTCTTATTTCTGGGAATTTTGATCACCCATTCGCCGTCACGGCTGAGAAACACCTCCGACTGACTTCCCCTCCCCCAAGAAAAAAAGGGCTGGTCTAGAGTAGAAAATATTCGATCCTCCAGCATCCGTCTTTCATCGCTTTTATATCTCTCTTCAATTGGATATAAAAGCCTTAAAGACGGCCCACGCAAAACTCTCCATCCTTTCGGCAAGGATAAAACGATCAGGCAAAGAAATATGATCAATACGACCCGGAACATACCACTTCCAAACGGTGATCGAAGCGGCGAAGCAGGGCTGGATCAAGATTGCCCAACCATTCGCGAATCGGGCCGCAGCTCTCTTTCATCGAAAAAGAGAAGGCATCCTCCTCATCAAGCTCATCTTTACGATAAAAACTTCCAATATCGATTTGCACTCCCCTTCCCTCTTCCCAAGCGAAATTCCTCATGAAGGAGGGGTCTTTATTGAAAATGCCAAGTTCGGCTCTCCTTTTCAAGATAGCTAAAAATGAATCAAAGATCCTGTCCATGGTCTTTTCGTCCCCGTTCTGGAGCGCTGTAAGAAACTGCGGCATCATCAGTCGCTTTTTTTCTTGTATGGCAAATACAATCCGGTTTAGGTCAACCGCATATCGCCTGCCCAACTTGTCGATGAGCGTCGTTTGCCCTAAAGAAGCACCCGTATCGTAAATGTGCAAATAAAGAAGCCCTGTCTCCTCTTTGAGGTCGTTGGACGCAATCTCAAAGCTATTTAAAACAAAAGCTTTGCGCTTTTTTCGTTCCTGCCCGATAGCTGATCGCCTCTTTTTGAAAAAGGAAATGGGCATGTTCCAAATGAACGGCGGCTCATAGCGATCGAATCGGGGGATCTTCAGGACATAGCGGCCGTCGGGACTTTCAAAGGCATAGCATTGCCTCCCCCTTCCTAAATAAGAAAACGGACCTTGCAGCCAATTTTCCCGGCACAATTCATGCATTTCTTGAGATGGCAGAGCCGATCCAATCCGGCGGATGCTAAAACCGTCCTTAACTGAATACCAGACCCTACCTACGCCTGCAGAAAACGCAATGAGCGCCAATAAAGCTGTAACTTTCCAAACCAAACGCATCGCGGAAAGACTACAGAATCTCCCTTTATGTTGCAATGCAGCTAAAGATCTTGAACGGCGTTGTAAGGGGCCGGTTCGACAGTTTGTAAGGTGGGTTTTTCTTGGATCAGGCCATGAAGGAATTTTCTAAGAAAAAAGACGATTACTCCTGCAACGATGGCGCTAATTCCTAGTTTGAGAAAAGCTGCGCTATACGATGGGTTGGTATCTAGCGGGGTTGGCCCGCCTGTCCCTAATGCCGACTGGGAAAAGAAGTTAGAAAGAGTCGCCGCAACCCCTGTGACCATAAGCCATGCGCCCATAGCGAGTCCTTGCAGCTTGGACGGGATAAGCTGGCCGACCAAGGCATAGCCGATCGGAGAGATAAAGAGCTCGCCTAGGCTCTGCAAAGTGTAAGTGCCGATCACCCAGTAGATGCTTGAAAAGCCTTGCTCGTTTGCAAAGCGGATCCCAATGGGAAGGAGGAGAAACCCCATCCCGATTAAAAGAAGCGCGGTGGTGAATTGAAAAGGAATTGCGATCTTATATCCTTTTTTACGCAGCCGGAGGTTGGCGGCGGCCATCAGGGGGCCTCCCAAGATAATGATGAAGGCGTTGATGTTCTGCATCCATTGGGGAGGGATTTGAATCCCAAATAGAATCGCGTCGACATTGCGACTAAAAAAGAGAGTAAGTCCAATTGGGGCCATCTGATAAAGGGTCCAGAAAATGACGCTGCTCAAGGTCAAGATGAGAAACGCCCACATTTTTTTAGAGACCTCCGATCCCTTTTCTCTCCAAGACAAAAAGGCAAATAAAATAGCGGTCGCAATGCCGGCAATGCAGATCAGCTCGTTTGAAAGGGTTGCCGATTTTAAAAGAAAGACGAGAGAAAAAATGGTACGCGTTCACGGGGATATGGGGGGGGGTATGAATAAAATTTTTCATGGCGTATATTCTTTCGGCCATGGAAAACAACCCTATCGATTGGCAACAACGGTATCTTGCC
>JAKBAE010000086.1 GCA_021809325.1 bacterium
CTTGGCAGAGAAACTGCTTGAAAGAGGGGAGAGGCTAGTCTTTACTTCCGGCCCCGACGCCGTCGAGCGGGATATGGTCGCGAGGATCGCAGACGGACTCGACGTATGCAATCTGGCCGGCAAGCTAACCCTTAAAGAGCTCGGCGCTTTGATCGAGCGCGCAAAAGCTCTTGTCTGCGTCGATTCGGCCCCCCTGCACATGGCGAGCGCTTTAAAGCGCCCGGTCGTCGCTCTTTTCGGCCCCACTTCAGATGTCACTTGGGGGCCCTGGCGAAATCCAAGGGCGCGGATCGTGGCAGAACCGATGAGCTGCAGGCCCTGCTACCAAGATGGATGCGGCGGTAGCAAAAAAAGCGATTGCTTAGCCCGCCTTTCGGTAGAAAAAGTCCTCTTAGAGCTTAAATTCCTCGCCGAAGTAGAAGCGGCGCGCCTCCGGGTCGTTCACTAGCTCATCGACGCTCCCGGACAAGAAAACCCTCCCTTCCTGGATCAGATAGCTCCGGTTGACGATCGAAAAAATCTCGCGGGCATTATGGTCGGTGATGAGCACGCTGATCGACAAGGAGAGCAGGTGCCGGATCAAGTTTTTGACATCTTGCACTGCGATCGGATCGATATTGGCAAACGGCTCGTCAAGGAGAAGAAGCGACGGCTCCGTGACAAGAGCGCGTGTAATCTCGAGGCGCCTTCTCTCTCCGCCGGATAGGCTCGCTGCCTTCTTTTTCCTAAGCGGCTCCAGATGCAGCTCGCCGAGAAGACGGGTTAATCTCGATCTCCGTTCGGCCTTGGAGAGGGGGAGCGTCTCTAAAATGCAGAGGATATTTTCTTCCACCGTCAAAGCCCGAAAGACCGATGGCTCTTGCGCAAGATAGCCAAGCCCCATCTTCGCCCGTTCATGAATGGGAAATGACGAGATGTTTTCTCCTTTGAAAAACACTTCGCCCTGATCGGGATGGATTAGCCCGACCGTCATATAAAAGGCCGTTGTTTTGCCTGCGCCGTTGGGTCCGAGCAGGCCGACAGCCTCGCCCGGATTGACCCGGAAAGATAGGCCATTGACAACCGCTTTGCCGCCATATTGTTTTACGAGATTTTTCACTTCAAGAAGAGCTGTCATTACAAGTATTTCCCAAAAAAGGATTCAATCCGATGTTCTTCTTCTAAATCAAAGGTGCAATGGACATCTCCAATCCCCTTGATTTCTTCCCTCTCGCCTAGATGCGCTGCGACTTGCGGCGCACTGATCTGGATGGAGCCGTCCGATTTCCAAAAAAGGACGCGGCCGCTCTCTTTCGCGAGGAGATGCAGCTTTTTCGTCTCGGGAAAGTAGACAAGTTCATCAGCCAAGGCATAATTTTCTTCCGATGAGAGCCTGACCATCCCGACGCACTGGATCGTCTGCGGCTTGCCCTCGGCATAGAGGAGCTTTCCCTCCTGGGCATCAATGCAAAATTCAGCGTCTTCATAATGGAAAGGGAGCGCCGTTTCGGCAATCTGCTCTTGGAGATGAAGGGAAAGAGGCCCCTCGCACTTCAAAAAAGCGCTTGGAAACTCCAGCCGGCACGTCGGCCCAATTTCAACCGTTTTCCCAAGGGCGTTTCCCGTTGCATGCTCTCCTCTCGCGCGGATGGATCCGGGAGCTTGCAGATCGACCCGATCTGCATTTAGAAGGGGAGTTTTTCCTCTAAAGGAAAAATTCACCGTCTCCGCCGTGCCGAGCAAGACGGGCGCCGCCTCGCGAAGAAGGCTAAATTCGGCCTCCTTCGCAGAAAAACGGTTCGCCGGGTAAAAATAGGTCCCCTCGCAGGCTGTGAAATGATGAACTTCATTCCCTTCGAGGAGCTGGCCCTTTACCCTTTGCAAAAGCTCCGTCGCTTCGATCTTCCCATTTCGGTCGATCAAGATCAACTCGGAGCCCTCGCTTTCAATCGAAAAGTGCCTTCGCGTTGCTCCTTTAGGAACCCAAAAATCTTTTCGGACGCCAAGCCGTTTTTGGATGGCCGGCTGCCTTTGCAAGACGCGGGGGCTTCTTTCCACCTTTGAGAGCGCATATTCCGCAAGATCCGCAGGACGAACCGTTGTATAGCAATAGAAAACGGCGAAAGAACAAAATGCTACGAGCAAGAAAGAGACAATCAGCGCGCGCCGGAACATACAGAAAGGGCGTCGTAGATCTTTTCGACCTCTATCAAAAGCGCTTCCAGCGCCTCAAAAGAAAGGACCGAGGACGCATCGCTCTTTGCTTGAGATGGACTCGGATGCGCCTCTAGAAAAAGGGCGTTGCAGCCTACGGCGACGGCCGCTTTTGCAAGAGGAGCGACAAACTCGCGCTGGCCTCCGGTAGCAGACCCAAGGCCTCCGGGAAGCTGCACCGAATGCGTTGCATCGAAACAGACCGGAAAACCTAGTTTTTGCATGATCGGGATCGCCCGGAAATCGCTGACGAGGTTGTTGTAGCCAAACGAAGTGCCTCGATCGGTAAGTAAGATCCGGTCATTTCCGCAAGAAAGAAGCTTGTCCACGACGTTTTGCATATCCCACGGCGCAAGGAACTGCCCCTTTTTTACATTCACCGCGGCTTTCGTCCGCCCCGCTGCCAGAATAAGGTCTGTCTGCCTGCAGAGAAATGCAGGAATCTGGATCATATCGCATACTTCTCCCGCAGCCGTCGCTTCTTCAGCGGTATGGACATCGGTGACGACAGGCAGCCCGAATTCGCCGCGCACCCGCGCTAAGATTTTTAGCCCTTCATCTAAGCCGGGCCCCCGAAATGAGGAGCCTGCCGAACGGTTCGCCTTGTCATAGCTCGCCTTGAAAATGTACGACATGGAGTGCCGAGAGACGATCCGCTGCAATTTTTCCGCGCAGCGGAGAGTATGGGATTCACTCTCAATTACACAAGGCCCGGCTAAAATCGCTAGCGGCTCATCCTTGCCAATGGAAAAGTTGGCTATACGTATCGACTTCATGGAGGCCAGTATAGAAGCAATTCTTCATTTCGTAAAGCCCCAGTTCATAGCCCCGCTTCAGCGGGTATAAAATTTCTGCAAATCCATCTTGAATTGTCTTAATGCCGCGGGGTTCGTGTAAAACATATGGCCGCCTTCATAATAGCCTAAAGAGACCTGTGCGGACGGCAAATGGAGCCGTTTGAGGCAGTGCTCCACAGTGGCAAAAGGAATAGCCAGATCGAAATAGCCGCATGCGGCAAAAACCCTCATCTCAGGATTGGTTAAAAGCGCCTGCCGCAGCGCTTCGAGCTGGTTGGGGAAGCCGGAACAGTCAAAGTTCCATTGCCGGTTTACATCATGAGATAAAATCTCATAGCGAGGCCACTCGGCTTTGTAATTCAAATCATAATAGAGATAGTCATGCAGCGCGGCAGTGGCTAATCCAAAAACGCGTACAAAAGATGGGTCGAAAAACTCGAAGCGGCTGCTTCCGGGAAGGCGCTCCCCACTCCATCTGCTGTCAAATCGCCCGATCGATTTGTTTTGAGATGCTCCAAAGTGATTGAAAAAAGTCCCCTCGCTAATCAGCCCCCTTTCTTGCCGGACAACATGCAAAGGCAGACCCGTCCAAGCTGCAACCTCCTCATAGAGGCGTTCCGGAAGAGAGCCGTTTTTCAAAAGCTCGGCGCCAAAGGTGCCAAGGGCAAATTCGCGTGCATAAAAGACCACTTCTTCCAACGAAAGATGAGGCAATCTTCCGTGATACCAAGCCGTAGCGGCAAAACTCGGAAGATAAAGCGCATAGGCAAGCTCCTTGTCGCGATTGCACCGAAAAGTTTGGTAGTCAATCGCGGGAGCGATCAGAATCACCCCGTTGAGAAAGAGATAATGGCGCGAGAGCAAGTAGTTCGAAAGGCCGCAGACCCTCAACCCGCCATAGCTTTCACCCGCCAGATACTTAGGCGAATTCCACCGTCCCTCACGAGTCACAAAGTCATAAATAAAATCGCCAAGAGACTCAATATCCCCATCCATATCATAAAAAGAGCTTCCCTCTCCCTTAGGACGGCTCAAGCCGGTGCCAACAGGGTCGACAAAGACGAGGTCCGTCAAATCGAGAATCGAGTCGGCATTTTCAATTAGCTGATAAGGAGGAGCCAGGCTTTGCCCCTCCTCAGGACTGAGAACCCGCTTGGGCCCAAACGCCTGCATATGGAGCCAGACCGAACTGCAGCCGGGCCCGCCATTGAAACAAAAAGTGATTGGCCGCCTAGCTTCCGCCCCCGCTTTCCGATAGAAGATATAAAAGATGTCAGCCGTTTGCTCTTCCCCCTTCCGCACAGGCAGGGATCCGACAGTAGCCGTATAACTAAAAGAGCCATTTTCATGAGCCGTTTGGACAATCTCTTCAGAGGCCAAAGGCCCCAAGAGCGCCAAGGCAAGGAGCAATAGTCGTTTCATGCGGGTTCCTGTTTTTTGAAGGGGCTCTGCCCCTTAAACCCCGCCAAAGGAGCAAGCTCCTCTGGACTCCTTTTTGTTTTTTCTGCGGAGCAGAATAAAACAAAAAGGGGTTCCAAGGGGACTTGTTCCCTTGGCGGGGTTTAAGGGGCGGAGCCCCTTTTTTAAAGAGGGGAGGAGTTTAGATGGGAGAGGAGTAAATGGACAGAAATTTTTTAGCCTCTTGCCAAATAGCTTTCAACGTTTTACCATTTAATCCTTTTACATGGATTGATAGCTCAGTGGATAGAGCACCCGCCTTCTAAGCGGGCGGTCGCAGGTTCGAGTCCTGCTCAATCCGTTTTTTTAGGATTGATATGCTTCTCGGTGATGTTTCCCTTAAGTCCTTTTTTTTTACAAATCTTGAGGATGTCTTCCTCGAATTTAAGACCAAAGACTTTCAAGAGCTGATCGATCGAAGGAGGAGCGAGTGGGTCAACCGCGTTCTTCTCGATTTGATCCAGCAGCAAGAGGCCCCTTGCTTTTTGCTTCCGGCCGTTCTCAAGTTTATTGAGAAGGTGGAGAGTGAAAAGCTCCTCAATCACTACACTTTTGCGAGCTTCGAGCTTTGGCTCAACCAGTATTCGAATTTGAGCGCGGAAGAGAATTTTGAGGTGCGCTCGAAGATCGTCGGCAAGCGGGTTGAGAGGGGCGATTATCAAGTCTTCTTTCCGATCGGCACGGGGAAGATGTATGAGGGGACCCATTTTGTCACGGCCCATAAGTCGCCGGACCTCGATACGACCATCGCCTCTTTTTGGGGGTGGGTCGACGCCTTTGCGGCCCGCGTAGGTACGGGTCTGCATATTTGGAATTTGCCCGGCGGCCCTCCCGGCTCGCAAATCGAGATCGACTTGATCTTCAGGGATTTCTTTACGCCGGCGGTCTTTACCCATCTGCCTAAGACAAGGTCTGAGCTGGTCTTGACCAGCAATGACTTGATGACGCAGCGCAATTTGATCCGGATGCGTCCTCACGAGTCGATTGCCGCTGTTGACCATGAGAGGGGCGATGCTGTTGTTGTTATCGACAATGCGGGATTTTTCCTCGACGACTGGAGGCCGGTTGACGTAGAGAGAGTGCGGCAGGTCATCATTTTGCTGAGCAGCTGCTTGAGGTGGTTTGAAAATACGCTCCATCTCCTTCTTATCTCTGTTTTTGCAAAGGAAACGGTCGTCAAGAGCCAGATCGAGCCTCTTGTCCGGGATTTGTTTGATTTGAAGCTGGCCTCTTGCGAGCCGGCCCGCGAATTCAGCCCCGAGCAGACGAAAAGCGTTCAGAAATTCCTTTTCGACGTCCTTAATATTCCGAAGGGGATGGAAGCTTCTTTTAGCGATCTTGGTAAGGGCCTTGCGAAAATGGGTGTGGGACGTTTTGCGAGCAGCGAGGAGCTCTTCAGCGAGATGGACGCCAAAAAACTCTTCGATGATTCGGGGAGCTTGATTGAAAATAGGCCGGCGATCTTCCACTACTTGGAAGGGGTTGTGCGCGAGCTGCATGCCTCTCTTTTCCAGATCCGCACCAAGATGGAGTGTTTCGATATGGGCCTTGCGATCAAGTCCAAGGTCTTTGCTCATCCGGCCCAATTCGTCTCCGTCCGCGCGGATGTCGAAGAGATCCGTAGCAAGATGGGCTCTTATTTCTACCTCACCGTCGCCTATCCGGATCAGGGGCGGTTTTATCCTGTCGGGGTCATCTACGCCTCGGATGTGCGCAGAAAGACCCTTGGCACCGTTTCGCTGCGCGATTTTTGCAACCGCGAAGAGATGGGAATCCCGGCATACCTCGATGTGATCAGCGTCGTCGATCACCACAAGAGCGCGCTCAATACCGGCGCTCCTCCCGTCGCCTTGATCGGCGATGCCCAATCGAGCAACTCCCTTGTTGCTGAAAGGACGTTTCGGATCAATGACCGCTATAGCCTCGGCGCGATGGACGCCCAAGAGATCGATAAGCAGCTGCAAAAGATAGATGCCTTCGATGCGCCTAGAGTTGTCCAGAGGCTTTTGCAGAGGCGCATGGCGGCCCAAAATCAGGAAGGGCTCTTTATCCATCCCGACCGCGAGTTTCTCGAATATCTCCACTTTTTGTATGGGATCCTCGACGATACGGACCTCCTTAGCAAGGTCACCTCTTTTGATGTGGAGATCGTGGCGTCTCTTGTCAACCGCCTCAAGTCGATTGCCTTGAAAAAGGAAGTCGAGGTCATCCACTTCGACGACTTGTCCCGCGACGCCCATTTTCCAAAGCAGGCGGCGAAGAGGCTGCTTCAAAACGAAGACCTCTATTCGCTTTACCGCAAGGTGTATCAGTTCCGGGAGAAAGAGGTCGCCCGCAATATCGAGCTTTGCGCGGAAGGGAACCCTTCCAATCTTTTCGCCGACACCAAGGTGCAAAACGGCTGCTGCAGGGTTGGTCAGACGAAGATTTTCGCCAGCAATGTGGCCCTATTTGAAAAGAAGGCCTCTGCCATCCGCCGTTTTTGGCTCGAAAGGGCCAGCGCTATTTTCAAGGAAAATCCGGAAGTGCACCTGCATATGCATATGATCAGTACGATTGTCAGCGCGCAGGAGGTGTTCAAAGGAGTTCCTGAAAAGAGGGCGCATCGCGATGAGCTTTGGATCTGGTGTCCTGAAGTTGAGGTCGCGGTTGAACATCTCAAGCAGTTTTTAAGCGCCTTTCAGCATTCTCCCGGATTGGTCAACAATACTCTCGATGCAGAGTTTTTAGGCGACAATGCAGAGGAGCTGATGCAGATCTTTAGGGAAAGCTTCCGGGAGATCCCTCTTAAAAAGGTCGAGAAGGGGAGCGATGCCCGCTTGCCGATTGCCATTTTGCATGTCAATCCGGGCTCGCTCAATTCAAGGAAAGCGCTTGTTTCGCCCTTTCTGCCTTCTTTATGAATAGGCGATTTCTCGAGTGTGTGATGAGCACACTCGAGAAAAAACAGCTTTTTATTCTTTGGGTTCTTCGAGGATTTCGAGGTTTACCCGGATCCCATTGCGGCTTGCAACTGACATTAGCAAGGTCCGGATTGCATTGATTGTCTTTCCTTTTTTCCCGATGATCTTACCGATATCCGACTTTTCTACCGATAGCTCGATGATCAAAGTGTGTGTGCCTCCAATTTCGTTGATGCGCACCTGGTCGGGATGGTCGACGAGATTTTTCACGATGTATTCAATAAATTCCTTCATAGCGCGTTCCTTATGTATGAGAGGACGAGTGTGCTCTGTAGAGAATTTTTACCATAGCAGAAAATAAAAATCTAGTTTGTTTTTGTAAGTATTTGAGAGTGAAAGTTTCCGAGCTGTGCAATCCATTTTTTTAGATCATCCGGCAACGGAGCGATCAAGGAAAGGGGGGCTGAGGTGATTGGATGGGTGAATTGGAGGCGGTAAGCATGGAGGAGCTGCCTTGCGACTTTATTTTCTTCATTGCATTTGCGGCGTCCATAGACTGCGTCGCCCAGGATGGGGGTTCCGAGATGTTTCAAATGGACTCGGATCTGGTGCGTCCTTCCGGTTTTGGGCCGGACAAGGGCTAAGCTGATGGAATCGTTGAAGGCAAGCACTTGGATTTGGCTTATAGCTTCTTTTCCGTCAGAGGGGAGGACAGCCATTTCTTTTCGGTGGATTTTGTGCCGCCCGATTGGCGCTTCCAGAGTGATGTTCGGCGGACGGCCAAGGCAGATAGCTAAATAGGTTTTTTCAATTTGTCTCGAAGCAAACGCATGGACGAGTTTTTGGTGGGCGAAAGAAGTTTTTGCTGCGAGCAGGACCCCCGAGGTTTCTTTGTCCAGGCGGTGGACGATCCCCGGTCTCAAGGGGTCTTGGTTCGGGGCCAGGCTGCGGCAATGGGCCAAGAGTGCGTTGACGAAGGTGCCGCTTGGGTGGCCCGGAGCCGGATGAACGACCATTCCCACCGGTTTATTGACAGCGATGAGATGCTCGTCTTCATAAAGAATATCGAGTGGGATTGGTTCGGGGGCAAGCGAGCATTCGGGGGGGAGCTGGAAACAGACTTCGAGCTCGTCGCCGGCCTCTAAGACAATTCTTTTTTTTACCGTTCCGCCGTTTAGGAGGACAAACCCCTCTTCGATGAGATTTTGGAAGTAGGTCCTGGAAAAGTGCGGGTAGCTGGAGGCAAGCAGCTTATCGATCCGCTGGCCGGCCTCTTCGGGCCGGACGCTGAGAGAGTCTTGGTTCACGAGCTAAAAAACCGGTTGATTGCCTGCATTTTAACCGATTTATCAATTTTAACCCCAGAAACTCAAAATCCAAAAAACTTTTTCAGGTGTCATTGTCCTCAAAGGCATCTTTGAGTTTTCTCGTAGCTTCTTTTGCGCGCCGCATTTCCCGATTCATCTCAGTGGTTATTGTATTGAGCATCCCATCAAAAAATTGCTTAGCAGCCGGATCGGAATTGTTCCTGTTCATAACATTTTTCGAGAACGTATCCCAATCCTCATCGGTGACATTCTGCATCTTTTCTTTTTGATATTCGTAGTAGGATTGGGGCTTGGCGCCTTCGGTTCCGTCCGAGGGTGAGGCAGGATCGCTGAACATAGAGCTTCCTTGATTTTTTCGTTTCTTTCATCCTATACGATTTTACAGTAATAATCGATAGGTGTATTTGGTATGGATGAAAAAGCAAAGCAGTACGCTTTACGGCTCCTCTCTCTTAGATCATATTCCTCTCATCAACTTCGAGCAAAGATGCTGAAGCGCGGCTTTTCGGAAGAGGTTGTCTCCAAATGGATCGCCTGGCTTTGCAGCGTCAATCTCTTGCAAGACGATCTGCTCCTTACTTCCCTTGTAGAACGAGAGATGAAGCGCGGGTACGGGCCAAAAGCTATTTTGTGGAAGCTTCGCAATAAGGGCTTTTCTTCTGAAGAGATTGCCCGAGCGATTCCAACTCTTGAAGCACAGAAAGAGGCGATCCGGGCGTGGTCGAAAAAAAGAGGAAAAGATATGCGCAAATGCGCTAGCGACTTGATTCGGCGAGGGTTTGATGTCGATCTAGTTTTGCAAGAGTTGCGAGAATCTTTCTAGTTTTAATAAATCACTCTAAAATTATATTATCGATATGATTGAGTTGGTAATATGAAAAGAAAGTCTGAAAGCAAAGAGAAAGAACAGCTTCTCGATAAGATTAAATTACTCTCTGAAAAACAGGAAAAGGATGCAAAGCATCTCGATCAGTGTTTACAGATCTCTCATGAGAAAATCG
>JAKBAE010000087.1 GCA_021809325.1 bacterium
GCGGCTTAGCCAAATCGACTCTTTCAGAATGGGTCGTGGCTACGCAGCACTGCCGCCATTCTGAAAGAGTCGATTTGGCGTTGCCTCGCTCACCCGATTGTCACCTGTTTGGGTGCCGGGTTAGTAATAGTTATTTCTTTGGTCGATACAAGACGCGCATGAGAAAAAGCCCTTGGGGAGGAGCTGTAGGGCCGGCTTGCTTTCTGTCTCGGCCGGCAATAAGGGCGGGGATGGATTTAGGGCAACGCTGCCCTCTGGCGACTTCGAGAAGAGTACCGGTAATATTTCGGACCATTTTGTAGAGAAAGCCGTCTCCTTCGAATTCGAGGCGGTAGCTGCCGTCTTGTTCGTAGAGATCAAGGCGGCTTAGGGTCCGGATCGAGTCGTGGGCTGCCGTTCCTTTATGAGCGGAGTTAGCGAAGGCGGCAAAATCATGAGTGCCGAGGAAGGAGAGGGAAGCTATTTTGAGTGCGTCCATGTCAAAAGTCCCGAAGATAGGAGTGCGATAAAGACGGGTGGTTGGATCAGGAGCGGTTGTGAGGTAGTAATGGTAAATTTTTCCTTGGGCGCTATAGCGGGCATGGAAGTCGGAGGGAACTTCCTCTGCATTGAGGATGCGGATGTCGGGCGGGAGGAGGGCGTTTGCAGAAAGTCGGATGCGGGCAAGAGAAAGGGGCACTGAGGTGTCGAAGTGAGCTGTTTGCCCTTCCGCGTGGACGCCGGCATCGGTCCGTCCTGCCCCGGTAAGGGAGATGGGGTGGCGGAGGATCCTCTCAAGAGAGCTTTGTACTAGAGTTTGGATTGAGAGTGCGCTACGCTGCACCTGCCATCCGAAGTAATTGGTGCCGTCGTAAGCGATCGTTAGTTTGATCCGACGGGGGGAATCATTGCTTTTGTTGTTCATTAAATAAAAGGGCCGTTTGCAAGTAGTATAACCAAAGATGGAATATAATACGCAAACGGCCGAAAGAAGAAAAAAAACTTTAAGAAGAGAGGTGCTTGTTGACCAGCTTGACCATCTCAAACATGTTCACGGTCTTTTTGCCGAGAACGCGGCTCAGTTTCTCATCGGGGTTGATGTTTCTTTTGTTTTTTGGGTCTTGCAGCTTTTTCGATTTGATGTAAGCCCAAAGTTTTTTTGTCACTTCGGTGCGCGGCATAGGACCTTTGCCGATCACGGCAGCGAGGTCGTCGCTCAACTTCATCGGCTGCATGAATTTAGATGATTTTTGCTTAGTTGCCATAAATTCTCCTAAGGGCTCGATAGGTTTTGCTCAAAACAAACCTTTTATCTGTCCGACTATTTCGCTGTCAAAATAAATCTAAGAAAACTTGGATTTAGGTTCTTTCCTCAATCAAAAACTTGTCGCGGAGGCGAATCTCTGGTATAGAGAAAGGATATTACGAATAGGATAATGCATTGCCGAGCGATCAGGAAATAGAAGAGTTAGCGCTAAAGCTAAAAAAATCGAGATCGACCCAGGACCGAATTGATCTTTTACATCGATGTCCTCAGGTAAGGGAATCTTCGCTTGTAGAGAAATTATCCAAATTGCGCTCTGCCGGCCAGGCCGCGATCTTGCAGCTGATCGCACTAGAGCAGATGCCCAAGCTTGACAATCTTAGCGATAAAGAAATAGCAGATCTTGCGAACCTCCTTTCCGAGGTGGACCATTTCTACCGTGAAATGGGGGGAATTGCCGGATATCAGATGCACGTCCGCAAGCTTCTTCAAAAAAAATCGGAGAATCTCGCCGTTGTGCAATTCCACTCACCGTCTTTCATCGATATCTCCCAAAGAGGGCCCGAAGTAGACGAGGCAGTAGAAAAGGGAATTGAGTCGCTGCCCTATTTGTGCGAAATGTATCCTCTTGGCGGTGCGGCGGACCGGCTCCACCTCGTCGATGAGAAAACTGGCGGCGATCTGCCGGCCGCCAAGCTGCAGTTTGCAGGAAAAACGCTCTTTGAAAGGCTCATCTGCGATTTAGAGAGCCGCGAGCGCCTTTATTATCAGCGGACGGGGCAAAAGATTTTCACTCCGGTGGCAATCATGACCTCTCTTGAAAAAAACAACCGGGCGCATGTGCAGGAGATCTTGGAGAAGAGCTGTTGGTTTGGCCGGCCGAAGGAGCGGTTTTTCCTGTTTGACCAACCGCTTGTCCCAACAGTGGATGAAAAAGGGAATTGGATCTGGAATGGCGCAAAGCCGCTCATGAAACCGGGCGGCCATGGGGCGATTTGGAAGCTCGCAATCGACCACGGAGTGTTTGACTGGTTCCGGTCGTTTGGATCAAAATATGCCCTGATCCGGCAAATCAATAACCCGCTGGCGGGGCTCGACTACGGCCTTCTCGCCTTTACGGGTCTTGGTATTTCAAAGAAGATGGCGTTTGGGTTTGCGTCGTGTCCGAGAGCGTGCCAAGCTGCAGAAGGGGTTAATGTGGTCGTTGAGCGCAAATTGCAAGACGGCTATCGCTATAACTTGTCCAACATTGAATACTGCGATTTTGAAAAATATGGGATTCAGGACACTCCGATCCACCCCGGCGAGCCATATTCCCGTTTCACATCGAATACGAATATCCTTTTCGGCTCTCTTGATGCGTTGGAGAGCGCCGTCAAGATGTGCCCGTTTCCCGGACTGCTTATGAATCTCAAAGAGGATTCAAAAGGCCGTTTTGCAGGGCGGCTAGAGTCCACCATGCAAAATATTGCCGATGTGTTTGTTGAAACAAGCGCCGAGCCCCTTCGCGAAAAGAGGCTGCAAAAGACTTTTATCACCTACAATGAACGCTCAAAGACAATCTCCACCGCAAAGAAAGCCTATGCTGCCGGAAGGTCTTTGAACGAGACCCCTGAAAAGTGCTTTTACGACCTGATGACGGCGTCCCGCACGCTTTTGCAAAACGAGTGCAGGATGCGCCTTCCCCGCGAGCGGACTTTGGAAGAGACGCTAATCTCCCATCCTTCTTTTGTCTTTCTTTTTCACCCCTCTTTAGGGCCCCTCTTCCGTGTGATTGGGAGCAAGCTTCAAGGCGGCTCTCTTCAAGACGGCAGCGAACTGCGTCTCGAAATAGGGGACGCTTTTATCGAAAACCTTGTCCTCGACGGAAGTCTGCTGGTTTCTGCGGAAGGGGGAAAATTTGCTGAACCTCCTGCTGTTTGCCGCCTTAAAAACTGCACGATCCTCAATCGAGGCGTCGATTGGGAGTGCTCAAAACCATTTTGGAAAGGCGATTATCTGCGGAAAGAGACGCTTCGCATCGAGTTGGGCAAAGGGGCTGAATTTATCGCAGAGGGGGTGGAGCTCAAAGGGGACCTCCATTTTGTCGTTCCGGATGGGATGGAGATGAGAATCGCCCGGGGAAGCCTCCCCGGGAGTTTGAATGATGTCGTTATACGACGTCTGCGGGAGAGTTGAGAACATGCGCAGTTGCATATCCGATTGCAAGGCCGATTGTGAGCGCGGCTCCGACAAGGCAGATCTCTTTCGGATGGGCGGCCGCGAAGTTGCGCGTAATTTGAAGCCCATGGAGCGCTCCCGTTCCGCCGGCAACGGCTACTTGCTTTAAGAATGAGCCGAACTGATTGATTTTTTCCAGGGAGAAGGCGCCGGCTTTCAAGGCGCCGCATTTCATGGCGCTGCAAGTTGCTTGGGTCCCTTGAGCCGCAGCTCCAAGAGCATAGCTGCCGCCGCTCGCGATTTTTGAGAAAAGCAACGAGGCTTTATCAAGGCTGTAATTGCCGCCGATCTTCGCTGCTTCCCAGCCTCTTGCTCCAAGGTATTTTGCAACTTGCCAGCCCATGTTTGCATACATCGTAGCTCCATTGAAAACGGCAACTGCTGCTGCAGCGCATTTGTTTGCCAGAAATTGAACGCCGCTAGAGAAAGACCTGCCGGCATCCATTACATGTTGAACGCCGCGTCCGGCTAAGCTTGCAACAGATGCTGCTGCGCTGCTTGCTGGAAGCGATGCGCATGTTAGCGTGTTTTGAATCAGTGTCATTGGGACCTCCAAAAATTAGTGTCTCTATACAAGGGGTAGAAAAATGAGCCATCGATTATAGGTGCCCCTGAATAAATGTAAAGGGGGGGATAATACCGCCGTGAAATCAATTTTTTGGATTTTTGACACATTTTTCAGCTCGAAGTATCATAAGAACTTTCATTCATGTTTAGGAGAATTCAATGTCAATAGAGTCGCAAGAAAAGATGAGACAACTCGGGCAGAGGCTCGAAGAAATGTCGAGGTTTCTTTGACTTGCCGTCAAAAGATTCAAGGGTAGCCCAGCTTGAAGAGAGGATGGCCGATCCTGATTTCTGGGACGACCAGGCTTTTGCACAGAAAATCATCGATGAATTGAATGCGCTTCGCTTATGGACGCTGCCGTATCGCAGTTTGGTGTCCCGTTTTCAAGATGTAAGGGAGCTTTTGCCGGAAGCCGAGTCTTTAGGCGATGAAGAGCTCGTAAAAGAGCTTTTGGAAGAGCTGAAAAACGTCGAGGCCGGGCTTTCGGAGCTTGAGGTGCGGAAGATGCTTTCGGGCGAGCTCGATGCGAAAGACTGCTATCTGGAGATCAATGCCGGGGCCGGCGGCACGGAATCGTGCGACTGGGCTTCGATGCTCTCCAGGATGTATCAGAGATGGGCGCAAAAGAGGGGATGGAAGGTCGAGATCATCGACCGGCTCGACGGCGAGGTTGCCGGGGTCAAGAATATCACGTACCGCATTACGGGGCCGTTTGCGTATGGCTATTCGAAGTCGGAGAAAGGGGTGCACCGGCTGGTCCGCATCTCCCCTTTTGATTCGAACGCCAGGCGCCATACCAGTTTTGCCTCTGTAGACGTAACGCCGATCATCGACGACGTCCAGGTCGAAGTGCGCCCTGAAGATGTCAAGGTGGATACGTATCGGGCGTCCGGCGCGGGCGGGCAGCATGTGAACAAGACCGACTCGGCCGTCCGGATGACGCACATCCCTACCGGCATCGTGGTCTCTTGCCAAAGCGAGAGGAGCCAGATCCAAAACCGAGAAACGTGCTTGAAAATGCTCAAATCAAAGCTGTATGAAAAGGAGCACCGGGAGCAGCAAGAAAAGCTAGCTGCGATGGGCGGGGAGAAAAAGGAAATCGCCTGGGGAAGCCAAATCAGGAACTATGTGTTCCAGCCCTATACGCTGGTTAAAGATACTCGCACAAAAACGGAGTCGGGCAATATCCAGGCGGTAATGGATGGGGAGATCGATGAGTTTATTCATGCATACCTCAAAGAGTTTGGATGAAACTGCCGGACAATTATGACATCCGCTTTTCCGAAGCCTCCGATCTGCGGTTTTTGGAAGAGTGCTTTGCCGATCGCCAAGAGCGGGTCCCTTTTCCTTTTGAAACGGATAAAGAGACATCCGATGCGCTGAAGAACTGGATCGGCTTTGCCAAATATAAGGCGAGTTTGACCGGGATCATTGCAAATCAGCCTTGCGCGGTCGGGACCCTTTTTTTAATGCCGTACCGCAAGGTTTCCCACCATGCTGCCTTTTATTTGATCGTAGAGCCCTCTTTGCGCAGAAAGGGGATCGGCACTTCGATGGTGCGCAATTTGATGCATCTGGCCAAGACGCGGTTTCGCTTGGAGGGGCTGCATGCCGAGATGTTCGATCCGTGTGCGCTCGTCTCGGTTTTAAGCAAACAGAACTTTGAAATTTACGCCAAGCAAGACAACTTCGCCCACATCGAGGGGCAAGGGCGTGCGCGCATTCTCATGGAGTTTTTTTTCTCATGACAGAGGACCCGATCTCCACCCGCATTTCCGAAGAGAGCGATCAAAAGCTTTTAGTAGAGTGGCTTTTACAGCCGGGCGTTTTGCATTGGTTCCCCTTGGCCGATCTGCGTGAGATCGAAGACGCGGCCCGGATTTGGATGAGCTATATCAAGCAAGGGGCGGTGCTGACAGCCCTTTGGAAAGGAAAGCCATGCGGCACTGCGGTCCTCTATCTGCACCCTTTCCGCAAGCTCTCGAAGCAGAGCTTGTTTGCGATCGTCGTCCATGAAGAGTTTCGCGGCAAAGGGATCGGCAAGCGTCTTTTGGCTGACCTCGAAGGGATGGCCAAAAATCAATTCGGAATTGAGCTGCTCCATCTAGAGGTTTATCAAGGCAATCCGGCCATCCGTCTCTATCAACGCGCAGGGTTCGTTCAATACGGCGTCCAAAAGCGCTTCATCAAAGAGGCCCCGGGGCGCTATCTCGATAAGATCATGATGCAAAAAGCCTTAATCTAATGATGACCTTCGATGAGCTTCACGCGCGGCTCTCCCAATTGACAGAGCATCCGATCGAGCTGAAAATCATCGATGGATCGACCTATGCCAGTGCAACCAGATCGGCAAAAGGGCTGCGCTTGTCTGTCCATCGCCTGTTTTTGCATGCGCCAACCCCTGTATTGGAAGCTTTGATCCGGTTTGCGATCAGGCCTGATCGAGAGTGCAGGGCGATTATCCGGCAGATGGCGCATCTCTTTTTTACTTCGATCGAGCCGCCTCCTTCGAACCCATCGCTTGCAAATCCCAAGGGGGACAACTTTGATCTGCAAGAGATCTACGATAGGGTCAATGCAGAGTACTTTGAGGGAAAAATAGCGGTGCCGATCGCTTGGTTTCCCGCTCCCCGCTACCGACGATTTCGCCATATCACTTTTGGGATGTACGATCGAACCGTGCCGCTGATCCGGATCAACCGGATCCTTGACAAGAGCAGAGTTCCCCTTTCTTTTGTGGAGTTTATTGTTTATCATGAGATGCTCCATGCCGTTTGCAAAAGCCATCTCGACCGAAGAGGGCGGCTTTTTGTGCATACCGCGGAGTTCAGGCGGCTGGAGAAGCAGCACAAGTATTACTGCTTCGCAAAAGAGTGGGAAAAGGGCTGTTTACAATTTTTTAGGAGGACCCATGGCCGGCCATAGCAAGTGGGCGAATATCAAGCATCGCAAAGATCGCGCCGACAAAATCAAAGGAAAAATCTTCAGCCGGATCATCAAAGAGATCATCAGCGCAGTGCGCCAGGGGGGGCCGGACCCCAAATCCAACAACAAATTGCGCATCGCGATCCAGAAGGCCAAAGATGCCAACGTCCCAAGCGATAATGTCGAGCGCAATATCAAAAAAGCGTCGAGCGAGGGGGGAGAAGACTATGCCGAGATGACCTATGAGCTCTACGGGTTCGGCGGCGTCGGCATCGTCGTCGATGTGATGACCGATAACAAAAACCGGATAGCTTCCGAGATCCGGATCGCGACCAACAAGTGCGGAGGGACGATCGCAACTCCGGGGGCAGTCTCTTATAATTTTGAGCGCAAAGGGGTAATCCGGATTCCGAAAGACGGGCTGAAGGAAGACGATCTCTTTTTATTGGCAAGCGAGGGAGGGGCGGAAGATTTTTCCGTTGAAGACGAAGCTTATGTGGTGCTGGCTCCGGTGGATGCGATTTTACAAGTCAAAGAATCTTTGCAAAAGGCCGGTGTTTCTTGTAAGGAGCCGACGCTTGAGATGATCCCAAAAAATTGGGTTGAGGTATCCGATGAGGTAGCCGATCAAAATATTGCTTTGATCGAATGGTTAGAAAATATCGATGATGTAGATGCAGTATTTCATAATATGAAAATTTGAGAACGGTTTTATCTATAGTTGGTTTGTGTTTTTATGGTATAATAAATGAAATTAATCAATTTGGTATTTGGGATGTCTATTTTAGTCGGAATGGCAAAAGATCCGCGGGCTGCTCAATCTTGGGAAGCTATCGATCCTTCGGGATCTCTTTTGAGGGATTTAAAGGGATTTTTGCGCACGATTGCCCAAGGCGATCTGATCGGGGCTGAAGAGCAGCTAGACGAGTTTAAAAGGCTCCCTGTTGATATCCCCGAGGTGCAGAGCGCGATCCGCCAATCTGAGACGCTGCTCAAGATGCAGCTCTTTTTGAAGGGGATCCGGCAAACCCCGCTTGAGGAATCGGAAGAAGAAGAGAAAGAATTTCTTTCATTTTTGACTACACAGATCGATACCCCTTGCCTTGAAATTGAGGAAGCGGCAGAGCGGGTTCTAGCTTTCCTTCAGCTGAAAAAATTGGTTGGGGATTTGATGCTTTTTTCCCAAAAATTTATCGAGCTGCAAAACACGGACGTGAAACTCTCTTCTTTTGAGCTAAGCTCTTTAAAAGAGGAGCTTAGTGCATTGAAAGGGCGGGTTCAGCCATTGAATTGGAGCGGCAAAGAGGATGCGTTAAGCCAGATTGGCAAATTGGAACGGGCGATGCCTACTTTGGAAAAATCGGGAAAATTTTTTACTCAGGCAGGTTTCTCTTTTACCCCTGTTAGACAAATTATCCAGTTCTTTAGCCAGATTTTCACTTCAAAGCCGCCTATTTTGGGATCGATGCCTATTGGGATTCCCAATGAAGGCAGTTCTTGTTTTCTCGCTTCGGCCGTTCAGTTGATCTTGAAGGATCCCGTTTTAGAAGAAGCGCTTATCCAGGATTGGCTCGAGGGGGGAGAGGCGAGAGAGTTCGGTGAGTTTTTGTTTTTCTACCGCGAAGCGCAAAAAGAGGGCAAGACAACGATTCGGGGCATTGGAAAGTTGCGCGACGCTCTTTGCCGCATCTCCAAAAACGACGGGTTTAGTAGCGGCCAATGGGATGCGAATGAGGTTTTGCGCACGCTCATCTCTGATGAAAAGTCTCCGCTTTTTCAAAGGCTTTTGGAAAAAGGGTATTTCGTTACGGAGACGGTGCGCCGCTTCTATGAACCGCCTTTGGGCGCGGTCCCTCTAGAAGGAGGCGATTTGCTTTATGATCCCGAAAGAAGCGTTTATTATTCAGAGAGAAAGACTCTTCGCCCTGCACAGATTGAGGTGGAGCTCTCTCTATCCGACGCAGGAAAGCCGATCGGAGAGCTGATTGGGGCTGTTTGGAGCTCTTCTTTGGAAGGGAGCGAGCCCGGCAATTATCTGATGCAAGATCAGCAAACCCTCCCTTGCACACCGCTTGTCCAAAGAACGGAATGGAGCAATACGGCGCCTCATTCTGTTCTTGTGAGCCTGAAGCGATGGGCGTATGCCGGGGCGGGAATCAAGATCGCCTCTTTGATTCAAGTGAAAGAAATAGAAGAAATCCCCATTGGCGATGCTAAAGTTTTAATGAAACTGGCCGGGTACACCTTGCACAGCGGCTCCACCGGGGGAGGCCACTGGATCTCCTATTCCTCTGAAAGGGGCCGATACACTCGCAATGACGACGGCAGAGTGACAGAGGTCAGCCAAGAAGAGTTTCTAATCCAGGCGCAAGGGGCGTCTGATCTTATTTTCTGTAAATAAATTGTCCTTAATGGCTTATGTCTATAAATGCGCAGTAAGCCTATTCAGATTATATACCGAAGAAAGTTCAAAAATCGAGGAAAAACTGATTGACTACCAGGTTTGAGGAACTCACTTTTTCGAAAAAAATTTAACCACACGTTCGCTCCGCTCACTAGAGGACACAGAGACGAAAATTAATACCATTGAGGCAGTTGCAAAACTCCCGCCTTCGTCGGGATTTTGAAAAAATTACTGGCACAAAACCTCAAAAATCAGATTTTTTTTA
>JAKBAE010000088.1 GCA_021809325.1 bacterium
TGAGGTGAACTTAAAAAAAATCTGATTTTTGAGGTTTTGTGCCAGTAATTTTTTCAAAATCCCGACGAAGGCGGGAGTTTTGCAACTGCCTCAATGGTATAAGATACGAATTAAAAATAGCATACATCTTCCCTTCAACCTCCTTCAGGATAGAAATGCAAAGAAGCCCCCTTCAACCAACCTCGCCAAAGAGAGCCGCCAACGCATCTTCTGGACAGAAACAACCTCCTCTGTAGAATAAGCAATTGGGAGGATCTCTATGAAGCGAAGCGTTTGTTTGCTGGCAGCATCCTTTATGATCGCTCTTCCACCGATCGCTATTGCCCAAGAAGGGGAAGAATCACCGCAAGCTGCTTTAGCAGCTTTGGAATCGACCGGACGGGTCTCACAATGGCAAAATTGGGTGTTTGCCGGAGGGGCTCTGGCGGCAGCCGCAATTGGAATGACCTTCATCATCCTCAACCAAGGCACACACGATCAGTGAAATATTTTCAGACGATCCTTATTTCGATGATTTTAAGCGCTTGCACAGCTTCCAGCCCGTGGCTTCTTGACTCCTTAGCTTCGACGGCGCCAGACTCGAAAAGACTAATCTATCGGCCCGAAGCCGGATCTGGCGGCGCCAGGATCGAGTTTTTCACTTCAGGCAATCAAATTAGCTCTTATTTTTCTTCGTCCGGAAGAAGCTTGGGGACGCGCGCCACCGTCCCTGCGCGGCTTTCTTTGGGATCTGAAAGTTTGGAAGAAGACCTCCCCCTCCATGAAGGAAAGATGCGGGTTCGTCTGCCGGAGAGCTGGACCTTAAAAACAATCGAATGGTTGAAAAAAGGGGAAGAAGTAGCTATAAAGGTTGGTTCAATAGAACAAACAATACAACCAGAGCGCTTTTCAGAGCATTTTAAACAACTGGCAAAGGACTATCATCCATGAATCAACTCGATCAGCTTAAAAAATTTACTACAGTCGTAGCCGATACGGGCGATTTCGCACAGCTTCGGCAATACAGCCCAACCGATTCTACAACAAACCCCTCCTTGATCTATGCGGCAAGCCAGGAAGCGCAATACGAGCACCTTCTCAAAGACGCCATCCACTTTGGCAAAACGCATGGGAAAACGGATAGCGAACACCTCGCCTTTGCCCTAGATAAGGTCTTTGTCAACTTCGGCCTTGAAATCCTCAAGATTGTGCCGGGGAGGGTCTCAACAGAGGTTGATGCTCGCCTCTCTTTCGACGTTGATGCAAGCGTAGAAAAGGCAAAGCGCCTCATTTCCTTATATGAAGCTGCCGGGATCAGCCGCAAAAGGATCTTAATCAAGTTGGCTTCTACCTGGGAAGGCGTTCTTGCTGCCGAAAAATTGGAAAAGGAAGGCATCCACTGCAACATGACCTTGCTCTTCAGCCTCGTCCAAGCCATTGCCTGCGCCGAGGTCAGTGCTACTTTGATCTCCCCTTTCGTCGGCCGGATTCTTGATTGGTACAAAAAAGCGCAAGGAGTCAGCAGCTACGCTCCCTCCGATGATCCCGGAGTTAAATCAGTCACTTCCATCTATCAGTACTACAAGAAATTTGGATACAAAACCCAGATCATGGGGGCATCTTTTCGCAATAAAGAAGAGATCTTGGAGCTAGCCGGGTGCGATCTGCTTACGATCTCCCCTAACCTTCTCGAAGAGCTGAAAAATAGCTCCGAGCCCGTTCAGCGAAAACTCGAGCATTCTATGGCTCAATCCTCTCTGCATCAGAAAATCCACGTGAATGAAAAAGCCTTCCGCTGGGGGCTGAATGAAGATGCCATGGCCACAGAAAAGCTCTCGGAAGGGATCCGCAATTTCACAAAAGACATCTTAAAACTTGAGACGCTTTTAAAATCCAAGTTTTAAGACCGGAAACCGATCTGACTCAGCTCTTATCACGCCTCAAAAACCCCTAACAAACGGAGTATGACTCCTGCGGCACAGCAGGCTGCTCGCAAATATTTACATAATCTTTGCAAAATATTATTGAATTCCATACGATAAGATTTTTCATTTGATATGCCATTCAATCCCCATAGGGGAAGGAGGTAATTATGGCAATCCCATTCCCACTCCATGCACATCTAGAAGTAGACGTCAGTGGAAATACATGTATTTGTTGCAACACTAAATCCAGGGTCTTACATAATCCGGAAGAAGGTTTCTATATTCGTCAAGACGGCAGCCGCTTCCGCAAAGGACAAAATGAGAGAGAAGGAAATAGGCTTGCTTGGGATATGTTGAAAGACACTATCACTGAGCATACCGGATTAGACTTCTTTCCCCTTGTCGAAGAATGGGGGTACACAAAAAATGATATAGAAAGAGGTAGAAGATTAAAACCTCGTCATTACCAGCAAATTATCCAACGAGCCTGGCCTGATCATGGCGCATCAAAATTAGCTAATAAACGCTATCAAAGATCAACACAGCTCCAGATTCACAAAGGTCCGAATGGCGAAGTAGACGCTTCTTACAGGCGAACTATCGAGAAAGTGAACAGTCATAGCCCGCACACGCCATCAAGCGGGAGTACTAAAGTCCTTGAACTAATGGAGAAGGCCCTTGAATAAAAGCAGTCTATTGAACGGAGCGGTAATCGATGAAAAAGCGAGTCCGCTCCGAGTTCGTCTCCTCTTGAAATGAAAGAGTCTCAAACGGCTCCCAATCTCCAAGGCCGAGCTGATAAGCAATCATAGAAAGAGCGTTCTGCTCCGGCCTTGGCGATAAAAACCCCTCTTCATTTTGAGCAGCCTCCATCCAGAGGTCCAACACCTTTTGTCCATTTGGGTGGTCGAGATCAAGGCCAATAATTCCAGCTGCAACCGAAGACATTCCACGGAGTTCTTCAGCGCTCACGTCAAAGTAATCGGCTGCGATCTGAGAACAATAGCGGGCCAGATCGTTTCCGGAAGGGTAGAAAAATACGCCCGTATCTTCCATTTTTTGAAAAGCAAAGTCCAGTGGCTTTAAGGGTCTAATTGACGCATCGAGCCACAAGATTTTGCGGTATCCAAGTCGTTTGGCTTCGCGGAAAAGACACGGTTTAAAAGCATATGGAACATGGGCAAGAGTCAAAGATCCTCCCTCGAGGTCGGGCCAGCCTCCGATGCGATAAAAAAAATGGCCTTGAAATCCAATTTTTTCGAGCTGTTCTTGGAGTAGCTTTACTGCTTCCGGATAATGCTGGTTAAAGGAAGCATATGTGATGACGCAGCAATCCCCTTTCTCGCCAAACTTGACGATTTCAGCACGGGGCCTCTGCCAAAAATGGCGGCCAATCAAACGAAAGCGCCTCGCCCTGCATCGGTAGTCATAAAGCACCCCGCCCGGATCGATCGCAGATTCGAGCTGCATTAATTCCGGCCTGTCCCCTCTCTTTAAAAACTCCTGAAGCCGGACCCAGTCGCACATTCTCGGATGTTTATGATCGGGAATCGCTTGATAGACATTCCTCTCTGTCCCGAAAAGCGAACAAGCAGCAAAAAGCATAATCCACTTCATATAGAACACTCCGTGTTTAAAGAGACATGCACGTTGCGTCTCAGATATTTTGAATGTACGAGTGCACCTTCTGAATTAAAAATGCTGCTTAGATTTTCCACTACAAGCCTCGGATCGGTAACGGAAAAAGAAAAAGGGTCGTAATTCAACCCGTAGCTTTGCGTTTTAAATGGAGGACGATAAAAAAAAGCGATTTTTGATGTTAAATGAATTGGTGTATTCTGTAACACTTTGATTTCAATCAGAATGTACAAATCGCCTTGATCGGAACATTGCCATTGCACAGGAGCTACTCCCTTATTATTAAAGCCGTGCAAAGTAGGAACGACGCTGTCGTTCTCATATTCAATAGGCACGTCGATCCGTGTATCTTCTCCGATATGCTCTCTTGCAATTTCAAAAATCCGCACAATGGGCTCATGCGAAGGAGTGGCGGCCAAAACCCTTTTCAAGTCTTTAGGAATCGGACGGATCGATGAAACGTGTTCCCATCCCCTATTGAGTGAATAGACTTGAGTAATAGAAGCCATGGCCCCTCTGTTAAAATGAAGAAGAGGATAACAAAAAAATGTTTAAGCTCAAGCAGCTCATCGATCTTCCTTGAAAAACTCCTGAAAATCGATCGCAAATCCCGAGAAAACCTTCAACAATCGCAAATCGATTGCATTCGTATCATAGATATCGATATTCCAGAAATCGAGATCGTCTTGGATGTAATTCCTCTTGAACCTTGCAATCGTCCGCTCATCGGGCGTCATGATGGTAAAACCGGAAGACTGCGCATCGAGATATGCATTCGCTACAAGAACATCTCTAGCATTGTAAATGCCGTACTTTGCAGCGGCAGTCGTGAGAAGCTGCCCATCGATAAACCCAATCTTATTTCCATATCTATCGTACACATCGATATCCTTTGCCCAAGGATACAGAGCTCCGAGAGAGAGAACCTGGCAGACACCCTGAGCCTCAAATCTGTTCCTTGGATCGTAAAGATCGTAAACGGTACGGATGTTAAAGTGGTCTTTCACTATCCGTCCGCAATAGCCCTCTTTTCCCTGCATTTCAAAATAAGTAGACAAGAGATACTGACTTTCGCTGATCGTGTAGGAAAACGGCTGCATGGCCATCAATCCATTACATAAAAGAAACAAAGAAAGAAGCAATCGATTCATACATACTCCAAAAAATGAGGAGCGATGATAAGCGGACGAGAAGAAGAATTGCAACAACCATCTTGATCAAGGATAGGTTCATCTACACGCTCTTCTGAAAGGGAAGCGAAATTACACTATGTATTACTACTTAGCGGTTAGCTTTAGGATGATGATGCAAACGATGATGCCGACAATGGATGCAACACGAATAGGATCGTGCGACTCCCCGAGATAAATCATTCCAAAAAGAAGAGTTCCGGCAGCTCCAATTCCTGTCCAAACCGCGTAGCCTGTACCGATAGGGATCTCGCGCAATGCAATCCCTAAAAGTCCCAAGCTGACGACCATAGAGACGCCGGTAAGCAAACTCGGCACCAGCCGGGTAAATCCCTCGGTATATTTTAAGCCTACAGCCCAACCGATTTCAAAGATCCCAGCTATAATCAGCGCTAGCCAATTCATCTTCTATTCATGAACTTAAAAAAAAAACCGCCCGGGCAGGCCCGGGCGGTTTAGGCTCTTTAGCCTCCGATCACTGCAGGCTCAGATACGAAGTCAATCTCTAATTCTTCAGCCATCTGGCTGTCGATGTACTTATTGACCTTCTTATGATATTCGTAGCCGGTTCCGCCCGGGATCATGTGGCCCATAATGAGGTTGGCCTTGATATCGAGCATGTAGTCGGTCTTGCTTTCGCTTGCCGCCTCGGTCAAGATACGTGTCGTCTCCTGGAAGGACGCAGCCGAGAGGAACGATTCCGTACCAAGAGAGGCTCGCGTAATTCCAAGAAGGACAGGCGCCGCTTGAGCCGGCTTGCCGCCTTCGTCGATCGTCTTGCGGTTCTGCTCGTGGAAGACCTTCTTATCGATGTCTTCCCCGTGAAGGAACGTCGTATCGCCCGGATCGGTGATTCGGACCTTCTGCAGCATCTGCCGTACGATGATCTCAATGTGCTTGTCGTTGATGTCGACGCCCTGCAAGCGATAGACTTCCTGCACCTGGTTGACGAGGTACTTTTGCAATTCGCGTACCCCGCAGATATCGAGGATCTCTTGCAAGACGACTAAACCTTCCGTAAGCTGCTGGCCCTTCACGACCAGGTCGCCGCGCTGGACGATCAAGTGTTTGGTCAGAGGAATGAGATGCTCTTCCTCCATCCCTGTCGTCTCGTCGCGGATGACGACGATCCGCTTGCTCTTCTGAACGCCTCGGAAGTCGACGATTCCATCGAGCTTCGCGATTTCCGCAGCATCTTTCGGACGGCGCGCCTCGAAGAGCTCCGCCACGCGGGGCAAGCCCCCCGTGATGTCCTTCGTCTTGATCGCCCCTCTTGGCAGTTTCGCTAAAACCGAGCCGGCAGAGATATATTGACCTTCGCGGCATGTGATCACCGCACTCGACGGGATCGCATAGGTACCGACTAGGTCGGTAAAATCGGCATCCGTGTAGATCGCGATCTGCGGATGGAGCTCGCCTCGGTGCTGCTTTACGATCAGCTCGACTTGGCCCGTCTGCTTATTGACTTCCCGCTGCGTCGAGATCCCTTCGACGAGATCTTCATATTTGACGTAGCCGGGACGCTCGCAGATGATCGGGCTGCTATGCTGCTCCCACTGCGCGATCTTCGTCTTCGCCTTGACTTTTGCGCCATCGGAAAAGAGAATCTTGGTTCCAAGCTCGAGCGGGAATACTTGCAGCGGTTCGATCGACTTGTTCGCAAGAAGTTTTTTAATATCTTCCAGCGCCCTGCCTTCGTCTCGTACGAGCTGCAGCGATCCGTTTTTGTTTAGAGCAAGCCAGTGGCCCTCTTCGTTCTGCACAACGCGAAGGTCCATGTAGACGAGGACGCCATCATGTTCCGCCAAAAGCTCCGGAGAGAGCGACGCTGTCGCGATACCGCCCATGTGGAACGTACGCATCGTCAGCTGCGTTCCCGGCTCGCCGATCGACTGGGCAGCGATGATTCCCACCGCCTCTCCTAGTCCTACAAGCGCTCCGGTCGCAAGGTTCAGCCCAAAGCATTTTGCGCAGACTCCCCGCTTGCTCTCGCAAGTTAGGGCAGATCGGATGCGGATCGATTCGATCCCTGCATCGTCGATCGCCATCGCTTGTTGTGCATTCAATACATCGCCTGTGCGGGCAAGAATTTTCTTGCTGTCGCCCGGCTGATAGATATCGTCGAGCACCGTACGGCCAAATATACGGTCTTTGATTGGAAGAAGCTCTTCCGTTCCCTGTTTGATCGAAGAGACTTCGATGCCGTTCAAGGTGCCGCAATCATCGCGCGTTACGATAACGTCTTGCGAAACGTCGACAAGACGGCGCGTAAGGTATCCGGAGTCGGCCGTTTTCAAAGCCGTATCCGCTAGACCTTTTCGTGCTCCGTGCGTCGAGATGAAGTACTCCATCACGGTCAGACCTTCGCGGAAGTTCGCCGTAATCGGCGATTCGATGATCTCGCCCGATGGCTTAGACATCAAACCGCGCATCGCGCCGAGCTGCTTAACCTGCGACTTAGTACCGCGGGCACCCGAGTCAACCATCAAATAAAGCGGGTTCAAGTGGCCTGACGCTGTGTCGAAGACCAATTTGAAGAGCTCGTCGGAGAGCTTATCAGAGACCTCCGTCCAGATACTAATAATCTTGGAGTGTCTTTCCCCATTAGTGATGATCCCGTCTTCGTACTGCTTTTTCACCAGAGCTACGCGCTTATAGGCCTCTTCAAGAAGCTTTGCCTTTTGCGCCGGGATTTTGACGTCGTTGGTACCCATCGAGATCGCCGCCCGGGTCGCTTCCGCAAATCCGAGGTTTTTAATCTTGTCTAGGAAGCGAACAGTCGCCTCGAGTCCCACCTTCTTATAGCACTCAAGGACAAGTTCTGAGAGCCGCTTTTTACGTAATACATAGTTTTGGAAACCGAGCTGCTTCGGAACCACTGTGTTAAAGATAACCCGTCCCGGCGTTGTTTCGATAATGCCGCCGTCGATGAGAACCTTGATCTTCTCATGCAAATGGATGCCGCGGCCGAGATGGTCGCAACGGGCGCCGTTTGGACGGTTCGTGTCATGCCAGTTGAAGCTTCCGCTCGCATGGACCGCCATCAACACTTCTTCTGTATTGGCAAAGATGCGGATCTTGCGGCCTTCTTTTTCAGGATGGATCACCGGATCGTGCATGAGGTAGTAAAGGCCAAGGATCATATCCTGGGCTGGTACCGCTACCGGTTTGCCGGATGAAGGCAAAAAGATATTGTCGGGCGCCATCATGAGAAGCTTCGCTTCCAGCTGCGCTTCAATCGAAAGCGGTATGTGTACCGCCATTTGGTCTCCGTCAAAGTCCGCGTTGAACGCAGGTGTTACCAGCGGATGGATCCGGATCGCCTTCCCTTCGATGAGGACCGGCTCAAAGGCTTGAATACCGAGACGGTGAAGCGTCGGAGCTCGGTTTAAGAGTACCGGGTGGCCCTTAATGATCTCTTCGAGGACATCCCAAACTTCAGGAGCTTGCTTCTGGATCATTTTCTTCGCAGAGCGGATCGTATAGACATAGCCGAGATCTTTCAGTCTCTTGACGATAAACGGCTCAAAGAGCTCGAGCGCCATTTTTTTCGGCAGACCGCACTGGTTGAAATTCAACTCGGGACCTACCACGATGACAGAGCGTCCGGAGTAGTCGACACGTTTTCCGAGAAGGTTTTGACGGAAACGGCCTTGCTTGCCCTTGAGCATCTCAGAGAGTGCTTTGAGGGGGCGGTTGCCTGCGCCCATGACAGGGTGGCCATGGCGGCCATTGTCAAAGAGAGCGTCAACAGCTTCTTGGAGCATCCGCTTTTCATTGCGGACGATCACATCAGGCGTCTTGAGCTTCAAGATCGACTTCAAGCGGTTGTTCCGGTTGATCACGCGGCGATAAAGATCGTTGAGGTCCGATGTTGCAAAACGGCCGCCGTCTAGAGGCACCAGCGGGCGCAGATCCGGTGGAATGATCGGCACGGCGCCGAGTACCATCCATTCAGATGCGTTCGTCGAGGTTGCAAAGCCCTCAATGATCTTCAAACGCTTGGCCAGCTTCATCCTAGCTTGCATCGACTTCGTCTTGCGGAGTTTATCTTTCAGGTCGATGACCAGGCTCTGCAGATCTTCTGTTTTCAAGATCGCTTGAATCGCTTCGCCGCCCATTTTGGCGACAAAGGCATCGGAGCCCCATTTCTCCTGAGCTTCGCGATACTCGTTATCGTTGAGAAGCTGCTTGCGCTGCAGCTCCGTGCTGCCCGGATCGGTGACGACATATTCTTCATAATAGATCACCCGCTCGAGATCCGAGGTCGACATACCCAAAATGTTGCCGATGCGTGACGGCATCGTCTTGAAAAACCAAATATGCACGACAGGCACGGCCAGATCGATGTGGGCCATCCTTTCGCGGCGCACTTTAGACAAAGTAACCTCGACGCCGCAGCGATCGCAGACAATGCCCTTATGCTTGATCTTCTTGTACTTGCCGCAAGCGCACTCCCAGTCACGGGTCGGGCCGAAGATCTTTTCGCAAAAAAGTCCGCCCTTTTCCGGCTTGAACGTGCGGTAATTGATCGTTTCAGGCTTTTTGACCTCGCCTCGAGACCACTGATTGCGAATCACATCGTCAGATGCAATCTTGATCGTGACCTTATCGAATTGAGAGTTTCTTACATCCTCATCAGCTTCAAAATACATCTACA
>JAKBAE010000089.1 GCA_021809325.1 bacterium
ATTGCCTTGCTCTCTTTTTGTTCTTCCAAATGACATTATAGAGCAAGGCGTGTCTTTTCTAAATTTTTTTGTGCTTTCCTTAAAACCCCACTTCGTCAGAGTTTTGCAACTGCCTCAATGGTATTAGCTGCGTTGGTAAGATTGAATCGGAACCAGTATAGCACGAGTCGCGCCCCCCTTCTCAGAAGGGGCACTCGCCTCTATCGCAAAAGTCGATTAGAGGCGTGCATAGACATCCCCATACATTTTATACGTTCCTGACCAGTCCACGGTCTGAATCATCTCATGTAATTGGTCGGCAAGGGTAGATGCGCCTACCCATTGAGCATTGCAAAAGAGTCCTCGGCCGCCTGGAGTAAAGTTGAACTCACGATAACCTAGAGAGGCAAGGTATTGCAGACTGAGCCGAGTTTTATCTTCATATTCTTCCAAAGCTTCGAAAGAAAGGCAGGGGATGGCGCGGGTGAGACCTCGCAAGATTTCAAACTCGTAGTTTTCTGCATCGATTTTGCAAAAGTCAGGAACTCCATATTTTTGGATGAGTTTGTCTAAAGTGGTCATAGAAACTCTAATGGTGCGATCCCATTGATAGCCAAGTTCAGTAAAACGACTCTTTCTAACCCAGTCATTAGAAAAAGTCGAAATCGTCGGAGCGCCGGAACAGATTTTCATTTCTAAAAAACTCTCACTTGCTCCTAATCCGACCTCTTCGATCCACACATCATCTCGATTCATGTATTTCGATTTTAGAAATCGAGCACAGTCTGGTTGCGGTTCCACACAAACTACTCTACTTTGGCAAGATAAAAAGAGATCTGTTTTTCCTCCAATATGCGCCCCAATATCAAATACAAGACTATTGGGCCCAGGAAGAAGCGTCTTGATTAGCTCTAAAGATTCATGGTCTCTTTCAGACCAAACATCAAGTTCTTGTGTGTTAATTTCTGTTTGGATTGTTTTTTTATATAAGTTAAGAATTTTCTCTTTCATTTGCGTCCCATATTTTGATTCACATTAAAAAACAGATCAAAATCAAATATCCTTATTTCCGACCCGTTTCTGTTTATATCATTTTTATATGATAACAACTAAACGCAATAAATCAATCTTTTTAATAAAAAAGCAAACAGACAGGATTTTCAAATATATTGGACTTCGTACTAATATTAGGTTCTATTTTTGAGAAAAACTTATATGCTTTTACGAAAAAAGTCTCTCTTGAATGCGCACGAAAAATTTGGGAAGCCTTCTGGAATCGCCTTAGAAGCCAAGTGCCGAACGGAATAAGATCTGGAGCGTATCGGAGTCGAACCGATGGCCTCAACAATGCCATTGTTGCGCTCTACCAACTGAGCTAACGCCCCACAAGAATATACCGCGCTACGTCAGGTTTTGTGCGTGGTATAGTTGCAATATTTTACGATAGCCGTCTTCTTTTTGCAATCTCTATCTTTTACGGACAACCGGCCTGAATTCATTTTCGATTAGCTGAAACCTACCCCTTCCCTTGGATGGGATGGCATTCCTCAATACATCAAGGTCCCAAAAGACGTATCCTCCCTTGAATTCCCTCTCTCGCCTTGACAAAACCTTAATCATTTATTGACGAAATAGAGGCTGCAGAAGAATATTTATGGAGATTCCACCCAAGGAGATATCCCTATGGATTCGATTTATCCTACCCAAGCGTCTGGTTGCACTCCGCCAAGAAGAGCGTCAGAAGGATCAAGACCGATGGGAGATGCCTTTTTTCGAACTTATTCACCCCCTCCGGGCGTAAGCAGGCTTGCCCTCTCTGAAACACATGCCGTCCGCTATCCGGCAATCATTCATCCGGTCAAATCCAATCGTTCTTTTTCTCCTAGAGAAAATGCCCTGACCATCAGGAAAATGGCCCATAGCATCGGAGCCTATTTACAAAAAGGGGGTAAGCAATACCCCCAGCTTGTTTTTCCGATTCTGGCTCAAATATATTATAATCAATATGAACCTCTGTCTCCCGACGGCACCGTTCTGATCGCAGGGCTGGCCAAAATACACCTGCTTGAACCGTGTCTATTTGCTATCCAATTCTTGACATCGCCGAAGAGTCCATTTCCCCCTTCCCTTTCCCCGAACCTGTTGAAATTTGGACTGCAGATCCTTAAGCAATCTGCTTTTCAAGATATCCTGGATCAAAACCCTTTGAAGCAGGCCATCGACCATATCTTTAAGGTTGGCAAAGAGCTGCAAGATGAGGAGTTGCGAGAGCTTTTGCAAAAAGCAAAATGCGCTATGGCTGTAAGTAATTCTCTCGCCTTTGCCAAGGAGGGATTGCAGTTGCTTAGCCGCTGTATTCACGACAAGGAAGACCGGATCGAATTCAAAGGCTACCAGCCGTCGGAGAGCGATCCGTTTTGCGACCAGAAGTTTTTTCTCCGGGCTGTAGACGCATATTTGATAAAAAATCCTTTTCAATTGAGGCTCAACCAGCTGCAAAAGGATTCCCTCTTGCAATGCTCTTTGGCTCTTCTCACGGCGCCCGATGCGCCGAATCTCCTTCTCACCGACCCCGGAATCCAACTCATCAGCAAGCGGATTTTGGAAAAAAGCTTTGCCGAATGCAGCGCGCCTGATACACCGCGCCGCATTCATCTCATCGAATCGATCCTCTCCTCCCCCTACGTTAGCTTATTCCAACTCCAGCTTCTAATGCTCTGGATGCAAGATGCCCTCGATAGGCAGAACGAATTTTCGATTTTGGCTGGATCGAGAGAGAAAGATCCCGAAGGGAATTTATGCCGCTTTGCGATGATGCGATTTGAAAAACTGGCCGCGCAAAGGCCATCCGAGTTAGACATTCTTCGCCAGCTCCTCCGTTTTATTTATTGCTGGAGGGCTTCTCCGGCCAATCAGGAACTCTTGAGCGATCCCAACATAGAAGCTAATTGGCAAGTTTGCTCGCTTCTCATTCACCAGAATAATGATCTTCAAATACTCCAGGAACAACTAGAAAGGGAGTTTTTTATCTCGTCAAACCACTGGATTTCCGGACGCTCTTTTCTGAATCCGCAACAAAATGCCGCGGTAAGCGGATCTTTTTGGGATAGCGAAGAGGCTGTAGACATTTTGAGAGACTCTCTCCTCTCCTATTTTCTGGTAGGCCAGGAAGTGAAAATCTTGGATCTGGTTCGCCATCCGGAAGAAGCATCTCCAGCAATCCTGTTGCAAAGCAAGCGATTCAATCAGGTTGTGCAATATTTTGTAAGTCAATTGCTTCAGGAAAGTAATTCATTTGATGCAATCCAAAGGATGGTAAAAGTGATGTGTCTTGCAAAGGAGGCTCTTATTGAAAAGGGCGCCTTCCAACCGGCCCTGACGATCCACGCAGCCTTTCATCAAGCATCGATCAACAGACTCTGGGAAGGATTTCAGCTCCCTTCGTTTTCAAGCCATATCGTAGATGAAGGTATCTGGAGCAACGTTAGAAATTTTCAGAAACTTAGAGCAGTGCAGGACGAACATCCAAACCCGTTTGAAGTTTTTTTTCTCGTTCTCCATACGCTGGCTTTTGCAAGGGAAATTCCCGAATTGACAGAGGACGGTGAGATCAATTTGCACCGTTTGCAGATCCTGGGCGACCTATTTAATACATTCATCATACGAAAAGAAAAGGCTAAGTATTCCTGGGCGGATGTAGATCTCAGGCCTGATCCGGCCCTCCTCAATGAATTCTCCAGGCAGTCTGGGCAACTGGACGAAAAGGGACTTTTGGAGCATTGGTGGAACCGGTCGCAGGAAATCCATCGCTCCGGCTCTCCTCACTACTGGGAAAAACGGCCGCGTAATACCCTTTATCAAAAATAACGTGTAGTTTGGCTGCGTCAAAGCCCCTAGGATCGACGATCGTAAAGCACCTTGTATTGACTAAAACAAGGTGCTTTACGATCGTCGATCCTAGGGAGCTTTCACGCTAGCCAAACTGCACGTTATTTTTGATAAATGGGTATAAGTAGGGAGATGGCTGCCAAAATCCCCGATTCTTGAGGTTGTCTCGGTATACCCCAAAAGGATTGATAGGGTTTGTTTCACCATCAGTCAGCGAACTGATACTTCTCTTTGATCTCTTCGATAACCGAAGGATCTGACAAGGTAGTCACATCCCCACCAATCCGCCCTTCCGCAATGTCGCGAAGAAGACGCCGCATGATCTTGCCGCTGCGGGTTTTGGGAAGTTCTGCAATGAAAATGATCTTTTCCGGCCTTGCGATCGCTCCGATCTTTGTAACCAGATGCTGTTTCAATTTATTCTCCAGCCCATCGACGATGGAAGCGCTTTCCTTGAGCGTGACAAACGCTGCGATTGCCTGCCCTTTGATCGGATCGGAGATAGCGATGACGGCCGCTCCGCAACGTTTTCGTGATCGACAAAGGCGCTTTCGATCTCCATCGTCCCCAAACGATGGCCGGAAACGTTAATCACATCGTCAACTCTTCCTGTAAGCCAAAAATATCCATCTTCATCGCGCTTGGCTCCATCGCCTGTGAAGTAGCAATAGCCCGCATCCGTTTTTTTCCAATAGGTCTTCTCGTAGCGCTCGTTGTCTTTATGGATTCCTCTCAGCATCGAGGGCCATGGCTCTCGAATCACAAGATATTGATCATCGAGGAGTGCGGCATCGATGCCGGGAAGCGGTTTGGTCGCGCTTCCGGGTTTCAAGGGAGTTTTTTCAGGGATAGGAGAAATCATGATGCTTCCCGTTTCGGTTTGCCACCAGGTATCGACGATAGGACACCTTTCTTGTCCGATATGCTTGGAATACCAATTCCACGCCTCAGGATTGATCGGCTCGCCGACAGATCCAAGAAGCCTCAATGAAGAGAGATCGCAGCCTTGAATCCACTCTTCTCCCCATTTCATGAAGGTGCGGATCGCCGTAGGGGCCGTGTAGAGGATCGTAACCCCATATTTTTCAATCAGCTTCCAAAACCGGTTCCGTTCCGGAAAATCAGGAGCTCCTTCGTAAATGAGCTGCGTCATCCCGTTGGAAAGGGGGCCGTAGACGACATAACTGTGCCCCGTAACCCAGCCAATGTCCGCGGTGCACCAATAGACGTCCGACGGCCTGCAGCCAAAGACGCGGCGCGTGGTCGCCGTAACGCCGACCATGTATCCGCCGGTCGTATGGACGATCCCCTTTGGTTTTCCTGTAGTGCCCGAAGTGTACAGAATGTAGAGCTCGTCTTCAGCGTCCATCGCTTCCGGAGGACACTCCCTCTCTCTCTTCTCCATCAAGAGATCATACCAGTAATCTCTTTGATCCTGCATCTGTACGGCTTGATTTGACCGTCTTACGACGATCACGTTTTTGACAGAAGGGATTTCCTTTAAAGCACAATCGGCTGTCTCTTTCAAAGGAACGATCTTCCCCCTTCGAAATCCCCCGTCTGCCGTGATAAGCAATTTAGCTTCGGAATCGAGGATCCTGTCCCTCAACGAATCGGCAGAAAATCCGGCAAAAACGACCGTGTGGACGGCGCCGATACGGGCGCAGCTGAGCATCGCGACAACCGCTTCGGGAACCATCGGCAGGTAGATCGCCACCTTGTCCCCTTTTTGGACGCCAAAACTCTTCAAGACATCACTGAAGGCATTGACCTCGTGGTAGAGCTCTTCATAGGTGAGAGAGCGCTCTTCTCCCCTCTCCCCTTCCCAAAGAAGAGCTACACGATGCCAGACGGAACTCTCCCTATGTCGGTCCAGGCAATTGTAGCTCGCATTCAGCTTGCTTCCGATAAACCACTTTGCATAAGGAGGCGTCCATTCAAGGACCTGCTCCCAAGGGCAAAACCAATCGAGGCATTCGGCTTCTTTTTCCCAAAATTTTTCTCTATTTTGCGAAGAGGAGAGGGGATCGTTCATAAAATTTTCCAAAAAAGGTTGCTGGGAATAGGCGTTAAGAAAAAAAGCGCCAAACAAAATGACCGGGATCTTCATGCTCCTCGCAGCTTATTCCATCGAATGGGAAGGAGAAGGCTATTATCGACAAAGTTATCTTTGCTTTCATAATCGGGGGCATCCTCAAAACCGATGCTTTCATAAAAATACCGGCCTGTCAGATTGACCTTTCGAAGAAGCACATTGATAGCCTCGGTATTTGGAAAAAGCTCTTCAGAGCAAATGGAGAATACAAGCTCTTTTCCAATCCCTCTTTTTTGATAGGAAGGATCGACGGCGAGGAGGTTCATGTAAGCCTGGTTGTTTTCTTCGAGCTCGAACGTAGCCCATCCGACTAATTTTTCTCCCATGAACGCTTGCACCCAGATGAGCGAACCCTTTTGAAAGTGGGCAAATTCGCTCTCGAAATAGTTTTGGTAAAAACGGCGGACATCCCCCGTGCTTTTAAAGTCCGGATTGAGGTCCATGAGCGGCACATCTTCATATGCCGTCATAAAGCTCGCAACGAGAATTTCTTTTCCTGCCCCCGTTACAACCTCTTCGCCTGTTTTTGCAATTGCGATGCGAACGACCTCTCCTTGCTTATCGAAGAAAAACTGATCTCCGAAAAGAAGAGTGTTGATCGATACGAACAGAAAAATGGATACTCTCATGCAGATCCGCCTTTATGAAAAACAAAGCTTATGAACCTATCTAAATGATGAATTTCTGTCGACACACCTTGCAAAGAGAAAATAATGCCTCAAAAAACAATCACATTCAGACTTTCTGATGTATTAATCAGTTTGGATGCCATTCAGGTAGAACCAGCATAGAAATCACCCTCTCAATCTCTCTATGTATTTATCCACGAAATGGTAGAGGTTTTTGTATTGCAAAAGGTTTGAAACCATGTGAAATCTCTGCAAGGAGAGCTGAGCCACTATTTCCTGTATCGAAAACTTCAGATTGTCGATGGGAACACCCGCCTTGACTTGAGAGTCGATCTCTTCCGCAATGAGATAAGCAGCAATTAGAGACCCCGTCCGCCCTACTCCCGCGCTGCAATGGACTGCGAGGGGTCCTTCCGCTGATGCATAACGGGTGCGAATATCATCAACGAGTTCTAGAAGCAGATCGACATTGGCGGCCTTAGCATCTGCCCAATGATCGGTAGCGAGATACTCGATCAGTTTGGGCGCTTTGGTCGCTCCCCTGAAATTCATTGGGACCTCTATCTGATTGTCCCGCACTCGCCCGTCCCAGTAATTTGTACAGCGATGCACCCCATTTTCTATTTCAGGCGTCAACCGAACAAGCATGGCAGCATTGGCATTGAGAAGACTTAGAAAAAAGAGATGCAGGTTGACGTCTTGAGGACCTTCCATGGCGAGAAACTTCTTTCCATTGCATGCGACCAAGCTGCCGTTAAAGAACTCAAGGGCATTGGACTCGAATGCAATGCAATTCAAATTTCGAACAAATGCGGTAGAAAAGAGCGAATATGCCGGACGAAAATCTTCGCGCCAATGCCTACCGGACTCAAATCGGTTCCAATTCGAGCGCACTTCATCTGTCAGCTCAAACCAAGCTTCGGTACGAAGCTTGGTCAAAAGCAAAAATTCATGCTCAATTTCGGCATCGGAGCAGTGAGGGCGCCAAAGAGCGAAGCTATGCCCCTGATAATATTTCTCAGACAATTGAGCAGTTTTTGCCTCTATAGAATTGAACCGATTGGTGTAATATTCCGTGTGAAATAAAGGCGCGACCACATCATCCCATCCTCTAAACCATTCAATTTCTCTGTCCTGCAAAAAAAGCTTCTCTAAGGAAGGACCTTGAGATATACCGCACTCCGTTAGGTTTTGTGAATTTAGACTCTGTGTTATTGAAAATCCAAATCCGAATAGGCTCAGTATCATGACATCCTCAAAAAATTTTTAATAGACTGCCTTAACGACCGCATTCTATGCAATCTCTAAGAACCTGAACTATTAAGGTTTTGCCAAGAAACAGAAAGTAGATTCACTGGTGAAAAATCAAACAAAACTTTTGCGCAATAAGTCATTTTAAATTGAATTTAATTTAAGCTACTCTTACAATATTATATTATGAACTATTTGTACGGTCAATTTACAGGATTAATCTGGGATTATGCAGTAGCTCCTATACAAGATGCCTGGAGAAGACACCGGCCATCCGATGAAGACTTCGCAAACGGATTGCGGGAGATCCCTGAAATCTTCCGTTTTTTCCAACACTGTTCAAACCACCGGATTTTTGATGCCAATATCGAGCCATCCAGTATTAAACGCGGGGATACCGTTTTAGTCTCCGGCTCTAAAGAGAGGTGCAATCCGGTTTATCTGGAAGGGGCCTCGCCCCAACTGCAAAAGCACATGCAAGTCGCAGAATCAATCCTCAACTATGTGCTAGAAAAAATTCCCCACAGCCCGAATTACTATGCGAAATCACTCGATCCAACAGATCCGACGCATCGGGATATTTGCCAAGACGATCTCCTCGAAAGGCCCTTTTTAATCCGGATGCGCAAGACAGAAGAAGGGGGCATTCATTGGAAAGCCGGTCTAGAGCTGGCCGAGAGCCTTGAAGAGACTGGAGTCGGTTTTTGTCAGGATCTAGCCCATGTGGGTAAGCTGTTTGCCTGGAGAGAGCATCCCAATGTAAACGTAGAGCTGGTGCAAATTGTCCATGGATGCCACGTTTTTCTCATCATTGGCAGAGATCCGGATAGCAACCCCCTCGACTATCAGACCTGGGGAAGCAATTGCCTGGTATGCGATCCTTGGAACCGGCTCTATTACCCGGCTTCTGCAATCGAAACGGAGCTCTATGACTATCGCTTCTGGATGACCGACCTTGTCCCCGGAAGTAAAATTACCTATCCCTATGTCCGGAGATTCGATCCTCGAACGCAGAGCTTGCAATGCGAAGATCTTGTGCCAGAGGAAACCAAGCGGGCGATCCTGGCAGGCGTAGACCTTCCTGCCTCATCTATCTACGGTTAATTGATATATCGCACGGCGTTGTTGAAAAAAAACGCTCGATACCGATTCTTTCGTCAAAAGAATTCCGATCATTTCTCAAATGCAAGAGTTCACTGCGATGAATATCGTTTCGGCCTATTTCCTTTGATGGATAAAAAAAATCTCTGTACTGGACAAAAAAACAGGATAAAGACGATCGGCGAAGCGCCGACATGATCTGCAGGATAAATTAATCTATCTTGCCTATCCTGCCGCTTGCGATCTTGCGCATCCTGGTCTCTTCTTCACCCATCAGACTGATTGTAAAAAATATGTTGATGAAGAGAACTCGCTGAAGAGCG
>JAKBAE010000090.1 GCA_021809325.1 bacterium
CCAGTTGTTATCGAAAGTCGTTGCGGGGATCAAATTTAAAGACGGTGAAGAAGTAAAGGAACACGTAGCTTAAAGGAAAAATTCGAGGGTATGCTCAGATCTGAAACACAACTTTTGACAATATCTCAATCCCTCCGGGGGCGTATGCAGGCGAATATACCGGGATTGTCCGACGCAATGACAGGCGCTACTTTGAGCCGCTGAATCACTACTGCTATTGCTATCCGGTGTTGGATCATTTAGGGCTTAACTATGTTATTGACGCAACGCAAGGTCATTTGACGCGCTTCATTAACCATAGCTCAAGGCCGAACCTGCAGCCGAGCTATGCGTTCATTGATGGCTTTTATCACTTGATTTTTCTCTCAATGCGCGAGATCCGCCCGGGCGAACAGCTCAGTTATGATTACGGAAATAACTACTGGTCTCTCCGAGGTCCGCCAGAATTATTATAAAGAGAGGCAGTTGCAAAACTCGGGCACACAGAAAAATCGATGATTTTGAGCCAGTTTGCCAGCCGCGAAGCGGCCGAAGCCCTGCCCCCGAGCACATACTCGAGGTGAGTAGGGCTCGGGGGCAGGGTGGCAAAATGGCTCAAAAGGGCGATTTTGCTGGGTGTCCCAGTTTTGGAACTGCCTCAAGATTTCAAAAGCCGTTTGCCACGCCGCTTGCTTAGGATCGGATGTTTTTTTGAGACTCTTTCAATGCTGCTACTGATTTCAACTTTTAGTTTTTCAAACCGCTCCAACTTTTCTTGAATTTTGTAAGACGCAGATTTTTTGTTTGGAATACGGATATTTTTTCTCTTAGTTTCAAATGCCTCATCCATGTGTAAAAGGTGATGAAGAAGGCTTTCTTGCGTTTTTTGAAAGGCATCGATCTCAATATCAGATATATCTAATAGATCTGCCCCTTTGAGGGTCTCTGCATTGCGAATCAAGCTGTCCAAGGTCGCATCGATCTCAATGAGAATTTCTTCTGCAAACATACAAGCCTCGTCAATGTGTGTATCTGTTTTTTATCTTTATGGAATGGGATTATTATTTTAAAGACATTTTTTGTTTTTTCAGCAAAACGGTTTGGTGCTTTGTGTAGATATCTTTTCCTAGACATGTTTTGTTTCTGTCTGTTATCAGGTTAAAATGAATATGGGTTTTTTATGGGTTATATTGATTCTCGCTCTCCTGATCGCTATGGAGTCCGTTTGCCGGAATATCAAGCAAGAGAAGAGCGGATTATTCTTCGAACGCAAGAGATAATCTTAGATAGCTCTTGCGCACCTGTTGGACAGTTGTTTTCAAAAGTTCTTGCCTATTTGGGAAAGGAGCGGCGGCTTCTTGCGTTTGACCAACAAACTAAGGAGGCCGAACACTTTGGTTTGATGAGAAACTCTTTGTATACTCTTCAAACTGTAGGAGTGGCTATGGTCACTTACCTGATGAAAAGTTATGGCGAGTATGGGTGCGCTCTGATCGATCGTTTGAAATCGACGCCTTTTCCTCTTTCTATGGGAGAGATAAAGTTTGAGGCAGAGGTTCTTTCTTTCGAAGAGCTCAAAAAGCGGCAATGGCTTGACATCGATCCCGAGGAGTATAAACAAGCGTTTTGGTCTTGGGCTCATAATCAAAATGAGGATGGATTCCATCGATTTTCTCTGTTATATCATAAGGCCAAGTTTACAGGCTTTTTACAGCAGTTTCAGGGATCTATTTTTCTTGGCACTTTGTCTTTGCAAGGGGAGTTGAATTTTCCTTTGACGCAGTATTTTGCCCGCATACATGAAGATGGGTGGGAGGGGCCTTTGCTATTTCACATGGATTTTTTCTATTTTAAACCGATGCTTGAAAAGGTTGCCGATCTGTTTGGCAAGTGCATCCAATCAAATGCCTCTGATCTTGAATCGAACATGGTTCGTTTTTGCTATTTTTATACTCATGTTATGCCATTTAGCCGGGGAAGCGCTTTGATCCGAGAATGGCTGGAGCGTGCAATTTACGGTGTTCATAATTATAAGATTAAGCATTCGCCGGAGCAGTCTCTGGATCTCGAGGCGTTCAGTTCATTTTCTCTTGAAGAATTTACCCCGAAGTACAGGAAATCTATTTCGTTTTTGTGAAAATAGACTTCACGGCTATACTATTTGAATTTATCGGAATTGGCGTGAACGGTTTTTGCCCTCTAGCATCTGGATCGAAAGGGAACGCTCTTTTTTTAGGCACAGAGCAGACCCGTATTTTGATCGATGCAGGACTCTCCGCCGCCCAGGTGGAAAAAAAGTTAGGGGAGATTGGGGTGTCTCTCGATACTATTCAGGCAATCTTAATTACGCATGAGCACACAGATCATATCAAGGCGGTGCCTCAGCTTGCAGAAAAATGGAAAATCCCCGTTTTAGCCAATGCGGAGACGGCGAAGTCGATTGTCTCTTCTTTGAACTGCCGCCCCCGTTTCAAGATTTTTACGACGGGCGAACCTTTTTCTTTTGGGGATCTCGAAGTGCTTCCCTTCAGTATCCCGCACGATACGCCCGATCCCGTTGCGTTTCGCATCCGTACTCCCAAACACACCCTTGGGATTTGCGCTGATCTTGGCTATGCGACTTCATTGGTGCGCAAAATGTTGGAGAGGTGCGATTTTCTCTATCTCGAAGCAAATCACCAGCCCTCCATGGTGCACGCCTGCGCAAGGCCTGCTGTGTATAAAGAGAGGGTCTTAGGTCGGCAAGGACATCTTTCCAACGAAGCGTGCGCAGAGCTTTTGAAATCGCTTGCGCACGAAGCTCTTTTGCATGTTTATTTGGCGCATCTCTCAAGCGAGTGCAATTCGGAAGAGCTTGCTATCAAGATTGTCAAAGAGGCGCTTTCTCAAACAGTTTCTCGGGCAAATCTTTCTATTGCCTACCAAGATCGCATTTCAACCCCGGTTTTATTCAGATGAAATATGTATGGATTTGTGTTTTTAGTTTTTTTAGCCTCTTTGCCGCGGATGATATCCGGGTGATGGGGAGCGGATTTTGCACGATGGACCTTTTGGTCCAAGTGGAAGATGCGTTTATCGAAGAGCATATTGTTCCCGGAAGAGGGGGGAACCAAGAGGGGACATTCGAGCTGATCGATTCTGTTTTGGCAAAAGTCAAGAGGGTGCCAAAAGTGGTTCCCGGAGGCAGCGCTGCGAATACAGTGCGTGCTCTTGCGCGATTAGGGCAGCCTTGTGCATTTTTGGGCCATGTTGGGCGCGATCATTGGGGAGAACATTTCGCAAGCCATCTGGAGAAGCATGGCGTCGAGCTGCGTCTCAAGCATGCGCCGTTTACTTCCCGCGTGCTCTGTTTGATCTCGCCTGATGGGCAAAGGTCTTTTTTAGCATGCGATCCGAGGCTCGATACCATCCCGGACAAATCTGACTTTAAAGACGTCAAATGGATTCACTTGGAAGCGCGCAATCTTTTCAATCGGGCCGTCTTTGAAAAAACGGTTGAGTTGGCCCGCGAATCAGCTATTCCTCTATCGATGGACCTCTCCTGCTGCAGGACGGTCAAGCACTTTAAAGAAGATCTGTTACGCATTATCGAAAACGATGTCGATCTTCTCTTTTGCAATGAAGATGAAGCGGCCCTGTTGCTCGGTCTCGATCCGAAAGCTGCCTGCTATGAATTGCAGAAGAGATGCACCGTTGCAGTTGTAACGCTTGGAAAAGAAGGGGCTCTGATCGGCCATAAAGACAAGGTGGTGAGTGTGCCGGCCTATCCAACGCAAGTGGTCGACACTACCGGAGCGGGAGACTATTTTTCAGCCGGGTTTATCTACGGATATCTCAGAAGCCTTCCCCTCGAAGAGTGCGCCTGTATTGGCCACCGTTTAGCCAAGGCGGTTGTAGCGGTCATCGGAACAGAGCTGGCAGAAGAGAGCTGGGAGGCGCTTCGCCGGCAGATCATCCCTTAATTTCTTTTAGAGAGAAGTTTATGCGTAAATATCACCATTACGGTATTCCAACAAATGAAAAGCGTCCGGATGAAGTCTTAGTTGAAATACAAGGGTTTAGGTTTTACTCTACTCCATTTGAAGGAAATAAATGGCACATTCAATGGCATCGTTTTCCGGAAGGCCACGGACTTCCTGAGTTAGTTACGCAAGTTCCTCATATTGCGTTTCAAGTTGATGATTTAGATGAAGAGATTCGGGGGGCTAAGGTTTTGTTTGGCCCTTATAGCCCGTTAGAGGGATACCGCGTCGCAATGATTGAAGAGCAAGGTGTTCCAATAGAGTTGGTAGAGACAAAGCTGACCGATGAGCAGTTATCAGAGCTCGAACAGGAAAAGTTCGATAAGCAAAAGAAGGGATAGGCATGCAATTGAAAGGGAAAAAAGTCATTGTCACCGGGGGCAGTCGCTGTATTGGTAAAGGAATCGCTACTCTTTTTGCTTAGGAACGCAATCCGAATCAGACAAAATCGATCTTTGGCTTTTTATATTAGGCGCTATTACTCTTCAGACATGTCATCAAAGAGATCGGATGCGCCACCATTTGTTAGGACGCGGCGCGGCTTGCTTCCCTCGGATGGGCCGATGACCCCATTTTCTTCCAGCTCGTCGATGAGGCTGGCGGCTCTTGCATAGCCAATTTTGAGCTTTCTTTGGAGATAGGTTGTAGAGGCGATTTTTGTTTGCAGAACGATTGTGAGCGCTTGATCGTAGAGAGCGTCTTTTCCTTTTGGCTCGCCTTCTCCATCGAGAGGTTCTGCGAGGCGCATCGCATCGAAGGAGGGGATCAGATAGTTTGTCTCTGTTTGCAGGCTGACGTGTTGGATAACGGCATTGATATCCTCATCGCTGATGTAGGCGCCTTGCGCCCTTAGAAGCTGCGAGGAGCCGGGAGGTAAAAAGAGGCAATCGCCGCTGCCGAGGAGGTTTTCGGCGCCGATGTCGTCGAGGATGATTTGCGAGTTGATGCGGCTTGCCACTTTGAAGGCGATGCGGCAGGGGATGTTCGCTTTGATGATTCCCGTAATGACCTCGCGAGAGGGCCTCTGCGTTGCCAAGATCAGGTGGATGCCGACGGCCCTTGCCATCTGGGCGATACGGGCGATCGGGGTTTCGAGGTCGGCGCTCGAGACCATCATCAAGTCGGCAAACTCGTCGATCATCGCAATGATATAGGGAAGCTGCGAGGGGATCGGAATACTTAGCGAGCTTTCAAAATCGGGTTTCGGCTTTCTTGAATTGAAAGCAGATATGTTGCGCAGGCCGAGCTGCTTGAGAATTTCATAGCGGGTCGTCATCTCCTTGACAAGCCACTGAAGTGCGGCATAGGCGCCGTGCGCTTCGGTGATGACCGGCGCAATCATGTGGGGAAGTCGCGAGTACTGCGTCAACTCCACTTTTTTCGGATCGACCATGAGAAGGCGGATCTCTTCTGGACGGGCATTCATCAGGATGGAAAGGACAATGGTGTTGATGCAGACCGATTTTCCCGATCCCGTTGCCCCGGCGATCAAGAGATGCGGCATCCTCGCCAGATCGGAGAAGACCGGATCGCCACTGACCCCCTTGCCGAGGAGGATCGGGATTTGCATCTTCCGCCCTTTTTGCTGGTAGGTTTGTAAGAGCTCGCGGAAGCTCACCTCTTGCGGATGGAGGGCCGGCACTTCGACGCCGACAGCAGCTTTTCCCGGGATGGGAGCTACGATCCGGATCGATTTAGCCTCGAGGTTCAAGGCGATATCATTTTCGAGCGCCTTGATCTTTTGTACCTTGACGCCGATTGAGGGATGCACTTCGAAGGAGGTGATGGAAGGGCCGCTATGAATTTCTCCCACCTTCGCTTCGATGCCAAAGCTCCTGAGCGTCTCTTCGAGCACTTCGGCTTGCCGTTTGAGATCTTTTTTCAGGGTGGGCTGATCGATTTTTTGGGCCGGAGGGGATAGGAGGCTGTGCGGAGGAAGGCGGTATGAGCCATCGTATTTGACCGGCAAATAGACGGGCTGCACTTCTACAGCAGGTTTTTCTTTTTCCTTAGGCGGCTTTACAATCGCCTTTTTAATTGGCGGCTCGGGGGGCGGCTCGAGTTTTTCCGGCAGCTTCGGCTTCGGCTCTTTGGGGTGTGTAAAACCCGCATAGGTAGGCGGCGGCGCCTGTTTAGGAGCCGGCGGTTGAGCGATGGAGGGGCGCTTGCGAGTGGCTGCAGCCCAAAGAGCTTTGGCAAGCAGCGAGAGGATAAAAAAGATGCGAACGCGGGTCAGCAAGAGAAATGAGACGATGGCAAGAGAAGTAAAAATGAGCGTTGTCCCGATCGGGCTGAGGATTTGGATGAGGCTGACATAGGGGATATCGGAGAAAATGGTATACGCCGGAACTCCGCCGAGATAGGTTCTCGCTAAGGTTCTTGGATAGGGATCCTGTAAAAAGATCGTTTCGGTGACGACCTTGTCTTCAAAATTCTCTGCCCGATCGGGAAACGATTCGGCAAACACACTGAAGAGAATGCAGGTAGAGAGGAGAAGGACGATAAAATAGAGATGCTCGGCACCAAAATGAAGAGACTTTCCCCGAAGCAGCTTTTTGCCCCACCAAAAAAGATAACACGGAATGAGATAGGCGCCGAGGCCGAACGCCCATTTAACGCCATAGGAGATTCCGTAGCCGAGAAACCCGAGCCAGTTGCCTTGCGGCTTTGCAACCGTAAATGTGATGAGCGCAAGGAGCGTCAGTGCGCCGAGGGCAATTAAAAAGAGCCCTTGCGCATCGGGAGGCAGTTTTTTTGCCGTCTCCTTAGTGGGTTTCTTAGTTTTTTTGATCTTCTTTTTCATTTTAACAACAACAAAGCAAATATTCCCGCAGCCAGGCAATACCAGGCGAATGGCCGCAGAGTGCCTCTCTGTATGATCCAAAGAAGCAGCTTGAGCGAGCCGAGGCCTGTTACAAAAGAGGCCGCAAATCCAATCGCAGAGAGGCCGGCGGCTAGCGATCCGCCATCAAATCCCCGAAGGGCCTCTAGCATCGCTCCGCCGAGTATCGTCGGAACCGCCAAGAGAAATGAGAAGCGGACTGCTTGGCCCCACTCCCACCCGAGAAGCCGCGCAGCTGCGATCGTAGATCCGCTGCGAGACATCCCCGGAAAGAGCGCCAGGCTCTGCGCTATCCCAATACATAACACATCGCGCCATTTATACCTCTCTCGGCCGCAAACTTGGAATTTGGACCGCGTGAAAGCCCCGGGATTCAACGATCGCAAGTGACCTTGTATTTCTAATACTAGGTCACTTGCGATCGTTGAATCGCGGGAGCTTTGACGCGGGTCCAAATCCAAGTTTGCGGCCGAGGGAGGTATAGGCTTGGATGGAACTTTTTCTAATGTAAAACGTTTAGAAGAGGCGAGGAAGAGAAGGGCCGATGTAGCAAGGAGAAAAAAGCCGGCATCTGTCGCCAAGTACATGCGGAGAGGCTTGAGGAGAAAATAAGCCGGAATCAGTGGCAACAGAGCGACGGCAAAAAGGGCGATGGAGCGAGCCTCTCTCAAAACACGGAAAATGTCCTTCCAGAAAATAAAAAAAAGGGCTGAGAGAGTTCCGAGATGGCAGATGAGGTCGAAATGGAAGGTTCCCTCGATCCCCATCAGTTTTTTCGCGAGGGCCAAGTGGGTTGAGGAACTGACAGGAAGAAATTCCGTGAGTCCTTGGACAATGCCTAAAATGAGTGCTTGCAGATGAGTCATGAACATGAGCATACGGGGGAGCGGAATTTCTATGAAGTTTTCACTTCCTTGGTTTCTTCAGTATGTATAAATTTATTTAGTCGCTTTTTTTGGTTGTTTTTTTAAAATAGTCTGATGAATTTAATCGATAGAAATATAGGGTACTCAAGTTTATTCTATCTGGAATTAGAGGCATTAAATGCTGCTAAGACCCTGGAATCTCCTGTCGCCTTGGTTTTAAAGGCTAGTTCGCGAGAGGCATGTCTTGCGGATATGCCGAGAATCATCCAAATGGCAAAGACGCATCGTGTTGTTTTACATGAATTAAATCAAAATAATTCGATTGGTCAAAAAGTAGGGGAAGCTACTCAAATCACAGGCAAGCGCCCCATAAAATTGGTTTGTTTATCTCATGGCGCCGGCCCTTCAAGGCTTGAAATTGGACTCGAAGCGATTCATGATCCCGAGCCTAAAGAGACGGTCTATTTTTATTCCTTGGAGGATGTTAGAGCAGAGGACTTTGCCGGTTTAGACAAGGATGCACAGATTTTTTTATCAGGTTGTTGTACAGGGGATGGGAGTGAGCTGAGTATAGCAAGAAAAATTGCTAGGGTGTCTGGTCGTATGGTGTTTGCTCCACTGGAAATGCTGCATCGTGCAGCGACCAGCTTTATAGAGTATCCAGATGCAAGTTGGAAAATGCTCTCATATCTTCCGAATGGGTTGCAGCATATTGGCAAATTTATGCCTGATGGTTCTTGGAAGAGATCTTCTTATAGAACGTTGCAAGATGCCTTGCAGAAGAAACAAGTCGTTCGAGGTAGCTTTGCCGTCTCCTCTCGATTGATGGAACACTATGCTCTCACAGAAGATGCAGGGTATCGAAGGGACATGGCTGAATTTTGCCAGATAGGAATACCCGGGTGTCCTGAAGAGGATGGAATCCACTGGCTTTTGAGTGCAGCTCAAGAGATGAACGACCCTGAGGCGCAATTTATACTAGGAGGTTGGTATCACCCTAGAGGACCTTGGAAAGGAGTGGAGAAGTCGTATGAAAATGCCTTTTATTGGTTCTCTTTAGCGGCGAATCAAGGACATGTGTTGGCTCAATATAATGTAGGCATCTATTTGCTAAATGGATTTGGATGCGAAAAATCGGAATCCCGTGCGGCCCGATATTTTCAGTTGGCTGCAGACCGTGGTATGCCGGAGGCGCTCTGGATGATGGGGGAAAATTTCGAATATGGTAGAGGGGGTCTTCCGGTATCCAAACAGGGAGCTATGTTTTACTATGGGCTTGCAGCTCAAAAAGGATACAATGTGGCTGAGGCTGAAAATAAAGTCCGTTTGCTAAAGCGATTGTTGGAAATGGAAGGCCTGCCCCCTGAAGAAGTTGATCGGATGATTTTAGAAGATTTACAACAATTCTCTAAAACTTTCAAGAGCTTATACCATTGAGGCAGTTGCAAAACTCCCGCCTTCGTCGGGATTTTGAAAAAATTACTGGCACAAAACCTCAAAAATCAGATTTTTTTTAAGTTCACCTCATCTCTTAGGCTCGATTTTTTCAA
>JAKBAE010000091.1 GCA_021809325.1 bacterium
TTCAACCGTGAGCTGAGAAGCCTTTTGCGTATGGACACATTTATGCGGATACGGGTCTATTCCCAAATCGCGGCTCTCGGCGAGATTGCGGCTTCGGTTTTGAAACTCTTCATGGGTGTGATACTCGGGAGGGATAATCATATTTTCCAAAAAAATTCAGTTTGAATAATTGACGAATTCCTAGATCATGCAGGTTCTATGCATCAAAGTCAATCGGAAGACGCTTGGAAAAGTTTTTTGAAGCTTTGCCTTCAAGTCCATGACGAAAAGCTTCTCGATGAAGTTTTCCAGCTTTTTTTTACCCACGAAGAAAGGGACGCCCTCTCTACCCGGTTCCTCATCATCCGCGAACTTGTGCGGGCAAAAATGACCCAGCGGGAAATGGCCGAGAAGCTCAAAGTGAGCATCGCCAAGATCACCCGCGGCTCCAACGCGATGAAAACGATCCAAAAGCCTTTGGACCAATTTCTTACAGAAAACCTGAAGTAGCTCTTTTTTAGAACTTTAAGAAATCTCTTGCTTTGTAATCATGTAATGGTGTAACATTACAGCAAAAGGAGATGATGATGAATCAAGAACAATTTATTGAAGTTGCCAAGCGGTATTCAAAGATCGCTTTGTTTCGGGAGCTGTCCGCAGACCATCTGACGCCTGTCCAGGCATTTATTGCCCTTGAAGGGAGCTGCCTTTTGGAGTCGGACGCCGAGTCGGCGGGAAGGCATTCGTTTATTGGGGCAGACCCGATGGTAACGCTTTCCGATCCCGAGGACGGGTTTGAGGCTTTAAAAAAGCTTTTGGGAAAAGTTTATGCAAAGCATCCGCTTGCGCTCTTTACGGGAGGGCCGGTCGGCTATGCCGCTTACGATGCAATCCGCTATATCGAGTCGATCCCCGATCGGCGCGCGGAAGAAAAAAGGTTCCCCGATCTTTTTTTCAACATCTACCGTACCAGCGCCATCTTTGACCACCGAGGCTCTCGGATGGCCCTTGGCCATATCGTTGAAGTGGGCGAAAACCCTGCGGAGGATTTTCTGCGCGGGATAGCGGAGCTGGATCGTCTAGAAGAGAAGCTGCTTGCCCCCATCCGCCTGCCCGTCTTAGAGCTTGGAGATCCGAAGGTCGTACGCGATGAGGTAACGGATGCAGCCTATGAAGAGATGGTCTTGAGAGCTAAAGAGCACATTTTAGCCGGAGACGTCTTCCAGATCGTTCCGTCGCGCACCTTCCGCACTAGCTGCAATGATGCCTTTGCCCTCTACCGGCGCCTCCGTCAAGAGAGCAGGGCCCCTTACCATTTTTATTTCGACCTCAAAGATCGGCAAATTCTAGGCGCTTCCCCTGAAAAATTGATTTCGGTGCAAGGGAGGGTCATCGAGACGATGCCGATTGCCGGTACCCGTCCTCTGGAAGCCGATCCGGCGGAACTTCTTGCCGATCCCAAAGAGCGGGCCGAGCATCTGATGCTTGTCGATTTGGCGAGAAACGATCTCGGGGCCGTCTCGGAAATCGGGTCGGTTGCTGTCAAAGAACTGCTGCAAGTGCGGAAGTTTCCCCATGTAATGCATATCGTCTCGACAGTGAGAGGCACTCTTAGAGAAGGGCTCGATTCGATTGACGCCTTTAAAGCATCCTTTCCCGCAGGCACCCTAACCGGCGCCCCAAAAATCCGCGCGATGGAGCTTCTCGATGAGATTGAGCCGTCGAGGCGTGGGCTTTATGGCGGCGCGATCGTTGCGATCGACTCTGTCGGCAATCTTGATAGCTGCATCGCGATCCGGATGGGGGTAGTTGAAAAAGGCGAGCTCGCCGTACGGGCAGGGGCCGGCATTGTCTATGACTCTAATCCTAAAAATGAGGCCGAAGAGACGAGGATGAAAGCAAAAAGCATTTTGGCGGTGGGACTATGATACTCTTAATCGATCATTACGACAGCTTTACTTACAACCTATTCCAAATGATCTCCCGCTTTTCCGAAGTGTCCGTCCGCCGCAGCGATAAGATATCGGCCTCCGAGATCGAAGCGATGGCGCCGTCTGCGATCGTTCTTTCTCCCGGCCCCGGCCGGCCGGAAGACGCCGCCATTTTTTTGGATGTGATCCGCGACTTTGGCCCCAAAATTCCTATTCTTGGGATTTGTTTGGGCCATCAAGCGATTGCTTGCGCATTTGGGGGGAAAGTTGTCCGCTCGCCTCTGATCGTGCATGGCAAGCCTTATGAGATCTTCCACGACCGAGAAGATCTCTTTACTGCACTGGATCTTCCCTTTAGCGCAGGCCGCTACCATTCGCTGATCGTGGAAAAAGAAAGCCTGCCTGAGTGTCTCAAAATTGTTGCTGAAAGCGGCGATGGAACGATCATGGCGATCAAACACACAAAATACCCGATCTTCGGACTGCAGTTTCACCCTGAATCGATTCTCACTCCCCAAGGAGAAGAGCTGATCTGCGCATTTATTAAACGAGGCCTCTCATGCTAAAGAAACATTTAAGAAAGCTAGCCCTTCAAAAGCATCTTTCTCTTGAAGAGATGCAAGAGGTAGCCGGAAAAATACTGATTGCCGATCCTCTGGAGGCAGCCGTTTTTTTAGCCCTCTTGAGTGCAAAAGGTCCTACTGCTGAAGAAATCGTTGTTTTTGCCCAGATGCTCCGCGGCCTTGCAAAGACCGTTTCGCTCGATCGCCCGTTTGTCGACATCGTCGGCACGGGAGGCGATGGCGCGGGCACAGTCAATATCTCCACGGCAAGCGCGCTTCTCGCTGCAGCGAGCGGGGTTCCCGTGATCAAACATGGCAACCGGGGAGCCACATCAGCTTGCGGCACCGCCGATCTCTTGGAAGCGTTTGGAGCCGAGCTAAATCTAGAGCCTGCCCACATCCAAGAACTTTTGCAAAAAACGCAGTTTGCTTTTTGCTTTGTCCTCAACTTTCATCCCGCCCTCAAGAAGCTTAAGAGTGTGAAACAGGGGCTCAGCTTTCCGACACTCCTCAACCTCATCGGCCCTCTTATCCACCCTGCAGGGATAGATCACCTCCTTCTCGGCGTCTATAGCGAAGATCTTGTTCCCACGATGGCCCGCGCCTTACAGCTTCTTGGCACAAAGCGCTCTCTCGTCTTTTCCAACCACGGACTCGATGAGTTGAGCTGCATCGGCCCTTGCAAAGCCTTGCTTGTCACGCAAGATGCCATCGAGCCGGTTCAGATCGACCCTGAAAAATTAGGTCTCAGCCTTTGCACGCTTCAAGATCTTCAAGGCGGACCTGCCGAGGTTAACCAAAAGATCATCTCAGAGGCGCTTTCCGGCAAAGAGAGCCCCATCTCCGACACCTTGATCCTCAATGCCGCAGCCGCTATTTATCTTTATGGTCCGCCCAAGAGCCTCTTCGATGCCGTTGCAATTGCTAGAAAAACTCTTCAAAGCGGCTCGGCCCTCAAGTTGATTGAAGACTACTGCAGAGAATCAAAACAGTGCTCCCCGATTCCGGTAAAAAAGAGGAAGAAAAGCTTGAAGGCTGCATTGAAAGGGGATGGAGTTTCTATTATCGCCGAGATTAAGAGGGCGTCTCCATCCAAGGGCAAGATCGCCCTGATCCCCGATGCCGGCGCGCGCGCTAGGCTTTATGTGGACGGCGGCGCCAGTGCGATTTCCGTATTGACGAATGGCGCGTTTGAAGGAAGTTTGGAAGATTTGCAAAACGTGGTCGAAGCGCTGCAAAAGAGCCCTGTTCCGGTGCTCCGCAAAGACTTTATCCGGACGGCTGAGCAAGTGATTGAGACGGCTGAAGCCGGCGCAGACGCCCTTTTGCTCATCGTAGCGGTCTTAAAAGAGAAGACAGGCGAGCTTTTAAAGCTGGCTGCGAGCCTGGGGCTGGAGGCGCTTGTAGAGGTGCATACGGCCCAAGAGCTTGAAATCGCCGTGGAGGCCGGCGCCGAGATCATCGGCGTCAATCAGAGAGACCTTTCCGACTTTTCCATGCACCCCGAAAAATTCAAAGAACTCGCGCCTCTTTTGCCTAAAAGCATCGTGTCAGTCGCCGAATCAGGCATGAAATCGATCGAAGAGGCATCGATCCTAGGCTATCGAGCCGTCTTAATGGGCGAGGCCCTTTCTCGCTCGGAAGATCCCAAGAGTTTGATCGAAGAGATGGTGGGTGTATGTGCAAGGTAAAAATTTGCGGGGTGACGGATGTTGGCCAGGCGCTTTCGATCGCCGAGATGGGAGCCGATTTCATCGGGCTCATTTTTGCGAAAAAATCGCCCAGGTTGATAGAGATGTCTCGAGCGAAAGAGATTTGCGAGGCCATCCGGGGAAAAGCGGCCATTGTAGGCGTATTTGTTGAAGGTTCGGCTGACGAGATCGCAAAGACGGCGCAAGAGCTGCAGCTAGATTTCGTCCAGCTCCACTCGGCTGAAGCGAGAGCCGCTTATTCTTTACTGCCGGAGTCATTGCCCAGGATCTACGTTCTTTCCTATGAAGAGACGGCACCTCTTGGATTCAATGCCGATCGAGACCTGCTCCTTTTTGACGGAGAAAAAAGTCTGGGATTTATTCCTCCTAAGTGCCGCTATTTTCTTGCAGGAGGGCTCAATGTGGAGACGGTAGGGGAGTATGCTGAGAAATACTTGCCCTATGGCGTCGATCTAGCTAGAGGCGTCGAAGAGAGTCCCGGTAAAAAGGATTTGGCGAAGGTAAAGCAGTTTCTCCATCAAGTGAAACCGGGACGCTTCGGCCCCTTCGGGGGATCTTATGTTCCGGAGCTTCTCGTACAGCCGCTTTTGGATTTGGTCCAAGGTTATGAAACGATCGCCTCTACGGGAGAGTTTCGAGAAGAATTGAGAGATATTTTGCGCAACTATGCCGGACGCCCAACTCCGATCACAGAAGTAAAACAGTTCGCCAAAGCAATTGGGGGCGCGCGCATCTTTTTGAAAAGAGAAGATCTCCTCCATACCGGCGCGCATAAGATCAATAACGCTCTCGGGCAATGCCTTCTTGCCAAAAAAATGGGAAAGACGCGCGTCATCGCAGAGACCGGCGCCGGCCAGCATGGCGTTGCCACTGCGACGGCTTGTGCATTGTTTGGCCTTGAGTGTGTGATTTATATGGGCGAGACGGATGCCATGCGCCAAGCGCCTAACGTTTCTCGCATGAAACTTTTGGGGGCAAAGGTCGTGTTGGTTCAATCCGGCTCGAAAACCCTCAAAGATGCCGTCAACGAAGCGCTTCGCGACTGGGCTGAGAGTTTTGAGACGACCCATTATTGCTTAGGCTCCGCCCTCGGTCCCCATCCGTTCCCCACAATGGTGTCCGAGTTTCAGTCGATCATTGGCCTTGAGGCTAGAGAGCAGCTGCAAGAGCGCATAGGACGAGATCCCGATCTCGCAGTTGCATGCGTCGGAGGCGGCTCGAACGCGATTGGCCTTTTTTTAGCTTACTTGAGCTCCAATACAAAGCTCATTGGCGTCGAGGCCGAGGGGGCTGCCCGCTTTGCAAAGGGATCGCCGGGGGCGCTCCACGGCTCCTATTCGTATGTGCTCCAAGATAAAGAGGGGCAAATTGCGGATACGCATTCAATCTCTGCAGGGCTTGACTATGCCGGGGTCGGACCTCAGCACGCAGCTCTTTTTACGAGCAAAAGAGTTTCCTATGACACAGTGAATGACGCAGAGGCGCTGAGCGCATTTTGTCTGCTCAGTAAATGCGAGGGGATCATCCCCGCGCTTGAATCTGCGCATGCGCTCGCTTATGTAGTGCGCATCGCAAAAACCTTGGGCTCAGATGCTGTAGTCTTAATCAATCTTTCGGGGCGAGGGGATAAAGATTTACCGGAACTATTTAGCAAGGGGCTTCTCGATGAACCGGTTTGAAAAAGCGTTTGAAAAGAAGGCGTTTGCAGCATATCTGACGGCTGGCGATGGGTCCTTTGAACATTTCTTCGCCCTTTTGAAAGGGGGCGTCAATCTCCTTGAGATCGGCATCCCCTATTCCGATCCCGTAGCAGACGGCCCTGTGATCCAGAAGGCGATGGAGCGGGCCCTCAAAAAAAAGACAGGGCTTGAAGACGTTTTTATACTCGTCAAGAATCTCCGGAAAGAAACAGAGGCGCCGCTTGTCCTTTTCACTTATTACAACCCGATCCAAGCGCGTTTGGCCCAGTTTTTAAAAGACGCGAAAGCTGCCGGTGCCGATGGGATCTTAGTCGTTGATCTGCCGCTTGAAGAGGCGGGGGATTATAGCAGACTTTGCAAGGAAAATGGGTTAGAGCCGATCTTCGTTGCAGCGCCGACGACGCCTATGGAGAGAATCGAGCGCCTCGCTCGGGCAGGCGGAGGGTTTCTCTATTATGCTTGCCGGAAAGGGACGACGGGAGAAAAGCGCGGTTTGCCTGCCGGTTTAGCTGAGAGGCTGCGGGCCGTTCGGGAGAGCATTTCACTGCCGATCTTAGCCGGTTTTGGCATCAGCACAAAAGAAGATGCAACAGCAATATTAAAAGAAGCGGATGGATTAGTCGTCGGCAGCCACTTTGTGCGTGCGGTTGGCCAAGGCGCATCTGCAGAAGAACTAGAGAGGATGGCATATGATCTTAGACCTTGACCCAAACTTATCGGACGCTCAAGTAGAAGAGCTTTGCGAGCGGCTCAAACGGATGAAGTTCACTCCCGTCCGCCAGTCGGGAAATCGAGTGGCGCTCGTGCAGGGCGTTGGAAAACAGGTAAGAAAAGAGGCGTTTTTGGAGCTCTCGGGCGTTAGAAAAGTCTCGAACCTGGAGCAAAAATTCAAGCTCGCTTCGCGCGAATTCCACCCGCAGCCGACCGTCATCGAATGCAAAGGAAAAAAAATCGGCGGCGGACAGCTCTTTGCTATTGCAGGGCCATGCTCGATCGAATCAAAAGAGCAGATTTTCGACTGCGCAAAGGCGGCTGCGGCAAGCGGGGCCTTTGCATTGCGAGGAGGTGCGTTTAAACCGAGAACTTCGCCCTATGAATTTCAAGGCATGGGAGAAGAGGGGCTGAAACTGCTTCGCGACGCTGGAGAGGCGTATCAGCTCATCACGGTGAGCGAGGTGATGGAGCCTGCTCAAGTTGGGCTTGCGGCGGGCTATGTCGATATCTTGCAAGTAGGCTCTCGCAATATGCAGAACTTTTCTCTTCTCAAAGAGCTTGGCAAGGTGAAGAATCCGATCCTCTTGAAACGGGGCTTTTCCGCCACCTATCAAGACCTTCTCATGGCAGCCGAATACATCTTGGCGCATGGCAACCCCAATGTGATCCTTTGTGAAAGGGGGATCCGCACGTTTGAGACCTATACCCGCAATACGCTCGATTTGAATGCGGTCTGCGCCTTGCGCGAACTGACGCATTTGCCAATCGTCGTCGATCCAAGCCACGGCACGGGGATCCGCTCGTTTGTAGAGCCGATGTCTCTTGCGGCCGTTGCCGCCGGAGCCGACGGGCTCATCATCGAGATCCATCCCAACCCTGACCGATCGCTCTCCGATGCGCAGCAGACGATTTCGTTTGAGGCGTTTGCAAAGATTATGCACATGGCCGGGTTGATTCGAAATGCGCTAAAGAATGCTTGCGAATCAATGATTAATTGACGAAAATCGCCCCTTAAAAAATGAGGTTTAGGGTGCGAATTTGGATTACCGGTTCTCAAGGCCAGCTAGGCCATGTCTTACTGAATCTTTTGCAGAAGAAGGGGATTGACTCCTTTGGGACAACCCGCGAGGAAGTGGATATCAGCCAAGAAGATCAAGTCCGCTCCCGCATGAAGGGGGTAACCCACATCATCAATGCGGCTGCATTTGCCCGGGTAGATCCTGCAGAGACGGAGAGGGAAAAAGCATTTCGGGCAAATGCAGTCGGCCCGGAGGTGCTCGCCTTGGCAGCCAGAGAAGCGGGAGCTAGGCTTATCCACATTTCGACTGATTATGTCTTCGATGGGACTCTCGGGCGTCCTTATCGGGAGGACGATCAGACAAACCCGGTCAATTGGTACGGCCAAACGAAGTTGGAAGGGGAGCTTCGAGTCCAAAAAGCCTTTCCCGAAGCCTGCATCGTCCGGGTATCTTGGGTGTTCGGAGGCCATGGGACGCAGCAGTATGTCCATGCAGTCTTAAAGATGCTCAGAGAAAAAAGAGAGCTTCGGTTTGTCGCCGATCAAATCGGTAGGCCTACTTATGCCCACGATTTGGCCGAAGCTTTGATTGTTTTACGGGATCAGTCAGGGATCTATCACTATGCGAATCGGGGAGCCATCAGCAAATACGATTTAACCTGCGCGATTTGGGACTGGGCCAAACGGAAACATTTGCCGCTCCTTTGCGAGTCGGTTGTGCCAATCACAGCGGCTGAATTCCTAGTGCCCGCACCTCGCCCTCTTTCCACTCCATTTGATACAGCTAAAATTGAGGCGATTCTTCCCATCCGCTCTTGGGAGGAGGCGCTCGCAGAGTGTATGAATCGATCTTCCTTCTCTTGAGATAAATAAAGTTCAGTTGAGAAAAGTTGTAAAAGAAAAATCTGGTGACTTTGCCGTGTTCATGACATAGAGTATGGAAGACAGCGCGTACAGTTAAAGCAATTGATATGACCCAAATTGTTTCCATTATATACGGTCCCAGTATCTCCAAGGCAAAAGAGCAGCTGGAAAAAGCGGCGGCCGAGGGGGCCGATCTCGCGGAAATTCGCCTTGACCGTTTTGAGCTTGAAGAGTTGGGGCGTCTCTCCGAGCTGCCTCGATCTCTACCCTTGATCTTTACCTTTCGTAAAAAAGCGCATGGAGGGGCATGCGAACTGGATGATGCCGAGCGCCAATCTCTCTTTTTGCGCTGCTTGGAGGCAAATCCCGACTATTGTGATATTGAGACCGACACCGAATCCTCTTTTTTTGAAGAGGTGAAGAAAAGACATCCGAAGATCAAGATCATCGGCTCTTTCCACGATTTAGAAAAAATGCCGCCTCTGGAAGAGACGCTTGACGCGATGCAAAAGCCGCACGTCTCCCACTATAAGCTCGCCGTTCTCGTCCAATCGGCCAGCGAAGCAATGAAACTCCTTTTATTTGCGCGCGAGAGAGAAAACCTGACATGCATCGGTCTTGGCGAAGCCGGACAAATCACACGGATCTTGGGGCCCCTTTTTGGTGTTGGGTTTTGCTATGCCCCCATTGAAAAAGAAGATGCTCTTTTCGGACAAATCGCTCTTTCGGATTTGCACGGGATCTAC
>JAKBAE010000092.1 GCA_021809325.1 bacterium
TTGGGAGATGGAATCTGAGAAAATTCAGGCGACTATTTTCGTGTTTTACGTGTTTAGAACCAGCTGGTTGCACGGCATGAATTTATTTTTTGTCCAGTACAGAGGCTGTTTACCGAGAAAAACCCTATTTCTATTTCTTCTTATCGAGGAGATGATTGAAAAGAAATGTCTGAGAAAGGGAAAAAAATCAATCATTTGGATCACCAAAAATCAGATTCGAGAAATAGCGACATATTGGACAGAAAGGTCTCTCACATTACACCTAAATCGATTGATAGCTGAGCAGCATCTTCTCGCAAATTCCCACAGAAAAAACACCCGATACAAAATGCTTATCAGCAGCAAACTTGTAAAGCAGTTTACTTTACATCCTACATCAGTCTCTTGCAAAAAGGGCTAACAAGCAAAGTGATCCAGATTGCGATGAGAGCGGCTGCCACATTGCTCTGATAGCCAAAAAAATCGGGCATCAGGCTGAGAAGCAAGACGCCGCCGGCGGCGGCAAGGCCGTGGAAAGTGCGGCGGCAAACTGAGCGCCGCTCTATAGGAAGATAGAGTCCGTATTTCGTAGAAATAAAAACACCGATCGATCCAACGGCTGCCATGATGAACAAGGGGGATATCTTAGCCGGCAAGATTGCCAGGCCGAGCACGGCAATTGCCAAGACTTCACTCAAAAGCACTCCGCTTTTGCGCGAGGCAAATGATTCCAAAGGATGAATCAAAGCAACAAAAAGCCCTCCTAAGATCACCCCCAATCCCCATCCGCCAAGCAAATCAACGACGAAATGAACGCCGAGCAAAACCCGCGAGGCGCTGATGATGAGGACATAAAGAGTCGCGCAGGGCCAAGCCCAGCGGCTTTTCCATCCATAGACCAGGAGAAACCCAAGCACCATGGCCGTCTGGGCTGCCCCGCTTGGAAAACCATAGCTTTCCCAATGAAGAGATGAAATCGTTGGATCGTAATAGCCGGGCCGCGGCATGGCAAAAAACAATTTAGCTTGCCCATTGATAAAATGGGAAATGAGGGATAGTCCCCCCAGACGCATGCCCCATCTCCAAGAAACCCCAACCCAGACAAAGGCGATTAGCATGTTGTAGTAGGTATGCGAATCGAGGAAGATGAAAATGGGCAAGAGGACGCTGCAGCAAGGCAAAACCCATCCTCGCAAGGCACGAATAATCTGGAGCTGCTCTTCTAAATAGATCACTCTTCAATGCCTCCCGCTGAAAATACCGGCACGCCCTTTCTCTCCGGAATGAAAAAGAAAACAACGCAAAAACCGAGAAGATAGATTAAAGAGAGGAAGGCAATGGCGATAGAAAATGGCGTGTATTCCATCAAAATCCCAATGAGAAAAGGCCCTAGGACCCCGACGGAGCGCCCCAGATTGAAAAGAACATTCTGCGCAGTCGCGCGGGACTCTGTCGGATAGAGCTCTGAAATCAAAGCGCCGTACCCTCCCAGCATCCCGTTGACGAAAAAACCCATGAGGGCCCCTCCGGCCAAGAGAGAAAACGGCGTTGTGAGCTGCGAGTAGAGGAGCACCGTCAACACAGCGCCCGCCTGGAAGAGAAAAAAGCTCTTGCGCCGCCCCACTCGATCTGCCAATTGTCCAAAAATCCAGATGCCGATACACATGCCAAGCCCGGTGCAAACCGTCCATATCGCCGAGCGCGTCAACGAATACCCAAAATAACGGCCTAAATAAGCCGGGATCATCAAGCTATAATACCCAAAGTTTTGGACGGCGCAGAGAATGAAAATAGCCAAGCTGATCTTACATGTCTCTTTATCCTTCACAAGGAATTTTAAGGGGAAAAATTTCGTTTGTTTGTAATTATCAAAGCCCACCCAGCGCCGAATGAAAAAGGAAGCGAATGCAGGCAAGAGACCGACTGCAAACATCCCCCGCCAACCGATCAGAGGCAAAAGGAGCGGCGTTGCTATCGCTGCCGCCATCACCCCGCTTTGCCATCCAAGACTTACATACGAGCAGGCCCTGGCCCGCCTCTCTGGAGAAGACGCCTCTGCGGCAAGCGCCATCCCAATCCCAAACTCTCCGCCCAGCCCAACTCCTGCCAAGATGCGGAAAAACAAGAGGTCCCAATACCCTTGCGAAAGGGCGCAAAGGCCCGTGCAAACGGCAAAGAGCAAAATGGTAAATGTCAAGACCTTGATCCGGCCAATCCGGTCGCTAAGAATCCCGAAGCCAATCCCTCCGGCCACTAATCCCAAAAGAGTAAAAGAGATGAGGGAGCTTCCTTGCAATGCCGTCAGCCCCAAATCAGACGAAATGGCGGTTAACAGAAAGCCGAGGATCAATAGATCAAACCCATCCAGCGCATAGCCTGCGGCTGATGCAACAAGCGCCCTTTTGGCGTAGCTCCGGTCATCGGTTTTCATGAGCCCCTAAAAAAAACTCACGGAATCGTAGTTCTCATGGAATTTATCCGTCAAACATTCTTTTAAAAAAATTCGCAGGAATCTTGGCCAATGACCATTACTAAGAAAATATTTACGCCGATTAAACAAATCCGCTCCATTAAAAGATCAATTATGCTACAATATGCGCAAATAAAATTTAGGATAACATGTCACTATCCATTCAAAACCGAAACAAAGAAGAATTCAAAATCCCGCTTGAAACAATGCATAATGATTATTTTAGGCATATTCATCAGTATTTAGACCCTCAATCGCGCGCAAATCTTGCAAGTACGTCTAAATCGATGTGTGAAAGAGAGATATGCATTCGTAACCAAGAACAATATGGCGCAATCAAGCGGCTCATTGTCGAAATCATTGACCATCTGCCGCCTGGCAGATTTTCGAAAGTAACAAAAGAACTTTCCCAATTGAATCGAGGACTCGATGTAAATAGCAATTGGTGTGCCCCGTTATTAAGAGAAGACATCGAATCGCTTAAAGATGACCTCATTCATATATTAACAAAAGTATATGACAATAAAGTGGTGAGAGATTTGGAAAGGAACATTAAACTTCCAGCAAATTGCAAAGACATCTTTAGAATAGCAGAAGGTTTTAAGGAATTACGCAGATCCATAAAAGGTTCACATGAGTCTGCGCATATAGTTCATCGAATATCTGCATATCATGCATTTTTCGATTTGGTCAAATTGGGTAAAATGGAACAAGCGCTACAGATCCTAGTCCAAGCAGATGACCAAGACTTATTATTCTTCATTGCATCTAGACTTCTTGAAAGAGAGCAAAACAAAATCATTATTCCAGTAATCCTTTCTATCATTAAATACGTAAAACCAGAAACTCCAGCGATTGATGCAGATTGGTTTTTAGCTGGAATTGGATTTATTCTTCCCAACCCCCCTCATAATTTCGTGATCCTAGATAACTTAATGGAATTTTGCTTGGAGGATAAATTATGGTCAGAAGCCATCGAAGCTGCTAATTTATACCCCTCCGGCGGCCAAATCTGCTTTGCAAGCATTTCTCTTCAAAGGTTAGCCATGTTCTTATGTAATGCTGCTACTGAAGAATATGAGTTTGCAATCCAGGCAGCTGAGTCAATTCCTAACAGATCGATCCGAATAGAAACACTTGATTATATGATTGCGGATAGCTGGCAATGGTCGTTTGCTACTTCCGAAGAAATTGATCGGTTGAAAGACGCTCGCAGAGCTTGTAGTCAGATGCCTTCGTGCATAATTTTGTAATCTAAGCATCTGACCTGGAGTTTGGACAAAATAGCCGCCCTATCCGAACTTGTGAATCAATGAGCTTGGGCGGCTATTTTGTCCAAACTCCAGATCTGACTCTCTCTCTGTTGTTTGTCTCAGCGGTTTATTTTCGCATCTCAAATCTAAAAAATAAATTATAATTACAAAACAATTTCCTTGACTCCAGAAAACATATTATATAGACATAGAAACAGAGATAATAATTCTCTTTATAACACTCTCCACCTTAAAACAAATCCCTCAACACCACAGATGACCTAAACAACAGACACAACGAATTACAGAAAATAACACCAATAATTTTAGACGGGTAATTATCCGAGGACGGACTTAATACAATGCCAAATCCAGAAATTTATACCGGCAACACCCTGACTACTGTAACGAATGCCAACCCTACTCCCGCTGATAGCAACTACATTCAGTTCTATTTCTGGGTTAGCAATACATCCGGGTCAGAGCAGCTTTTTATACTCACCGATAATACTCCTGACGCAGCAGTCTGGCGGCCAATCGGAATGAATACGTTTCGCTCTTATACTAAGACGGGAATAGACGGAACAACAACCGGGTCCACAACTATTTTCACTACAGAAAGCGGTTGGGGGGATTTTTATATCACCAATTGCATGGTCGCCCCCACTTCGATTAGCGGTCTTGTTAGCGTATCCACGGTGTCAATAGGAACCAATTCCTCAAGTTTTGATAACCTTGTAGGCACGACGCTTTTAACCGGGCTGTCAAGCGTAACGCTGTTTCAACCTTTAACGATCTTGGCAAACCCGATTCTTATCCCTTCCTCTACGGCAGTAACAATCAACGTGTCTGGTGCAGCGGTTGCAGCAGCGTACACTTTTAAGGTAATTCTTACGGGGTATTATATTTAGAGGGAATTGACGTCTTAAAAAAACTGATCACGAGAAGAGCTAGAAGAGCGAGCAGGATATAGCCCATGCAGCCAAACACATCGTTTAAGCCAAGAGAGGTTGCCTGCCTTTCAAGATAGACATCTAGTTGGGCAATTGCTTGCTCTTTCGTCAATTTGAAGATCTCCGTTGCTCTTTGAAAATAGTTGAGGGTGAGCTGGGAGTTGATCGTAAGCCCCTCCCCTAACCTTTCGTGAAAAAAAACTTGCCGCCTCTGCCAGACGATGACGTAGAGAGCGGCTCCGAGGCTGCTCGAAAGGACGCGGGTGAGCTGAAAGAGGGTAAATGCGGAAGTGAACTTATCCGATGCGCAGCTGATGGAGAGCAGATCAAAGAGAGGAAATAAAAAAAGGACAAGGCCAAACCCGGCTATTGCCCTCGCTACTGCGAGATGAAAAAGGTCGACATCGACATCAAAAAATGTCGAGTAGTAACAAGAGATAGCAAAAAATAAGATTGCCAATCCCAACATATAGCGCGGATCGTAGCGCTCGAGAACTCTCTTGATGACAAAATAGGCGAAAAGCCCTGCGTTTGCCATCGTGCCGACCAAAATCGTGATCCACCAGGGAGTGTAATTAACATAGAGATTCAGCCAGAGGCTAATTAAGATGATCATCCCAAAATAGGAAGAAAAGAGGACGGCAAGGTTGATCAAAGAAAAAGAGAGCAGCCAATTTTTGAGCAGCCGCAAATGTAAAAGGGGAGTTGGGCTTTTAAGGTCCCAAAGAATTGCGAAAAGAAGAGATGGGACTCCGATGAGGGTCAAAAATACAAGCGTCGGCGAGCGGTACCAGTCAAGCTGTTGGGAGAGGGTCGCCGCTGTTAAAAGGGAGCTAATGCCTATGGCGAAAAAGAAATAGCTGATCTTATCAACTCTCGGATCGCCTAGAAAATCAGAGTCTCTCTTGCGATGGAAAAACCAGAAATAGCCTGCCAAAAAAAGTGAGATGGGCTCGTTGACATGGAAAATCCAGCGCCAAAAATTGTCATAGGCAAGCCAAGCTCCGAAAGAGGCTCCTAAAACGGGAACAACCGCATAGAGAAGGAGCATGAAAAATGAATACGTTTTGCACTCCTCCGGGGAGGCGCAGGCGACAAGCACCTTCCGGCAGAGGAGGTAAAACGGCCCTGAAGCAACCCCCATCCCAAAACGATAGAGATTAAAGATAAAAAAAGTTTGCGCTATCCCGCACAAAATGGAAAAGCCGGTATACAATAGAAGACAGAACACAAGAACTCTGATGGGACCGAAGCGGTTTGACAAGGGAATCGTCAACGGCAGGCTCAATATATTTCCCAGCCCGAAAAAAACCATGGCATAGACGGAAGTGAAGTTCTCTCCCCCCAGATCGGAGACGATATAAATCCCCGCCATGTTCGTTACGGTATTGTAAAAAACGGCCAAAAAAAGCGTCGTTAGCAGGCTCAAATAAAAAAATCGCGAGGGGCTGTCTTTAATCGTCTTGATATTCAGAGATCTGCTCCTGGATGAGTGCATCCATCTTAAAGGCCTGCTTTAAAAAGAGAGGCAGATCGATCACAAGCTCCGTCGGCCGGAATTTCTCTGTAAAATACTCTTCCAAGCACGGATCGTAGTTTTCGGCGACGATTGTCTCGATCAGCTCCCGATCTCCCTTCTCTTCAATCTCAAAGATGTCGGTCTCATAGCAAGGAGATCCTTTCGTCGAGTCGGGCACGAGTTTTTTCCCCTTCTTTTTCCGGATGTTGACGATAGCCCTGCAAGTGAGTCCCAGCCTGAGGGGATGCGCTTGAACCTCTTTGGGGTCGAGTGCCACGCGGACAGGAAGACGCTGTACGATCTTGATCCAGTTTCCCGAGAGGTTTTGAGGAGGAAGCAAAGAATAGACATTGCCGGCTCCGCCGGGGAGTCCTACGATCGTGCCGTGGAAGATCTGGTCTTCTCCCCACATATCGACGGTGATATCCACCTTCTGCCCGATGCGCATCTGTTTAAGCTGCGTCTCTTTGTAGTTGGCGTTCACCCAGATCTGATCGAGCGGGATCACGCTCATTAGCGGCTGGCCTGCCGGGATCCACATTCCGACCTGGATCGTCCTTTGCGCAGCAAGCCCTCGGACCGGCGAATAGATATTGCAGCGATAGAGTCGCACCCACGCATCGCGCACCTGATCGGACGCCGCTACAACGAGCGGATGGTTTTGGAGAGAGGTGTTTTGCACTGCGGCCAAGCTCTTATGATAGAGGGCGGCCGTCATCTCAAGAGATGAATACTGGGCCCTGAGAGCGGCGATTGCATGTTCATAATCCTCTACAGAGACAGCCTGCTCGCGAAAGACCTCGTAGCGGTGGAGAAAGTCCTGGGCGTCGCGGATCAGCTCGGCGATCTTCAAATCGATCTCCGCGCGGTAGACAAACACTTGATGGAACATCTCTGAGACTTGGCGAACCGTCTGCGCAAGGGTTTCATTGGCCCTTTCGAGGGCGATCCTCGCATCGGTTTGATCGAGCGTCACGATGAGCTGCCCTTTTTCAACCAAAAACGAATCGTCGGTGCGGATCGATGTGACGAAACCGGGGTGCAGAGGAGTAATATAGACTTGGTTGCCGTGGACATAGGCATCATCGGTGTACTTGTAATAGCGGAAAAAGAAAAGCCAGAGAAAAAAGGCGATCAAGGCGAGCACAAAAATGATGCCCCAGAAGTGAATGGCAAACTTTTTCCGCTTCGCCTCCATCACCCACCGCCTCCTGCGCAGCAAAAACCGCCGCCGAGCGCCCGGGTGAGCGAGATGGAGACCAGGTATTGCTGAAAGAGCAGCTGCACATCTTCGAGCCTCTTTTGGATCAGCTCCTCTTGAAAACGCAAAGCCTGCAAGCTGTTATCGAGCCCGTTTGCACGCCGAAGGAGCGTCAAGCCGTATCTGGCCTTGGCGTTCGTGACGATCTTCAGCTGCAATTCTTTTTCTCCATAGACCGAGCGGCCAATGGATAGGAGATCTGCGACCTGGTTGAAGCTCTGTAAAATCAGCTCGTTGTATTGATAGACCGCTTCATCGTAAAGGGCCCGCTTTGCATCGATGCCGGCTTGGATCGCGCCGGCGGTGTAAACGGGAAGGCTCAAACCCGGCGTGATGCCGACGGTCTTGCTGATCCACTCGAACAGGTTCGACCAGGAGCCGCTCTGGAATCCAAGCAGGCCGGTGATGTTAACATTCGGCCAAAAGTCCGCTTTTGCAGCCCCAACCTCGAGGGCCAAGGCGTCGAGCCGCCAAATTTGCGCCATCAGATCGGGACGCCTCGAGAGAAGCTCAAGCGAGATATTGTCCGGGACCGACAGTCTCTCTGGAAGAGGCTCGAGCGGCTCATCGAGTAAAAGCGGCGTATCCGGCCCCCTGCCCGCCAAGATATTGACGAGGTGCTGATTGACGGCGATCTCTTGTTCGATGGAATAGACCCACTGCTCGGCTTGGAAGAGATCTTCTTCCGAAAGGAGCGGAACGAGTTTCGAGTAGAGCGAGTTTTGCAGCATGTTTGTCTGCAAATCGAAATATTTTTTTCTCACTTCCACAAGCTCGACAAAGAGCTTTTTTCGAAGCAAGTTGGTCCGCAGGGCGAAATAAGCCTGCGCTAGAGAAGTTGAGGCGATCAGCTCGGCTTGGGCCGTCTCAGCAATTGCCATCCGCTCGCGGCTGAGCTCTGCGTGATAGAGGTTGTGGTATTTCCCCCAAAAATCAAACTCGTAAAAAAAGGAGAGGCTAAAGTCGATCTGGCTATTGCTGAGCGGAATGCTCGGGTTTAAAGCGCGATAGAGGCCGTTTTCACTTAAATAGTCCCACTGATCGTTCGTATCAAAATAGATGAGCGGCATGTACTTCGATTTGGCGATCACGGCTTGGCTCTTGGCGTAATCGATCCGAGCTCGCACCGACTGGATCGTGGGATTTTCACAAAGTGCGAGATCGATCAGATCATTGAGCTCGTTTAGCTGATACTGTTCCCACCAGTTTTTATCCGGCCAATCCCCTCTTCTGAAAAATGGGATCTCCTCATTGACGCAAAGCGTCGGCGCGGGAAGGATATTCTCTACCCTTTCATCATGGGACATCGAGAGGGTGCAGCCCGTCAAAAAGAGAAAAGAGGCGGCGAAACTCTTTCGTTTCATGATTTGAGCCTTTGGAGCAAATGATCGCCGACGCGCAAGGCATTGGCCATCGCCGTCAAAGAAGGGTTTACCGCTCCAATGCTTGGGAAAAAGCTAGTATCGACGACATAGAGGTTGTCAAGCTCATGCGCTTTGCAGTTCACATCGAGGACAGAAGTTTTCGGATCGGACCCAAAGCGGCACGTTCCCGACTGGTGGGCAACGCCTGCAATCGGGATCGTTGTTTTCAAATAGGCCCTGCGAGGGATGAGGTGGGGGTGCATCCCGAGAGAGCCGAGCATCGACTTGAGCTTTTCGTAGAGCTTTTTCGCCGGAACCTGGTTATTGGGGGTATACTTGTGCGTCACCC
>JAKBAE010000093.1 GCA_021809325.1 bacterium
TTGTAGAAATCATCTCTTGCAGCATTGTATCAAAAGCCGGTGATTGCTCAATTTGCGAAAGGGCATATGTCAATGAGGGGGAGCGGAGATAGATTTGATTGGGGTAGAGTCGATGTGTTAGGACTGCTGAGCCGATGACGGATTTTTCTTCTTCACTGATTTCGGATAGGTTTTTAGTTTGAAATGCTTTTACAACCTTTAAAAGTTTCTGTTCATTCCACTGTAAAGCAGTAGCTATCTGCGGCTGCGCTTCTTCAGGAATAGTTGAAATGAACGCATTCGCAACTTTTCTTGTCCAAGATCTCCAAGTACTTGGGTTGGGGGCACTAGAGAAATTAAAAGAATTGAGAGCGCTGAACAACTGACGGTCTTTTGCGGTAAAAATTTGGAAGTCAGGATTGAGGAAAATCTCAGTATTGATTTGATGAGGAGTTTTTCCAGCCTTCCGCTGTTCTTTTACAAAACCTGCAAGCGTAGAAAGCAGGTCGATTTTTCTTTCCTGACGCGCAAGTGTTAGAGCAACTTGAATTTTTCCTTGTCTTGCCTCTGCGATCCATCCAAAAAGATCGAACCAGGGTTTATTCGCCCCCCAAATTTGCGCTGTTAATTTTTTAATGTCGCCTTTGTTTGTTGGGTCGTAATAGGGGTTTGTTTTCAGGTGATCAGTAATTTTTGCTTTTAGATCGGCTGTAGAGCCAACAAGCCAGGAAAACATTCTCGACGCCTTTTGTTTGCTTGGTTTGTTTATTTTATCATAGATTGGTTCTTGTGTAAATTGATTGAAATAATTTTGGTTGTTTTATTTTGTTTCTATATTTATCATTTATGCAGTTTATAAAGAGTTTTTCATGAATGAAAGAATATTTTTGAGCCCTGTTGCTGCAATTCAAGATTTTCAGCCCAAGTATAAAGCTGATCTTGCAGGTCCTGCCATCCCTCAAAGCAACGGTAGTTATCGGGCATCCGTCCGCAGGATGAACTATCAACTGGCGCTCCCTGTGCGGGCGGTGAAAAAAACGACCCCGACCCAGCGGTTTATGCAAACGCATCCGGTCGGTCAGATCAATGCAGTCCTTCGAAAATATCATGCGACAGACAAAGACATTGCCTTGTTCAAGGAGATCATTGCCCAGGAAGGGGAAGGATTTTTAGGCTATCAGGCTGGATCGAGCACGGTGCGTCTGTTTCAAGACATGATCAAAGTTCTCGTAGAAGAAATTTTGCAGATCCCTGTTAAAGACGATTTTATCTTTACCCGTATTCCAGGAGATTCGACCTTTCATTATGAAAGCGCCTCTAGCTTTTTAGCAGAACTGGGAAAAAGGATTCCGGATGTGGCTTGGGATACCCGGCCTGAAATCCGCCAGCACCTCCTTTCTTTGAACATGAATTTGTATCAGTCTTATGACGCGCCTTGGGACTTGACACCGCGCTACTATCTCGAAAATACAACGTGGACCCATGCGAATGTCCGGGAGATCATCAAGCCCCTCTTTGCATCCCTTGGAGTTAATGAGAAAACAGTCGATCGGATTTGGAAAGAGGCTCTAGACCTTCTTCCTCATGATCGCGGCTATATTCTCCAGTTTTTCGATTGCTCCCAAGAATACGCCTTTACCAAACAGCATACTTACATGGCCTATTCCGGAGGAAAGCCCCACCCATTTTATCGCAACCATGAAATCCTGTTTGACGAGACGGCAACGAACTTTCCTCAGATCCGGCTTGTTATGAGCAACGAATCGAGCTTGAACCCCTACTCTGATTTGAAGATCAAGAGATACGATGGGATGACGGATGCCGAGCGCATATCTTACGAATCCTCACTGCGCTCGTTGTTAAAAGAACTAACGTATGACCAAAGGCAAGTGCAAAAGATCCGGGAACACTTGCTCAATCTTTGGGTATCTTAAGTTACTAATACCATTGAGGCAATTGCAAAACTGGGGCGCCCAGCAAAATCGCCCTTTTGAGCCATTTTGCCACCCTGCCCCCGAGCCCTACTCACCTCGAGTATGTGCTCGGGGGCAGGGCTTTGGCCGCTTCGCGGCTGGCAAACTGGCTCAAAATCATCGATTTTTCTGGGTGCCGGGTTAGTAAATAAGCGTTTTGCTGGGCTTGCCGGCTTCTTCTCGTGCGAGGCGGGGGACGCCATAGCCTGCAAGCCGCTTTTGCAAATACGCGATCAGTTCAAGTCCTCTTTTTTCAGAAACTTCAAAGTGGGAACTTCCCTCGACCCGATCGAGCAGGTGTAGATAATAGGGAAGGATACCCGAATCGACGAGGGTTTGGCAGAGGGCAAGCTGCGTTTCTTCTTGGTCATTGACCCCTTTGAGCAACACCGACTGATTGAGAAGGGGGATGCCGAGCTTTCCGATGCTCTGCAGGGCGGAAAGAACATCCGCATCGAGCTCTCTTGGGTGGTTGCTGTGGATCACAAAGACGATCTGCTGAGGATGGTCTTTGAAAAGGGTAAGGAGGCCGCTATCGATCCTCTCCGGAATTCCGATCGGAAACCGGGTGTGGAAGCGGATCCGTTTGAGGTGTTTGCAACGAGCGAGCGAAGCGAACAGCGACTGCATGGCTTCATTTGAAAGGGAAAGGGGATCGCCTCCGCTTAAGATAATTTCTGTAAGGGAGCTGTCTTCCTGGATCAGTTTGAGCTCATCTTCACAGCCGCTTTCCTTTTCGTAAGGAAAATGTTGACGGAAGCAATAGCGGCAGTGCATGGCACATGCCTGCGTAGGCATGAGGAGTGCCCGCCCTTCGTATTTATGGAGCAGTTTTTGGCATTTTCTAGCCGTTAGGTCCCCGACAGGGTCGAGCTTAAACTCCGGCGGAGAATGGCGCTCTTTTTGCAGAGGGACAAATTGGCGCAAGATCGGGTCGTCCAGCGTCCCTTTTTCAATTTTTTGAGCAAGGCGCAGCGGAAGGTTCAACACAAAGCGCGGCTGCCCCCAGAGCTCTTGCTTTTGAGCCTCTGTCAGGTTTAGAAATGCCGCTAGCTGATCGAGGCGTGTGAAATTCTTTCTTTGAATTTGGCGCCATAAAGGGATAGACCGGTGCATGGGGCGTAGAGTGTATCGCTTTAAGTGATCTTAGTAAAGAACCTCTTCTAGATCTTCATAAGAAAGGATGACCCGGGCTGCTTTCGAAAAATCTTGTTGTACGGTAAACCTGTTTGGGACGGCAATCGGGATCATGCCGGCCCCAAAAGCTGCTTCAATGCCGGCGGCAGTGTCTTCAAAGACGATGCATCGGGCCGGCTCTACTCCTAGTCTTTTGGCTGCTTCCAGATAGATATAGGGCTTGGGTTTGTTTTTCCCTTCGGCATCCACATAGGCATCCAAATCGTCGACGCCGGAGACGACGCAGTCAAAGGCGGTATCGAGGTGGGTTTGATGGAGATTGTTTAAGATCTCCTTTTTAGATGCGGAAGAGGCGAGCCCAAGCTTGAAGCGCTTTTCTTGAGAGAGGCGGATCGCATAGCTAATCATCTCAGGCAAGGGAGGAACTCCTTGCTCTTGCAAAACAAGGTAGCGCGCTTGCCGATCGGCAATGACCGCTTCATCGATCCGGATTCCTTTGTTTTGTTGAATCATCTTCAGGATGTTTTTTGAGCTATGCCCTACTAAGGGCATATATTCTTCGATCGTAAAATCGACTTGCTGACTTGCGAGTGCTTCTTTCCAGGCGATGAATTTAAGATACTCTGTATCAACAAGCACTCCGTCGCAATCGAAAAGAACAGCATCAATATTTTGGTAGGTAAAAATAGGATTCATAGTGAAAGACATCAATATAATTAGTGTGTGTAATATTTTTTTCACAGGTATTAACTTAATCCTCATTATGAACTCATTTATTATTATTTCAAGTTTTTTGATTGCTACAAGTTGTAGAGATTTCGCCAAATGCGGCGATTTCTTTTCCAAGCCGAGTCAGAGCTTTGATCGCCGGATAGCTCCTGGGCCCAATTCTTGATCCAAGGCTGGCTAGCTAAAGGATCGAACGGAATTACGTGGTCGTGAAGATGTGCTTGCGTCTGGCCTGCCCTCCAACCAATGCGGGTCATCACTCCTAACTCAGGATAATTAAAAGATTCTTGCACGATCGATTTGATTTGAGCAAATAGATTCCATTTATCGAGGATTTCTTCCGGTGTAAGTTCGCTCAACGTCGCTACATGTCGATTTGGAATTACTAGTAATTGATGTTCCGTATAAGGCAGAGTCTTGTAAAGGATTGTATGGAAGCAAGATGGGTAAACGATCTGTTTGGCGATCACTTTAGGGTCGCAAAATGAGCTGCATTCCGTAGAAAAGCAGAGAGAGGCTTTTTGAGAGTCTGACCAAACTTGGGTTTCGTCGAGATGCTCTTGGAGCAGTAAAAATGCCTCTCGGGTTTTTGTATAAGAAAAAGTTCCTTCTTTGAGGTTATACCATTGAGGGAGTTTTGCAACTGCCTCAATGGTATTAGGAGGGGGAGGATCACTAGCGAGAACTTCAGCCGCGGCGGCTTGAATTTTCTCTATTTGTATTGGCGAAAGGGACGGAAAGCTCTTGCCTTTCAGAGCAAATAGCATGATCTGAACTTTGAGTTCTGCATTGATTTCACTTAAACCTACATAAGCACCTGCAGGGATTAGGTATGCGCGGATCCCTTCTTCATTGAGAGGCATCCATCGGGTAAAATCGCCGAATCCAAAAATCTTTTCGAAGACAGTTTGCATTTTTCCAACAGTCTTTTCGAGCTCGATTTTTTCTTCGTTGAAAAGCTCCTCGATTGCTGCAGCTCGATTCATCTCAAGGGCTAATAGGCCGTCTTGTTGGACAAGGCTAATTCTTTTCCCCGACCAAAGAAATTCCTTGGCTTCTAGAGAAAAAAATATTAGGCAAAAAGCAAAACAAAAAAATTGCATTAGCTGCAAGTTATACAAGATTTTTTAAGTCGTTTCAATGAATTATTTTTGTTTGACTTGTCATTGATATTAAAGTATAATTAACAAACAAGCTTAAAAAAATAGATGTAATAATGAACTATATTAGTGGTTTTGTTTCTAAAGCAGATGCTTTGTGTAAAATGGCCGGACTGGGTTTTGCCATCCAGGGAGTCCGCGATATTTGTTCGGGACAAGTGGTTTCGGGCGCAAAAGAAGTGCTTGGAGGCTTGACTCTGATCAAATTGCAAGAAACGCTTTCCGGACAGATTGGATGGATCGGTTCTACTGTTACAGCAGGGGTTCAACAAGGAAGAAGAATGCAGGGCGCTTTACTGAGCGGAGCTGGCGTGGTTGCTACCGAAGGGGCTTACGATGCTGTTTCTGCGTATAGAGGTGGCAATGCTTTTCGGGCCATTCAATCCGCGTGTCGGTCCGCTTTGGGTTTTGCCGGTGCGGTTGCCATCGCAAGCGTTGATTCCCAAATTGTTGATCTAGCATATCAAACAATGTTATTTACTTGCATCTCGGCTCAAACAATTGGATCAGGAATTACAGATTTAAAGAATAAAAAAATTGCGTTAGGGAGTTCTAAGATCCTTTTAGGAAGTGCAGGAATGCTAGGGGTTGGCAGTCTGGCTTATTCTCTATTCGCCGAAGAGGGTCGTCCGGTTCAGATAGCGGCTGAAAAGCCGCAGCCGAAAGATCCGGAGATTTGTATCTTTACATCTTATACGACAGATGATCCGGAGCGATTGAAAATGTCTCGTTTTGTCGCCAAAAATCATCAGGAATATGCAAAGGCCCAAGGTTATGACTACCGGGTGTTTGAAGAAAATCTAGCGCCGGGCTCACTGCCCTACTGGTCAAAAATTGGAGGAACGATCAAGTACCTCAATGGGGAAGTTTCCTCGTGCCCAAATCCCAAATGGGTTGTCTGGCTCGACGATGACGCCCTATTTACCAATCCGAATATCCGAGTTGAAGAAGTCATTACGGATCACACCCCACACTTTTCTCTCAGAGCATTAGGGTTAGCCTCGGAGCCGCATGTGATCGTGACGAAGGATGCCGTCAGCGATCTTGGCTGGACGACCAGTCTCAATACGGGCGTTTTGTTTGCGAGAAACTCCGAAGAGAGCCGCGAAGTGATGGGCAAATTATATGAGATGCGGTTTGATCCGGCCTACAACTGCCCTGAACAAAAGGGATGTCTGCATGAACAAGAAGCATTCCATGACCTCTTGCAAGGAGAGCCTATGGACGCGGTCGAGATTATTGAACAGCGGGGGCATCGCTTTGGGATCAATACCTTTGAGCGTTATAACCACTTTGATGATAAGAGGGATATGTACTTAGACTATTCCAGCGATCCTTGGAGAAATAGGTTTCATAAGGGCGATTTTATCGCTCAATGCACGGGGATGGCGGTTGAAGGCCATACTTGGGGGGATGAACGGGTACGTAACTTGCGCCGCGAATGCATCGAAGAGCTGCAAAAAAAGGCGCTGCCGCTTTCAGATTACTAACCCGGCACTCAAACAGGTGACAATCGGCTGGCTGCGGCTTAGCCAAATCGACTCTTTCAGAATGGGTCGTGGCTACGCAGCACTGCCGCCATTCTGAAAGAGTCGATTTGGCGTTGTCTCGCTCACCCGATTGTCACCTGTTTGGGTGCCGGGTTAGTAATTGGGTGCGCAAGGCTCCTTGCTTTGGGCCGCTACCATATTGTGCAGCGAGGCTTTCGCTTTTTCGAGATGTTTTTTTGGTAGAGGCACGCGTGTAATATCGGCGCCAAGCGAAGAGAGCTTGCCTGTCAAGTCTTCGTAGCCGCGATCTAGGTAGTCCACATGAGAGATAATGCTTTCCTCAGGGGCGAGTAGGGCCGCCATGACGTAGGAAAACCCCGCCCGGAGGTCCGGAATGACGATCTGGCTTCCTTTGAGGGTGCAAGGGCCTTTGATCACTAGGCTGTGGTGATGGCTCTGTGAAGCAAAACGGCAGCTCTTATTGCCGAGGCATTGCGTGAAGAGCTCGATATCTGCCCCCATTTCTTTGAGTGTGGAGGCGTAGCCAAAGCGGTTTTCATAGACGGTTTCATGGATGACGGAAGCGCCTTTGGCTTGCGTCAAAAGGACGACAAACGGCTGCTGCCAATCGGTCATGAAGCCCGGATGGACGTCGGTCTCGATATGGACGCCCCCTTTCAATTCTTTGTCATAGAAAAACTCAATCCCATTTTTCGCTACATGGAAGCCGCCTCCGATCTCGCGGATCTTGTTGAGAAAGGCGATCATCTGCAGGTGCTCCGCCCCTTCGATAAAGACGCGCCCTTTCGTGCTGATGGCGGCCATGGCGTAGGAGGCGACTTCGTTTCGGTCGGTTAAAACTGTGTGCTCTACCTCGAAGGTGCGCGTCATCTGCTGAATGCAGATCGTCCGGTCCGCGTCGACCATGATGTTTGCGCCGAGCTTTTGTAAAAACAGGATTAGGTCGACGATTTCCGGCTCGATCGCCGCGTTTTTGATCACCGTCGTTCCTCGAGCGCGCACTGCTGCCAAAACGGTATTTTCCGTGGCTCCGACAGAGGGGTAGTTGAGTTGGATGACAGCGCCGTCGAGCCCTTGGTGCGCCTGTGCGAAGTAAGCCCCTTCTTTTTTCATGTTCCGGTATTCGATCTTCGCGCCGAGCTTTTGCAGGGCATGGATATGGAGATCAACGGGGCGCATGCCAAGCAAATCGCCTCCCAAGGTCGGAACGATGATGTCTTCGTCGGTGCGGCCGAGAAGCGCGCCGATCATCAGGATGGGGATCCGGTTCGATCCCGAATAGCGCTGCGGCACATAGGACGTTTTGAGCTCGCGGGTGACGATTTCAAGAACCCCCGCTTTTCTGTCCCAGGCGATCTCCGAGCCGATTTCACGGCAGAGGTTGACGGTGATTTCCACATCGCCGATGTCAGGTACGTTGTAAAAGGTGCATTTTTTATCTGAAAGGAGCGATGCGACCAGCAGCTTCGTCATGGCGTTTTTTGCGCCCGCCGCTTTGATTTTGCCCTCAAGGGGCTTGCCGCCTCTGATTTTAAGAAGATCCGTCATACGATCCAAGAATACCCGATTTACATTTCTTTCGCTATGGGGTATAGAAGAGGTGTGAAAAAAAGAATTTTAGCTATTCTGGCACTCTTTGGCGCCTGGCTCAGCTCGACCTTCTTCTCTCTCGGAGTGATGGGAGCTTTTTATGAGCTCGTTTTTTTCGATATGGGCTTTGAGTGGTGGATTGCATTGAGCGCAATTTTTTTTCTCGGCGCTTTTGCAGCTCTCTTTTTTGTTTTTACAAAAGAGGAAAAGCCGACTCAGGTTCCTCCTAAATTTCCTGAATATGAAAAGTTTATGAAAGAGTGCAAACTCTCTTTCCGCGGGACTTTGAAGATCTCAATTCTCTTTTGGATTCTTGCCTACCGCAAGGAAAAGGCAAAATCGTTTGAAGATGCTAAAAAGCAAGTCTTCTTAGAGGTTAAAAAAGAGATCCCCCACGTCCGCTGGATGGATGCGATCCTCAGCGAAGTGCATGAAGAGTTAAGCAAAGTCAAGCAGTAGCTGTTTGGGAACGCTTTTCCGTTTTAAGGAATTAGAGCCCATCTGAATCTATCCAAATAAATCCGCGAAGTCTCTTTATTTGGATAGGTTTCTTCTCTAAAGTCAAAAAAAACTGTCATTGCTGGTTACAGTCAATTTTGAAATAATAGAATTGAATGAAAAATGAGGTAAGGTAAAAATGATTTCTATTGAATTGAATTCTCAGCCTATTGAAATCAATCAGGGCCTAGAAAAAAATAACTCCACCACCGAAAAAAAAATATCTCAATTAAGCCAGAGCTTTTGGGGGGCGCTTGGAGCTTGGAGTGTTTACAGCCTGATTGATGCCGGCTTGGCTCGATTTCTTGCGCTGGAAACCTTGACACACGGAACTGGTCCGTTATTGTATATGTAAAGCAGCCTAA
>JAKBAE010000094.1 GCA_021809325.1 bacterium
GCAAGCGGCAGGATAGGCAAGATAGATTAATTTATCCTGCAGATCATGTCGGCGCTTCGCCGATCGTCTTTATCCTGTTTTTTTGTCCAGTACAGAGCTCAACAACATCTAAACAGAAAAATAGTTTCGAGATTCTTAAATAAATTATTTTAAAATGAGAAATTTAGGAACGCTGAGCTATTATTTGGGCCAATTCTTTGCCGTAGAGGCCGTGATAGAGAAGTCCTCTGGAGCCGAGACCTGTAAATACCCAGCGAGAAGGTCCAATTTGTTGGATAATCGGAAGAACCCCTTGTTTTGAAGCCATCCGGATGCCCCTCTTTACATCGATGATTTCAAAGGTTCGAGCAGGCGGATAAAATGAGCCGATCTGATCGCGCAACGAAAGCGCCCTTTTCAGATCAAACTCGTTTTCATAGGTAGAGCCGAGCAGACAAAGGTCCGGGTCTTCCGTTAAAGAAAGATGCCCATAGCCAATGAGGCTGCAGGGAAGCTTTTCCATTTCATTAGGCCACCGGCAAAGAAGGGCTTGCCCATACCTAGGATTCACGGGTAAATGGAACCGCTCCAGATCTGCGCCGCTCGCCAATACAATCCCGTCGAAATCGTTCAGTTCTTCCAAATTCTCGATCCGCCGGCCCTGAAAAATCGCCCCCCTTTGCTCGCAAGCGAGCCAAAGACCCTTGAGATAGGGACCTGCGAATATGGTTTTCCCTCTTGGAATCCAAAGTCCTGCAGTTGCAGTTACATCCGGAAAGCGCTTTCGGATCGCTTCTTCATCTAGAGATGCAGCATCGGAAAAAGGCTCTTGAAACGCCTTTGTTTGCTCCTCATTCATCGCAAAACGGACAATCCCGCTGTGGGATGCAACAGGCCCTCCCAAAGCATGTTCAGCTATAGCGATCAGCTCGCCCGCAGCTTCCATCGCCTCATCCGCCCTTGGAGAGCGGCGGGCCAATTTTGCCGGATAGGGATGTAAAAGACCCGTCGAAGCGCCGGAAGCCCCGCCGCCAACTCCAACGGCATCAAAGAGGGTAACACCAATTCCAAGCTGCAAGAGATGCCAGCAAAGGCTAAGCCCTCCATAGCCTGCGCCGACAACTGCGACCATCATGAAGGGACACTGCGGCGCTGCAAAAGCCAAAAGCTCTCAGCAGCAAAGTTAAAAAAGAAGATGACGGCAGGTGTGAGAAGCGCTGCAAAAGGAAGCATGACGAAAAACCACTGCAAAGCCACTCCCAAGCTCTCTGTCTCCTGCTCTAATCCAAGCCCCGTTAAATAGGCCGCAAAGCTCAAAAAACCCACAGCCAATCCAATCGGAATGAGAGCGACCAAGAAGAGGGCAAGCCCTGTCAGCAGCTTACCTTTCAAAAAAGAGGTGATCCGTTGCGCTGCGCTGGCCCTCTTCAACGGCTCCATTGCAACGGCCGGCGTCACGAAAAAAAGGAGCAGCAGATTGAAAAAACAAAGGAGCAAAGAAGAGAGGATCAGTAAAAAGGGGCCAAACGCAAATACAATGCTAAAAAGGTGTCCTATCCCCGGGATCGATCGCAAGAGATAAAAAAAGCCAAGCACAATCCAAAGGAGCAAATACAATAAAACGGGAGGCAATGAGAGGTAAAGCGTCCCTAAAATCAAATCGGCCGAGCCGGCAAAAAGCTTTTTCAATGGAAGCGCGATCTTTTTTGCTTCATGTGCATAAAGCCGAACTAAAAGTACACCTAAAGAAAGAAGAATTCCCGAAGAGAGAAGGATTGGTAAAAAGGCAAGGCTCATCGCAACCCAATCACTCGCATCAAATGCAACAGCACGGCAAAAAACACTTAAAACGCCGCAAAGCAAAAGTGCGGGAAAAGCAAGCATCGCCTTTTTCTTGGAAAAGGCGAGCGCCATCGACCGATGAAAACAATCCTCTAACTGCGCCCAAGTCATGGCCGCTAGAATATCATGGTCGCTCTGAAATAACAAAAAAAAAGATGCATTTCAGAGAGGAAACGCACCTATAGACGAAAAATTCTTAGCTATTTTCTTGTGTAACTTCATCGAGAGCATTTTGCCCGTTTTGAGCTGCTTCATTTGCCTGACTCATAGTCGAGTTAAAAGAGTTTTCTAGATTCTGCTCAAACTGTTTTTGCTGTTCAGGAGTCATATCTGCGTACATATCATTGAAGGTATATGTATTTGAGTCAGTTGCCGTCGAACCATAACCAGCCGCATTATAGTGATTAAAACTTACATCCATTACAACCTCCTATTATTTCCTATAATTATTATATCATTTTTTAATTACTTAATCAACAGAGAAAAACAAAAAACCAGATCTATTTATCTATCATAAGTTACTAATAACCAATGGACAAAAGATCGAACAGAATCACATCTCAATGACAGAGAAGGGCTTAATACCATTTACCAAAAAAACACAAGCAGCTAAAGACCAGGTGCTTACAAAAAACCCCTAAATTGGTCCGTTGCCCGGACCAGGGCATCCGTAATCCCGGGCTCCGAGGCTGCATGGCCGGCTTCCGGGACGATTTCAAGGCGGGCCTGGGGCCATGCTTTATGCAGGTCCCAGGCATTGGAAAGGGGGCAAACGATATCGTATCGGCCATGGATAATCACGCCGGGGATATTTTGGAGCACATGGGCCTGCTCGACTATCCAATTATCGGTTTTGAAAAAGGCCTTATGAAGAAAGTAGTGGCATTCCACACGGGCGAGAGCATCAGCATGATGCTCTTCGGCAAACGATTTAAACAAGCTCGGATCGAAGCGGATTTTTAAGGCGCAAGCTTCCCATTCCGACCATGCTTTCGCTGCCTTTTTTCGAACCTCCGGATCGGAATCGGTAAGCCGCTTATAATAAGCACGAATCAAATCGCTTCTTTCTGAAAGAGGTATCGGTGCGAGAAATTGCTCGAAAAAATCAGGAAAAAGATGGTGGGCGCCGGATTTAAAGAACCAATCTAGCTCTTCTTGCCGGCAAAGAAAAATGCCTCGGACAATCAGCGCTTTGACGCGAGAAGGATGCCCGATTGCATAAGCAAGGGCAAGCGTACTGCCCCAAGAGCCCCCAAAGACGATCCATTTATCAATTTCAAGAGCCTCGCGCAGTTTTTCGATATCATTGACAAGATCCCAAGTCGTGTTCTCTTCAAGGCAGGCATGAGGCGTTGATTTACCGCAGCCCCTTTGATCAAAAAGAACAATGCGATAGACGTCAGGATCAAAAAATGTACGGTGGGACGGATCCGTGCTGCCTCCGGGGCCTCCGTGTAAAAAAAGAATGGGAAGTCCTTGAGAATTACCGGACAGCTCCCAGTAAAGGGTATGAATATCCGAAACTTTTAAAAATCCGGTCTCGTAAGGATCTATCGGTGGGTAGCGATCTCTCATCTTCTCGACTTGTATAAATAAAGCGGCCGCATGATCGGAACCCCTTTGCCGCCTCTTGCCTCCATCCTTTCATAGACAATTTGGATGGCAATCCCAACAAGACGGCTCAATCCGAAAAGAACCGTATAATAATCGGGATATGTAAAACCGGCAGCCATCAGGAGAGATCCTGTGATCGCATCAATGTTGGGAAAAGGATTCGTGATTTTCGGATTTTCCGAAAGGATTTTCGGTCCTTCCGATCGAAGCAGCAAGGCGATTTTGATCAGCGGATGATCGGGAAAATGTTTTTTCGCATATTCATAGCAGACCGTTGCACGAGGATCTTCAACTCGGAGCACTGCATGTCCAAAGCCAAAGACCAGTTTGTGGTTATTCAGCCTTTCGCGGATAAAGCGGGCGATATCGTCTTCCGTGGCATCCGAGCCTACCGCTTCAAGCACCTCCTGGACAAACTCCAGGCAATCTTGATTGGCCCTGCCATGGCGCGGCCCCGAAAGCGCTGCGAGCGAAGAAGCAAGCGAGCTATACATATGGGCGAGGCCGGAAGCGACGGCTTTCCCAACAAAGGCAGAAAGATTGCCTCCATTGTGATCAAAATGGATTACATTGAATAGCTTGAAAATCGGGGCGAGCTTAGCGCGATCGATATGGGGCATTTGCAGGAGATGGGTAAAATTCTCCATATAGCCGAGCCCGGGGTTAGAAGGAGGAGTTTTGCCCCATCCCGCATGGTGGTTGATCACGGCGGCTGCGATCTGCGGAATTTTTGCGATCACATTGAGGCAGTCTTCCCGATAGTTGCCATTGAGTTCATAGATGCCTGCGATGAGAATCGCCGCGGCAAAAAGATCCATTGGATGGCCTGCTCTCGGCAAAGACTCGATCCCATGCAGCGTTTCGTCTTTGCACTGCGAGCGCTTGGCAATTTCTTGCTGAAATTTGGAGAGCTGCTCTTTCGATCCTTCTTCGCCAAAATAGAGAAGATAGATCGCTTGCAGCGGATCCCAAGAATAAATCTCCGAGATCGGGCGGCCAACATAGGCAAGCCCTTTGTGCGGATCAACGGACGAGGTAACGCAATAGCCAACCGGAACCCCGCGAAGCCCCGTCTCTAGATTCTCCCTGGTCATTTCGAAAAGGATATTTTCTTTTGCCATGATTATACCATTTATGCGAAATAAGTTTGATTCTGAGCTTTGATGCGCTCAGAACCAAACTTATTTTACATAAATGGTATTATCCCAATAAATGAGCAACGAGTTCGCGCTCTTCGATGAGTTCGCGCTCCGTAATCGCAATCTTCTCCTTTAAAAACCGATCGATCTCAACGCCGGAGACAATCTCCGCGTCTCCATTTCCCTTAGATCGGCAAGGGAATGAAAAATAGAGCCCCTCATCAATTTGATAAGGGTTGCCCTTAGAATAGACTCCCATAGAAAACCAATCATTGGCCGGGGTCGGGACCAAAATCGAGCGCATCGCATCCAAAGCCGCATTGGCTGCAGATGCTGCAGATGATTTACCTCTGGCTTGGATCACTTCGGCACCCCGTTTTTGGATCCTGGGAACAAAGACCTTTTCCAACCATTCGAGGTCTCCAATTGCGTCCGGCGCCCTTTTTCCTTTGATTATCGCGTTATGGAAATCGGGAACCTGCGTATTGGAGTGATTGCCCCAGATGGAAACCTTGGTTACATCTCCTATGGACACGCCGGCCTTATCCGCTAGCTGAAAGATCGCCCGATTGTGGTCGAGGCGGGTCATCGCAAAAAACTGGCGCGGAGAGAGCTTCGGCGCATGATGCGCCGCAATCAAGCAGTTCGTATTGCATGGATTGCCAACTACGAGAGTGCGCGCCGAGCGGGAAGCGACCTCGTTTAGCGCCTTTCCTTGCCCAACAAAGATTTTCCCGTTATCCGCAAGCAGATCTTTGCGCTCCATTCCGGGCCCCCGGGGTTTGGCGCCGACCAAAAATACGGCATCAGCCCCCTCGAAGATCGCTTTTGGATCCGATCCGGTATGAATCCCCTTCAAGAGAGGAAAAACACAATCGTTTAGCTCCATCTCAACGCCCTTTAAAGCCATTTCGCTTTCAGGAACATCGAGAAGGTGAAGAGAAACGCTCTGATGGGGACCGTACAAATCGCCATTGGCTATACGGAAGAGCAGACTATATGCAATCTGGCCTGCCCCTCCCGTTATCACAACCCTTTTGGGTGCATTCGTCATAAACGCCATTCGCTTTTCGCTTACTCATAAGCGAAATAGGGTTAGAGAATCAAGAAAACTTCTTGAGGAGTTCTCCTGCGAAGAGAGTTTCAAACCAATTCAAGGCGATCCCATGCATCGAATCGAGCCATGGGTCTAGAGAGCCGAGATCTTGCGGAGCGTTTTCTCCAATCGATTGGAAAAGCATTTGCTGAATGATCGCCGGCTTGTCTTCGGCTGCACCCGAGCCGATGCCAATCATCGCATGTCCCGGGGGCTGGTCGATTTTAAAACCTGCATTCAACGTGAGACCTTCAGGTTTCGGCTGCACTTTGTTTTTCAAAAAGAGTCCGTCCGGCAGCTCAATGCGGGTATGGAGCTTATCTTTAAAGATATTCAAAAACCCTTCTTGTGCATCGACCTCAACCCCATTGATGAAGCGAAGCTCCGTTTTTAGGATGTTCAATGGAAAGGTGCTTGCCGGGTAAAAATCGGTAAATGCTTCGAAAATCCGAACGATCTCGTGGCGGAATGAGTCCCAGGAGTAGCCTTTGCTCTCATTGATCGTGATGATGCCGGGGCCGACTTGAGCTATAGGCCATTCATCTGCTGCCTTGCGCATTCGGTGGCGGACGACATACGGATTCGCATCGGGGTGGACTTGTACGGAAGGGAGGTCTTCTGCAATGGCATAATCCTTTTTGAAGCGGTCGTACAGCCTTCCGTAAAGGAGAGGATAGGCGGGGTCGCGCCTTACTTGCGTATTAGGAATTTGCGGCAGCTCCCAACGCATCTCAAAGATCGCTTCGAGAATGGGGGCATGTTTAAGTGTTTTGCTGTTGCTTTTTGCGCTTACGGCCATGGTGTACTCCTGCAATAAAACATCTAAATCTAGCAAATTGAAAAAGAATTTTCAATTCAGATTTGGCTTAGAGCGATTGCTTCGCGCATCTTCCGCATCTTTTCGACCATAAAGGTCAGATTATGCACAGTTGCAAGTGTGTAAGCCGTCAGCTCGCGGGCCTTGAAGAGGTGATGTAAATAAGCCAGAGAAAAGTTTTTACAAGTTAAACAGCTGCACCCTTCTTCAATCGGCCCGAAAAAATCTTTGAACTCCCCTTTTTCCGCTTTGATCCCCCCTGACTGAGTCATTAAGAGGCCATGCCTGGCCGCCCGAGTTGGATAAGAACTATCAAATGTGTCAATCCCCAATGGCACAAGCGCATCGAGAGAGGGGATATCGCCGATCCCGAGAAGATGGTTGGGCTTTTCCTCCGGCAATCGGGGGACGCAATCCTTAAGCATGGCGCCCATCTCTTCTTTGTTCTTGCCGACACTGCCGCCAATCGCGTAGCCATCAAAAGGAAGGTCAGCTAAAAAGCGGCAGCTCTGCCGGCGCATTTCAGAGTCGATCCCTCCATGGACAACGGCATAGATCGCTTGTCCTTGCGGGCTTTTCAGATGCTCTTCAAGAGATCTCTTTTCCCAGCGATGGGTTCTTTCAAGAGAACTTCTCAGACGGCTTTCATCAATGTGATAAGGCGGCAGCTCGTCAAAAGGGATGATGATATCCGCTCCGAGCGCCTTTTGCGCTGTTATAGACGATTCGGGGGTCAAAAGCACTTTGCTTCCGTCGCGGTACGAGCGAAATAAGACTCCCTCTTCATTGATCTTGAGAACATGACCTTCTCCTTTTTTGGCGCCGCGGCTCTTCAACTCATCTGCAACGGAGCCGTATGCGAGAGAAAACACCTGAAAGCCGCCTGAATCGGTGATGATCGGCATCTTGCGGTTGATAAAGCGATGAAGCCCTCCCGCCTTTTGCACCACATCGGTGCCGGGCTGCAAAAGAAGATGATACGTGTTGCAAAACATCAGCTGCAATCCGATCGCATCCACCGTTTCATTATCAAGCCCCTTAATTGTCCCGTTCGTCCCCACGGCGACAAAATTGGGGGTATCGATCACGCCATGGCGAGTATGGATACGCCCTACCCTGGCGCGCGAGATTTTAGAGCGATGGAGGATTTCAAATCGAAACATGGGAAGCCTCCTTTTTGACAAAACGCTTCATGATGCTCGCTACAGAAGAGCTGCAAGCAATCACCGCGCATTTAACAGCATAGCTCACCAGCATGATCTCAATCAGCCTATCCACCAATCCGTAGAGTCCAAAAAAGCTAAAAAGGGCCGTGTCTATCGCCTGACTGATCAGAAGCGAGAGCAAGACCCGGACGCCGAAGCGGGCAATCCGCCTGCTCAATAAAGAAAAAATAAGAATATCGATCCTTTGAACAAAGGCATAGACCCCAATTGATGCGAGGACAATGCGCGGGGCTGCGGATAAGATGGACGAAAATGCCTCCTGCACATGGTCCGCCGGGCTTGGGAGATAAAGCAAATGGATTTGGGACATGCAAGCGAAAAGGACAAGGGCTGCCAGAGATGCCCGAACCGTTTGTTTGGCAGCCTCTTTTCCAAAAAGTTCTTGCAGAAGGTTCAGGCCCAAAATGCCGCCGACGGCAAAGACATCGCTTGCCGTCGCATGGAGGCCAAAGAGCTCAATCTGCTTAACTACAAAGAGATTCGCCAAAACCCCCGAGAGCGCCACATACACCCCGAGAGCCATTTTTCCAAGCCGGATTGCTAGTGCTAGGAAGAGGAGGGCAGAAAAAATATGGAGAAAAAAAATTGTTTCATTCATCTGATTTCGAAAAATGATCCTTGTGTAGGCTACCGAGAATACGGTAAAATGAGCCAGTTCTTCAAGAGATTTTTGTTTTTTTCTTGAGGTTGACTAAAGCAATTATTTTTGTTACACTGGGCGAAATTAATTAAAGAGAGAGCAGATGTCTATTCTAATTGTTATTGCGATGTATGCAATTTGGTCTAGCGTATTTTCTTTTGGAAAATTGGCGCTGGAGGTCTCCCCTCCTCTTTTTCTAACCTCGGCCCGGATGCTATTGGCCGGGGTGCTCCTGCTGGGATTTCTAGCCCTCTTCAAGCGCTCCTCATTGAAATTCTCCCCAAAACTTCTCATACCGCTTGCGCTCTATGGCTTTTTGGGCATGTACCTCACCAACGCCTTCGAATTTTGGAGTTTGCAACACCTCTCCGCAGCCAAGACCTGCTTTCTTTATAGCCTAGCCCCTTTTATGGCAGCTTTCTTCTCCTATCTGCACTTCGGGGAGAAGATGAACTCCCGTAAATGGATCGGGATGGCCATTGGCATTACCGGCATCTTGCCGGTTCTAGCGATTCAGACAGGCTCGGAAGGACTGATTGG
>JAKBAE010000095.1 GCA_021809325.1 bacterium
CTGGAATAAGGGGGGGGTATGTTTGTTTCGCAAGTTTTAGGGGATGGTCGGGCTGTTCAATTTTTTTCTACTGCGCCCGCGCCCTCTGCCTGTCGTCATTGGACTTTCCTAGATAAAAACAAAAATGAGATCCGCCTTGAGTGGTGCGATGCCTCGTTCCTGGAGGCCGTGAGGTCTGTTTATGTGAATGCATATGCCCATGATGGGTTGTATCGAGAGTTTTTTGAGGCGCCTAATCTTGATGCAGCAAAAGAGATCTTGAATCACTCCTGGAGCGAGCGGGTTGCTAAATATCGGCAAAAGCTTCAGAAAAAGCCGCCCGAGGCCAACTTTGCAGTAGCGAAAAAGGGCTTGGAAATCATCGGGTTTGCTCTTTTTGAAACGAGAACTCGGGGCTCTTTTCCTCTTGAAGAGGTCTATCTCAGCCCTCTTATGATTTCTCCCAAAGCCCAAGGGACGGGAGTTGGCAAGGAACTCTTGTTTTCCATCTTGAGGCAGATGCCTGATTTGAAAAGAATTACTCTTCACACTCGGAAAAGACTTCCTGCTGCGAGCTTTTATAAACATCTCGGTTTTAGGGAAGCTCAAGCAGCGTGTCGAGAAGGGGCTGTCTTTCTTGAGTGGATCAATCCGAGCGTCTCTTCGGCTGTTCGATGCGCATAATCCCGACTTTGCATATTTTCTCCTTGCTTCGAACGCCGTCCACAAGACAAAATAAATAAATTTCAAGGAGAGAGAAAGACTATGGATGAGGACCTTAAAAAACTGCTTGGCAAGACGGCAAACGCAATCCGTCAGCTTTCGATGGAAGCTGTTCAGAAAGCGAACTCGGGACACCCCGGTCTGCCGCTCGGTTGCGCTGAATTGGGGGCATTTCTCTACGGATCTCTTCTTAGGCACAATCCCAAAAACCCGAAATGGCTCAATCGCGACCGGTTGGTCCTTTCCGCCGGGCACGGCTCAATGTGGCTCTATTCGTGCCTTTATCTCTCCGGGTTCAAGGTCTCTTTAGAAGAGATCAAGCATTTTCGGCAGCTCCATTCGATAACCCCGGGCCATCCAGAATACGGCATGACCGAAGGTGTTGAGGCAACCACGGGGCCGCTTGGGCAGGGGGTCGGCAACGCAGTTGGAATGGCGCTTGGGTTGAAGATGCTAGCTGAAAGGTTTAACCGGGAAGATTTTGAGCTCTTTAATTCCAAGGTATATTGCTTAGCCGGCGATGGCTGCATGATGGAAGGAATTTCCTCCGAGGCGTCTTCTTTTGCCGGACACCTGCAGCTCGACAACTTGATTTTGATCTATGATTCGAATCATATTTGCCTCGATGGGCCGACATCCGAATGTTTTACGGAAAATACCAAGGCGCGCTATAGAGCCTATGGCTGGGATGTTTACGAGCTCGATGGCTATGACTTTGACAGGATGGAATCTCTCTTTGGCGAGTTGAAGAAAAAGCAAGACCGGCCTGTTTTCATTGAACTGAGAACGGTCATTGGCAAAGGCTCGCCCCATAAAGCAGGGACGTCCAAAGCGCACGGCTCTCCTCTCGGATCGGAAGAAGTTGTCTTGACAAAAGACGCCCTTGGCCTTCCGAAGGAAGAGTTTTATGTTCCGCAAGCGGTCCTTTCCTATTTTGAGCAGCGCTTAGAAAAGGATGAAGGGTGTGAAAGAGAATGGAACGAGCTGTTCCGCCGTTGGGCTGCCGCCTATCCCGAGCTGGCGGAAGAGTTCAAGCAGATGAAAGAAAAGCATCTCCCCGACCACCTCGAAGAAACGCTCAATCAAGTGGAGATCAAGTCGCCCATTGCCGGCCGTGCAGCTTCTCAAATCGTGCTCAATGCCCTGGCTAAGCACATGCCGCAGCTGATCGGCGGATCGGCCGATCTTTCCGTTTCCGATCTTACGATGATGAAGGAGTATCCCATTCTTACCGCTAACCATTTTGGCGGGCGCAACATCAAGTATGGCGTTCGGGAATTTGCAATGGGAACGATTACAAACGGTCTTTCTCTTACAGGGATGTTTACTCCGTTTTGCGGCACGTTTTTGACGTTTTCCGATTATATGCGCAACTCAATCCGGCTTGCATGCCTTTCCCACTATCAGGTGATCTACCAATTCACCCACGACTCGATCTTTTTGGGAGAAGACGGACCGACCCACCAACCGGTCGAGCATCTCGCCGCTTTGCGTGCGATCCCCAATCTCCACCTCATCCGCCCTGCCGATTCCCATGAAGTGCGCATGGCTTGGATTGCAGCCCTTCGCTATCACGGACCAACGGCAATTATCCTCTCTAGACAAAACCTCCCCGATCTGGCTCAGACAAAAGTACCTTATGAGAAGGGAATGGCCCTCGGCGCTTATATCGTAAAAAAGGAAAAAGGCGCTCCCGACTTTACCCTCTTTGCAACTGGATCGGAGCTATCCCTTGCCTTGGAGGCGGCCGAGAGGCTTGAAAAAATCGGCAAACAAGTCCGCGTGGTCTCTTTTCCTTGTTGGCAGCTCTTTGAAAAACAGTCGAGCGCTTACAAAGAATCCGTTGTAGGGGGTAATCTCGGAGTGCGGGTCGCAATTGAAGCCGCTACCGACTTTGGCTGGCATAAGTATATCGGCCAAGACGGAATCGCCATTTGCATGGAAGGGTTCGGCCACTCTGCTCCAGCGGCCGATTTAGCGCAGGAATTTGGCTTTACGGTAGATGCCATCGTCGAGCGTTTGCTTGCAGATGAATGACCTCCTCCTGCAGGCGCTCTCATCTCAAAATAAAAAGCGGCCGCCTATCTGGATCATGAGACAGGCAGGCCGTTATCTGCCAAGCTATCAAGCGCTTCGAAAAAAACACTCTCTTTATGACCTTTTTTTTACGCCCGATTTAGCTCTCGAGGTGACGCTTCTTCCCGTTTCTGAGATGAATGTCGACGCTGCGATCCTCTTTTCTGACATTACAGTGATTGTGAAGGCGTTTGGCCTAACGCTTGATTTTCAAGAAGGCGTAGGGCCTGTCATTGAGGCTGTATCCGAGCCGGAATCTTTGCCAAGCCACGATTTGGCTGATCTAGAGCCTATCGCAAAAACAATCCGGCTGCTTCGAAAAGAGTTAACCGTCCCGCTCATTGGATTTTGCGGCGGCCCGTTTACGGTTGCAAGCTACTTTTCCCCGGTGAAGCGATGGCTCTATAGCGATCCTGAGAGGCTGCATTGCCTGCTTGAAAAGCTAACCGAAGCGACGAAGAGCTATCTCGATCTGCAAATTCAAAGCGGCGCCCAAGCAATCCAGATTTTCGATTCTTGGGCCGATCTGCTCACTTCCCCGGATCTTTCTACCTTTTGCCTGCCTTATCATAAACAGCTTATCGAACATGCGCAGCAAAGGGGAGTTCCTGTTATCTCTTTTATGCGCTCGTCTTCCTTGCACGCCAAAGAGATTGCCCGGATGAAGCCTGATGCCATCAGTTTTGATTGGCTCCAGCCTCTTTCCAGGATGCGTGCAACGATCGGGCCATCCATTGCGATCCAGGGAAATCTAGATCCCGATCTTCTCTACGCCCCATTACCCGTGATCGAAGCTAGGGCAAAAGAGTTGCTTGCCTCTATGCAAGGCGATCCGGGGTTTATCGTCAATCTCGGCCATGGCGTGAAGCCTGATACCCCTTGGCAGGGAGTCCGCTGTCTTATAGATACGGTTGTAAATAGCTTTTAATTTTAATTTCCCGTTATCCTTCCTCTGGAAAAAATCTTTTTTGGGGGATTTATGGTTCAAAAACTATCGAAGCATGGAACGATCCAAACCATTTTCAGTCAGTGCCTAATCGGTTTTGCTGCAGTGTTTTTAGGGTGTCCGGCAGAAGTTGTTTGCGCATTGCCTTCTCACTATCAAATTGTGGCTGCCCAAGACCTCCCTCAAGCAATCGCCGATTTTGCAAATGATCTTTCCTCACGGCTGGTTGCGGAAAAGGGAGAAAGTGCCAGTTTTGCGATCTCTCCGACCAGTATTGTGGCGGCTCTCGGCATGGCGCTTAAAATCGTCCATCCTGAAAAAAAGAGAGAGTTTCTGGAGGCGATTGGGCTTTGGTGGATGACAGAAAATGAAGCACACCAGGCGATTGGAGCGGCCTTGAGAGCAATGGCGCTGCCTGAGGATTTCGAGCAGGGGACGATGGAAGTTGCCCAAGGCTTTATGCGAAAGCCCAAGATCTTAGTTGCAAAAGCCCTCTCTAACCTTTTGCAAGAAAACTATGACGCTGAGCTGATTGTTTCGGAAAACCTGATGAATGAGGTCAATCAATGGGTCAATAGAAAAACTCACGGCAAAATTCCCACGATCCTTTCCGACAATCGATCGGATGCCGTTCTTCTCAACGCGATCTACTTGGCCTTTCAATGGAAAGATCCTTTCCTCAAGCCTCAAGGAGGGTGGAAGGTAGAGAATTTTACTTTCGCAAATGGAGAATCGGCTCCCGTTTCGATGATGAAGCAGACAATCAAAGCTCCGATTTATCGGGGCGATCGATTCGATCTTCTAGAGGTGCCCTATGAGTCTCCGGAAGGACGTAGCCTCTCGCAGCTTATCATCCTTCCTCACGATCCCAAAGATCTCTCTGAAATCGAAAAGGGGCTAACAGCTAAGGCTCTTCAGTCTTTTCGCAAACAGGCGATGAAACAAGAGGTGCGCCTTAGCATGCCAAAGATCAAGATGGAGAGTTCTTTTTCTCTTTTAGAGCTGCTTCAAGAAATGGGGCTTCCTCTCGATCAGCTCGACGAGACCCTCTTTTTCTCCGAAGAGATGAAAGTGAGCGGGGTGCTTCATAAGATTTTTGTCTCTACAGATGAAAAAGGGACCGAGGCTGCTGCCGTTACGGCCGTAACGGTTCGATGCACCTGCATGCCGATGCAGCCGATCGAATTCAAGATGGACCATAGCTATTGCTATTTCCTCATGGAGGGAGATACGGCGCTCTTTCGCGGAAGAGTCGCAGATGGCTCACCACTTCTCGTTGACTAAATTTTTTCTTCATCAAAAAGGGGGGCAGCCTGATAAGGACGGTATGGGGTTTTCTTTCTACCGGAGCCGGATTCCTTTTTCCGGATGGGATCTTTCGATCGAAGATCTGCTCAAAGCGGTGCGAAGCCGTTTAGATGGGCTTACCTCTGCCGAGGCAGCCAATCGCTTGCAGGAAGAGGGGTATAACAGCATCCTCCCTCCGACGCGCAATAAAGGGCTTATCCTCTTTCTTGCCCAGCTCAAAAGCCCGCTTATTCTCCTTCTTCTCTTTGCCGCCCTTGTGTCGCTTTTTCTCGGCGGACATTCCGATGCCGTGATCATTTTTATCATCATTTTTGCCAGTGCATTCCTTGGCTATTTCCAAGAAAGGGGGGCGATCAATGCGCTGGAACAGATGTTGGCGGCCATCGCCGTCAAAGCGGAGGTTTGGCGCGATGGCGTGGAAAAGGAGGTTCCGATCGAAGAGATCGTTCCCGGTGATGTTGTTACTCTAAAAGGAGGAGATCTGGTCCCTGCAGACTGCATTCTTCTCGAGACGCAAGGACTCTTTGTCGATGAAGCATCATTGACGGGAGAGAGTTTTCCCGTTGAAAAGAGCTCCGCCGCCCCTCCGAAAGAAACGGCTATTTTAAAAAGGGGTAATGCCCTTTGGATGTCGAGTGCTGTTGTAGCAGGAAGATGCCGCGCCCTTGTGGTGGAAACAGCTCGCCGGACCCAATTTGGCCAACTTGCAGACCGGGTTCGGTTTGCTCCTCCCGAAACGGCCTTTGAGATTGGCGTAAAACGGTTCGGCTACTTGCTGATGCGTATAACGATCGCTCTCACCGTGCTGATCTTTGTGTTCAACCTCATTTTACACCGCCCCTTTTTAGAGTCCCTTCTCTTTGCCGTTGCTCTGGCCGTAGGTCTGACCCCGCAGCTGCTCCCGGCAATCATCTCGGTCAATCTTTCCCATGGGGTCAGAAAGATGGCTGCAAAAAAGGTAATGGTGAAGCGGCTCCCTTCCATTGAAAACTTTGGGCAGATGGACATTTTATGCTCCGATAAAACGGGGACATTGACAACCGGGAAGATCGAGCTGGCCGATGCCCTCGGCCCCGATGGGACGGAGTCCAAAGACGCGGTCCGCTTCGCTGCCCTAAATGCCAAACACGCTGCATTTGCAAATCCGCTCGACGCGGCGATCTTGAAAGCGATCCCTGTGGAAGAAGGATGGGAAAAAATTGGCGAGGCGCCCTACGATTTTGCAAGAAAGCGCCTCATCGTTTTGCTGCAAAAGCAAGGAAGGTTTTTTGCGATTGCAAAAGGCGCCATTTCGCAGATCCTCTCGATCTGTTCGGAAGCTAGCCTTGCAGGAGAAAAAAGAGTTCCTCTCGATGAGGTCCGATCTCAAATCGATGCGCTCGTCGAAAAAGAGAGCTCTCAAGGCTACCGCCTTCTCGGGGTTGCTCTTTCCGAGAGAAAAGAGATCGGCGAAGAAAAGGGATTTGTTTTTTATGGGTTTCTTCGCTTCAAAGACCCGCTGAAGAAAGACAGCAAAGAGACCATCGAAAAGATGCATGAGATCGGTGTGCATTTTAAAATCCTCACCGGCGACCACCATCTCGCCGCCCTCAATGCCGCAGCCCCTCTTCAGTTTACAAAGGATGATCTCGTTGTGGGGGAAGAGATTGCGAAGATGGCTGAAAATGAGCTCGATCAATTAGTGAAGAAAAAAAGGCTGTTTGCAGAGATCGACCCGGCGCAAAAAGAGAAGATCATCCTTGCGCTCCGCCGCTGTGGCCATGTAGTCGGGTTTTTGGGAGACGGCATCAACGATGTCGCAGCTCTCAATGGAGCCGATGTCGGCATCGCCGTAGAAGGGGGAACGGATGCGGCCAAAGAAGCCTGCGACATCGTTCTCCTCGAAAAAGACCTCTCCGTCATCGTGGACGGGGTGAAAGAAGGGAGGGCTACGTTTGCCAATACGTTGAAGTACATCTATATGGCGGCAAGCGCGAACTTCGGCAACATGTTCAGCATGGCAGGGGTTTCTCTCTTTCTTCCTTTCTTGCCCCTTTTGCCTAAGCAGGTGCTTCTCATTAACCTTTTGACCGATCTCCCGGAAATGGCCATTGCTACGGATAGGGTCGATCCGGAACGGGTTCAGCGTCCTTTGAAGTGGAACTTAAAAAAGATTCGCAGCTTTATGCTTGTCTTCGGCCTTATTAGCTCCCTCTTTGATTATGCGACCTTTGGAGTTTTGTATTGGATTTTCCATGCCGGCGAATCGACGTTCCGCTCCGCTTGGTTTCTTGAATCGGTCTGGTCGGCCACATTGATCGTTCTGGCTATCCGAACAAGGCGGATCTCTTGGCGCTCGAGGCCTGGCAAGCTGCTCTCTTTAGCGATCATTTTCGTTTTCCTGGGAACTCTGCTCTTGCCTCTTACTCCGTTAGGAGGACTTTTTGCCATCTCTTTCATCTCTTGGCCTCTTTTAGTGGTTGTTTTAGTAATTGTTGTTCTATATTTTGCCTCTGTAGAGATTGCAAAACGTTTGTTTTATTCAGTGTTTCGTTAGTTCGTTTTTAGAGAAATGCTTTGGTTTTGTTTTAAATTTATAGCTTTTTTTCTTGTTGAATGGCAGATTTGTTAAAATTTTGTTAAGCAGGCTGGGATAGGCTCAGGGTAATTGGGTATATACTGGTTCCGCCTGAAAGTTACCCAAAACATGGAAATAAAATGTTTACTAGCAGATAATGCTAGCCCATGAGAACGTTAAGACCGCTTACTGACCAAGAAAGAGCTCAACTTGAGTGCCAGCTCAAAGAAACCAAAAATTTAGCTGACTGGAAACGACTGTTCGTTATTTTGACCTACGACGAAGGACAGTCTGTTGAGGATCTTTCGCATCTGACTCGCCTCAGCGTCTCGACTATTGAAAATTATCTTAAAGAATATAGCTCAAGTAACAAGACAAAGAATGATCCTAGAGGGGGCTCTTCTTCAAAACTTACCGAATCTGAGACTCAATCTCTGGAGGATCATTTAAAGCAGGTGACTTATCTTAAGGTGAAAGACATTGTCTGCTATGTCAAAGGTCGATTTGGCAAAGAGTATTCTCGATCGGGGATGACAGATTGGTTGCTGAGCCAAGGATTCACATTCAAAAAGCCCGAAAAAGTTCCCGGGAAAGTCAATCCTAATCAGCAGAAAGAGTTTATTGAATATTACAAGAATTTGAAAGCATCGCTCGGTTCTAACGAGAAGCTGTATTTTGTGGACGCCATGCATCCCGAATATCAATCTCAGGCAGTATGTGGTTGGATCAAAAAAGGAGAGTGTAAAACTCTTCAGACAACAGGCAAACAAAAGAGATTGCATTTCGTAGGGGCCTTGAACTTATTGGATATGAAAGTCTTTGTTCGAGAATATGAAACAATTGATGCAGATGCAATGATCCAATTTTTCCAGCAACTGCAGGAAGATTGCCCCACGAAAACCATTCATGTCATTCTAGACAATGCAAGGGCACACAGAAATCACAAGCTGGATGAGTATTTAAAGCAGTCGAGCATTCGATTGCATTATTTACCACCCTACTCGCCAAATCTGAATCCGATAGAGCGGCTATGGAAGCTATTTCGTGAGCTAACTCTGTATAATCGATATTTCCCCGATTGTTGGG
>JAKBAE010000096.1 GCA_021809325.1 bacterium
TCATCTCCTTCAGCTAAAATGAGGGAAATACGATGCCACATAAAGATTTTAGTGGCTAGTCAAAGATATGTTCAGAGAAGATTTCTTTCTAAAAAGTTTCCATGAACATTTTTTGATTCGTTTTTCATGTTGAGAGGATTATATCCCGGTGCAAGATGTTCCTGAAGCTCATAATCCAATCCCTTGAGAATCTCTCTAAGATCGCAGGAATGCGTTTCAGGATGGTATTCCAGATAAATAACGGGACGGTGCTTTCCAATGGTTTTTTTTGCGCCCAAAAGAACCTCCGGCTCCATCCCTTCTACATCAATCTTCATCAGATCGATCCTCGAAAATTGGAAATCGTCGAGGCAAACCTGATTGACCGGAACTCCTTCCCGGCTTCTACCGATCATTCCAAAATTCCCGGGCTGATCGTAATCGCAAGGCGGGAAAAACAGGGTATCGCTCTTTTGACCCACTGCTGAAGAGAAAGCCTCTATATTTCGAAAGTCGTTGAGGGCAATATTGGCGCAGAGAATTTGAAACAAGACTCGCTGCGGCTCAAACGCGATGACAGCCCCGCCCGAACCCACCTGCCTTGCAAAAAAAAGTGTGTGGCAGCCAATGTTGGCCCCTACATCGATGCAAACACCCCCTTGTGGAATGTAAGGCTTCATGCAGTCCATTTCAGATTGATACCACTCCCCATAAAGAAGGAGATTTTTACCTATCACTTCATCCCGTTCCGGATAAAGCATCATCCCATAACGCGTGTTTGTAATTCGATTTCCCATACAACCTGCTTTTATTACGCCACCAAACAATATCAGATAATAGTATTTTCAACAAAATTATATCTTATAAAGAGAACTAACATCTACTAAGCGGCGAAATCATGAAGGGCTCCGTGCAAGGCCAACTTCCCCGCACCATAAAATACCCCTTGTCATAGAGAAAAGGTTCCGGCGTAGCTGCATGAGTAAAAAGATCGGGAGGAAAATAAAAGTAGACCTCCTCGATATCCTCCGGTAAATGGTCAAGAATCGCATCCAGCGAAGGCATCTCGCCCGCAATCACGTCATAAAGATGCAGCGTTTTTCCCTTTACTTCCCAGGAGATCATCCCATTCAGGGTTGGGCTGTACTGTAGGGACCAGTAAGCAGGGTAAGTGGAAAAGAGAGCATTGAAAGCGGCAATGAATCCAAGATCTTTAACCCACACTACATTGGATGTCGCGACCCGTGCTAGAAAACACCTTTTGAAAAGATCGTCTTCTTGCGGAGACGCCACAGGAATTAAAGACCGAGATCCCTTTGACCTCTTGCATGGAAGATGAAAACGGTATTCTTGGAGATGTTCAAAGGAGAGCCGCTCATAAAAATGAGGGATCTCGGTATATAAAACAAAAAAATCATATTGGCTGCCCGCTTGATTGAGAGCTTCGTGGATCAAATCCGTTGCAAAGCCTTGGCCTCGATAGGTTTTTTTGGTGCAAACAGCATGAAGAGCGCCAATTTTATATAGCCGGCCTTGGATCGCAATCGGATAGTCCAAAAGGCCCACATGGGAAAGAATTTCTCCCTTCCTTTCTTTCAAGATCGGCTTTGAGTCCCAAGGAAACCCCAGTTTCTCGCAGCGCAAAATATTTGCTTTCATGCCTGGGAAGGAACTATCTAGCAAATCTAAAAACGCTTCTTTTTTGCCATTCACAAACATCTTAGTAAGAGCATAAACCGTTAAAAATTTTAGAAAAACATTCATTTTTTTCAGACCTGGTTGACTCTGACGTTACGTCATTGCCTAAGATGATCGCATCCTTTAAAATCAAAGGGATATTGAAGGAGATGATCAATGGCTTATACCGTTGCAAAATTGGCTAAACTCTCAGGGGTTAGCGTACGTACGCTCCATTGGTACGATCGGCTGGGCCTGCTCAAACCGGCCTGGCATGGGACCAATGGGTATCGATTCTACGAAGAAAAGGAGCTTCTGCTTTTGCAGCAAATTCTCTTTTTTCGGGAACTTGGCTTTGAGCTGAAGAAGATACAGAAAATCCTGGGGAAGTCCGAGTTTGATCAATTGGCAGCTTTAACCTCTCACCGAACGGTTTTACAAAAAAACCTAGTGAGGACAAAAAAGTTGATCGAGACCATTGACAACACAGTAAAACACTTAAAAGGAATCAAAAAGATGAAGGACAAAGAATTCTATTACGGCTTTAGCAAAGAAAAGCAAAAAGAATATGAGAAACAAATTCTCGATCGCTTTGGCGAAAAAGGCAAGGCCCATATGGAAGAGTGCCGACAAAGGGTAAAAGATTGGACCGAGTCAAATTGGGAAGAATCTAAAAAAGCATTCGCCGAAATCTGCCAAGAGCTAGCTGAGCAGATGAACCGGAAGTTGAAGGCTGACTCTCAAGAAGTGCAGGAGACAATCCGCAAGCACTATCAATGGCTCAAACAATTTTGGACTCCAAACAGAGAATCCTATTCAGGGCATGGACAGTTCATTGTACAAAGCGATTTGCGAAAAGCCTATGAGGCGTACCATTCTGAAATGCCTGAATTTCTATCTGTCGCAATCAACCGGTTCGCCCAAAGCGAGCTCGACTAAAAATCGGTCGATCATTCCTCCTTCGGTTCATCTTGACCGAGGGGGGGAGCTAATAAATCGGCTATCGTGCTTGCAGCGCCGTCTATTGCAGTGAAATGCCCATGGTCGGAAATAATTCCATAGCGAGCTTTGATATTTTCCGGCATCAAGGGCAAAGAAGATGCGTGATCAGGAACATGCGCATCAAATGCCGACGCCAAAAAGGTAAAATCGCATTTCAGATCCTTTGCACCAGTTTTGATCCATCGATTCCAATTTTCATCTAGCTGTCGATTGCGCTCCGAGTCCATCGGCATTTCTTCAACAATCGGTTTAGATATCACCCAAGACACAGCCCAAGCAAATCCAAATCGGCATGCTAGATTCACTAATGAAGAGCCTCGTCTGGCTCCAACAACTGATACAACCCGCAATGCCTCGATCTTTCCCCGGTTCTCTTCAGTAAGCTTGGTCTCAATTGCCCGTGAAATTCTAGCGCCGTTCGATACACCGATAAGGACAAGCTCTTTTCGATCTCCTTCCGCGCTCGCCCAAGCTCCAATCGATTTAAAGATTTCATCGGCCATTTCATCCAGTCGGTCTTTCCCCTTATTCGGAACATAGGGAATATAAATAGCGGTATCAGGAAGATCTTTTGATTTCAGCGCATCTAGAGCAACTTTAAATTCATGGGGAGCGCCGCAAAGGCCATGAATACAAACAATCAATCTTTTTTTGGACAGGTCTTCTTTAGACAATTGGGTCAACGACTCTATTTCAGCATCAGGAAATGCGCGCAAAGAAGCAGTTTTATAAGTTAAAAGATTAAAAAAGGATTGTACGAAATCTTTTGTTTTTTGAACCGGCGGCGTATCTATAAAATTTTGGATGCAAGCTGCCCGATCATTAAAAAGTTCAACATCTCTTTTTGGCGTAATTTGTAATACCATATTCACAGTCCCTTGTTTTTACATAAATAATAATCGCTTATTAACAAATTACAGTAAATACAAATCGTAATTATATTTAATATTTTTGTTTCGAGGGGATGACGCCGCGAACTCCCCCCGTGGGATCGATCATGTCATCCGTATATCTCGGGATCAGGTGGAGATGCAGATGCATGATCGTTTGACCGGCAACTTTACCGCAATTTACTCCTAAGTTGTACCCTTGAGGGTGATATTCCGCATCCACCCGCTCTTTTAGTAGCTGCACCGCACGGATCATATCCAAGCGCACTTCTTCTCTTGCAGTAAACCAACTCTCGGTATGTTCGTAAGGGATAATGAGGATATGGCCCCTCGTCACAGGAAATTTGTCTTGAATAGCAAAACAATGGGTATAAGACTCCAGAAAATCCCCTTTTTGCGTCCTCCGGCCGATTTGGCAAAACAAACAGTCGGGCTTTTCTTCTCCAATATGCGGATAGCGCTCCGGCTGCTTGAGATAGAATTCAACCGCCGGATTGTTTTCTTCGATATCCACACAAGAGAGGTAAATCCCCTTTTCAAAACCGCCGCTCACCTCTCTCTTTTTTAGGCGGGCAGCTTCAATTTCATCCGGAGTAATCCCTACTTTTTCACAAAGGGCAAGCATCGCCTCCTGTATGTCGACCAGCTCTTCGACCAGCTCTTCGATCAGCTCCCCCTTCTTGCTAGAGCCATGCACTTTTTGCGCTTCTTCCAAAAGCTTTTCTTTGAGGCAAAAGAGAAACTCATCGCCGTCAAGAAATCGCTCATGCACCACAATCCCATTTTCTCGCATCTTGGCAGCCAGATTGTCCCGAATCAATTTTTCCACTCTAAAGCGCATCAAAGCTCCTGTTATTCACCAATAGGCTGAAATGAGATCGACGATTTTTCGACTCAATTTCCGATAAAGCGGCTTGGATCCCGCCTCTCTTGCAGACTCGGAGGATTCGAGCTGGCCGAGCGAATAGGCAAGGATCGTCTGCGTCCGGCCTGCGGAATCGACAAAAGTCAAGTCTTGATAAGAGTCCCCATCGACATAGTCATAATCGATATTAGCCCCCACGCGGCATGGGCCTACAACAACCTCATCCGTCTCAGAGTCATAGAGGCAAACATCCGCGAATATACTGCGCCTTCCTTCATCTGCTACCATATTTTTTTGCTGCTTGCCGTTGTTGACTTGCGAGTCGATCCTAAACCCAATGATCTCATTCGATTGCTCGGAAATAGCTACCTCCAGACGATATCTTCCCTTCGAAGAGAGGACATCCGCCCTTGTTGAGCTGGCAAAAGAGCGGATCAGCTCCGCTGTCAGAGTGCCGTCTTCATCGCCGGCTACAAACGGGATTGAAAGGGAGCTTGGAGCTGCGTCTTCCCATCGATAGCCGCAAGCGGATAGAAATATGAAGACAGAAAGAGCCCATCGCATGATGTTAGAAACTTAAAAATGACCGCTCGCCTGGAGCTCTACAAGCTGCTCACGGGCTGTTACAGCTGCTTTGCTATCGGGATATTTCGCTACAATCTTTGAAAAATAAATGATCGAAGCGTCCATCTGCTTTCTTTTCTTGTAAAAATGCCCCGTCTCAAGCAAGTTTTGCGCGAAAATCTCTTTCATCTCAGAGAGAGCCGTTTCCGCCGCCGCGATGCGCGGCTCCCTGGGGAATGTTAGCTTGAACTTGCGCAGATTCACATCGGCTAGATCAAGAAGATCGGGATCGAGCTGCTGAGTGGCCGCCTGGCTCAAGTATACCTGATTGATTCGAAGATAGCTTTCAGCTGCAAGCTCATGCTTTGGAAAGCGCCGGATCAAGAGATGGAGCGTCTCCACGCTCGGGCGAAAATCCTCGTAATAAGCCTGAATCTCCGCCTTGCCGAGCATCGCTTTCGCTGCCAGCTCGTGGTGCGGCATTGAGGCAATGATTTCATCGTAGATGACCAAAGAGTCTTCCTTTCCGGGCAAAATGGCAGGCATCTTATGCGAACCGAAAAGGCGCTTTTTGCCTCCTTCCCGGAAAAACTCGGCAATCGCAAATTTTGCGTCGATCGCCTCTTCAAAATGCTTCGGACTCGTCGATTTTTTCAAATATTCGCTGAGGGACTCATTGGCCAGCTCGTGCTGTCCCAGCTGCAAATAGGCCATGCCAATGAAAAAGGGAATTTCTTGTCCAAAAGGAGAATCGGGGAAATGGTAGAGCACGATCTGCCCAAAGTCGATGGCCGACCACCAGTCGGCATCGTCGATCGCCTCTTGCATGTAGCTATAGAACTCTTGGACAGTCGGCCCTTCATGCTCTTCGAGCGGAAGAACCTCGTCAGGCTGGATCTCCTGGGCTTGTACAAAAGGTGCGGCCAAAAGCAGCCAAGCGAAAAGGAAGCTCTTTTTCATAGACCTATAAGGTACGGCCTTATTCGTTATTCTGTCAATTCCTAGACGAAATCCCGCTTGCAGCCGGGGAAAATCAGAAAATTTTCACATAAAAACACACTGGAATATATTGAATTTTTTAATTGGATTCAAATGCATTACGTTATGCGGCACAAATTCTTGTCCTGATTGGACGCTCCTGATACACATAAAAAAAAGGACCTGCGCATGAAAACCACTATTATCCCTCTTACTATTGTTTGCTCCTTATGTTATTCCGAGGCGTTCGCAGCAAACAAAACTTGGTCAGGGCTTGCTCCTCTCAACCAAAATTGGACTGCAAGCCTCAATTGGCAGCCGGTAGGACAACCGAGCAATGGCGATGCGATTTTTTTTGATGGCGGCAGCACCCCATCTCCTACAGTCAATATGAATTTCGCTACCTTCACCCCCTCTTCCATCAACTTTGAAAATAGCGTCGTTTCCAGCCTCCAAGGAACAGGAATTCTTACTGTAGGCGGCATAAGTTGCCCGGAATTGTTTTTTGACTCTAGTTCAACCGGGCAATGGCAAGATGGCACCACAGTGAATTTTGCGGGTGATTTGGAGTTGGGCGGCACCGGCGGGACAGCGACATTTTCAACAATCACAGGTACTGGAAATCTCACTGTTGACCAGGGGATCACTTGTAACTTGACAGCAGCAAATACATCATGGACAAGTTCTTTAGTAACAGTTGATGGAACTTTAAACTTAGCAAATGGTACCTGTGTGCCTAACACACCCCTCATTCTCGGTAACGGAACAGGCGCCCAACTCAATCTAACAGGTCCCTCAGACTCCTCACAAACACTAGAAAACATAACCAACGGCACCGGTTCTGTTATTAATTTTTATAATACAGTCAAGCATTTAACAATTTCTAACGCCTCGGGAACCTGCAGTACGGTTATTAATGGGACTCATCCAGGATCTACTATAGTAATCGATTCACCTTCCACTTATGTTCTGGATGGAACGGGCCACACCTTTCAGGGCCAAATGCATTTGATATCCGGGATTCTGCAAGCAGGCGTAGATGGAGCGTTGCCGCCTGCCGAATATGTATTTGCTGATGCAGCCGGCGTTATCTTAGATCTAAATGGAACATCCAATACTGTTCGTGCATTGGAGGGTGGAGGATCAAGCGGAGGAAATATCACACTAAGCAGCGCAGGATCTGCCGGATCCTTGAATATTCAAGACACTTTAGGGGCAAGCTACACCTATAATGGAATCATTTCAGACAGTGCCGGTCCTGCGGGAAGTATTACTACAAATATAAACCTGATCTTGACGGGAGCAAATACCTATCAAGGTGGTACACTCATCGAGGGGCGCATTTTACAGGTCAGCAGACAAGATAATCTAGGCTCTCCGGCAGCCGGCACCTATTTTCTTACCTTTTCTTCGGGGGGCTTTCAACCTACTCTCCATCCTTTAGCTGATTTTGATTTGTCTGCAGGTCCGGGGCTAGGGATTAATTTAGCAGCAGACGGCTACATCGATACCACGACAAGTTCTATGACGATTTCAGCGCCTATAACAGGCTCCGGTTCGTTGATAAAACAAGGTTCAAATACCCTCACTTTTTCAGGAAGCAATAATTATTCAGGACTAACCACCATTAATTCCGGCACCCTGCAAGCAGGAGCCGCCAATGCATTTTCCCCCAACTCCGCAATCTCTTTGGCAGATACAGCCGGAGCTAATCTCTCCTTAAGTACCTTCGACCAAACGATTCCCTCTCTTTCCGGCGGCGGAGCAAACGGCGGCAATGTGCTGCTCGGCTCGGCAACCCTCACTCAAACCGGCACCTATGGCATCTATAGCGGCTCCATCCAAGGTACGGGAGGTTTGACCCTCAGCGGCAGTGGGACCTTCCAGCTCAACGGTACCAATAACACCTACAGCGGAACGACAACCATTAACTCCGGCACTTTGCAAGCGGGAGCTGTCAAAGCCCTTTCTTCTCGCTCTATTATTTCGATAGCCAATGCAGCGGGGGGCAACTCTTTCCTTAAATGACCTAAATCAAACGATCGGATCGCTTTCCGGGGGTGGAGGAAGCGGCGGCAATGTGATTCTTGGGTCTGGAACTCTCACTTTGGATCTCTCTGTTGGCAATACTTATGGCGGCTCCATCCAAGGCACAGGTGGTCTGACACTAATCATTGGTCCCAGCAATACATTTCAATTAGACGGCACCAATAATACCTACAGCGGAACGACAACCATTAACTACGGAACGCTGCAAGCAGGCGCTATCAATGCATTTTCTTCCTCCTCGATTATTTTGCTTAACAATCAGGCGCATACCAACCTTTCCTTGAATAACTTTGATCAAACGATTCCATCACTTTCCGGCGGCGGAGCAAACGGCGGCAATGTGCTGCTCGGCTCTGCAACCCTCACCCAGACCGGCACCTACGGCACCTATAGCGGATCTATCCAAGACACAGGAGGCTTGACGCTCAGCGGCAGCGGGACCTTCCAGCTCACCGGCACCAATAACACCTACAGTGGCGTAACAACAGTAAACTCCGGCACTTTGAAAGCAGGTGCAGACAACGCCTTTTCCCCAAACTCCGCCATTACGACAGCGGATGCTGTGAGCGCTA
>JAKBAE010000097.1 GCA_021809325.1 bacterium
GTAACTTTCAGGTGGAAGCACTATATACTGGTTCCGATTCAATCTTACCCACGAAAACCGAATTTAAAGCTCCCTCAAATCGAACAAAAAATCGGGGTCAATATTGAATTTAATATTAACCCCGATTTTTTCTTCGATTTCAGGGGTTTTAAATCGGTTTGCGTTGGGGTAAGATTGAACCGGAACCAGTATATACTCTTGTCGATATTACCCCCGCAAAAGGAATCGAAAAGCGGCCAAAATAATCCCCAAAATAGACCAGCCTCCGATGCTAGCACGGGTTCTAAAGGGGCGGAGCCCCTTAATAACCTCTAGATGCAAAAGCCAACGATGCCAATGCCGAGAGCGGCGTAGACCGGCACTTTGACCGGCTTGACGCTGTAGAGGCAGAAGCCGATGTTGGTGAGGCAGAGGACGATGAGGGATGGATAGAGGATCTCCATCGCAGGCCCGATCAGCTTCATGAGCCCTGTGAATCCGAGGTTGGACATGAGGGCTGTGGAGATGATTGTGATGAGGAGCGTGAGGATGGATCCCGTTTTATTTCGGAGGATCTCTGTTTGGAGATAGCTGGAGAAGATGGATGTGAGGGAGAGCGCTGTCGTCAGGCAAGCCAAGAAGACGACGCTGGAAGAGATCCAGGCGCCGGCGCTGCCGAGGGTTGTGATGGCGATGGCGTGCAGCATCTGTTCGGGAGGAAGATTAGAGAGCATTTCGGCGTGGCGCGAGGCTAAGAGACAGAGGCCGATGTAGGTGATCATTAAGAGGGATGCGGCCACGATGCTGGAGCCGAGCATGTTTCTGCGGAGGAGGCTGTTTTGCTCTCTCGGGGGCAGGTTTTCAGTGCCTCGGAGCAGATGGGGGATGACGACCGTGGCAAAGAGGAGAGCTGCGATAAGGTCTGTCGTCTGATACCCGCCTTTGAGCCCTTCCATAAAGTGAAATAGACCGCTTTCGTTGGATGGAAGCGCTGGGGCCCCGCTGAAGATCCCGGCGAGGATCAGTGCGGCCATGGTGAGGAGGAGAAGCGGCGTCAAGATCACTCCCAGGAGCTGGATGAGGCGCTGAGGTTTGAGGGCGAGAAGGAAGATCGCGCCGCAGATCAGGATGCTGAAGAGGGGGAGGGAGAGAGAGGGAAAAAAGGTGCAGACGCTGCCGTGCATCAAGGTGACCAGGCGTGGGAGGGCTCCCAGCGGCCCTTGCGAGAGATGGAGGATGAAGAGCAGGAGAAATGCCGGAATAGGGCCCAACCTGGCTAAAAATGCCCGCAGATCGCCCCGATAGAGCAGCATCGCGACGAGTCCTAGCAAGGGAAATAGGACCGCGGAGAGTCCTATCCCAAAGACGGCTTTGGCGGTTTCGTTACCGGCATGAGTACCGACAATGAGGGGGAAGATCAGGTTGCCGGCTCCAAAAAACATCGAGAAGAGAGCCAGCCCTGTGGTCCAATAGTTGGCTCCTCGCCGTTTTGGCGGGGCGTCGGATAGAGATTGCGTAGACATTTTCATACTCCAGTAGGCCCTCCCGCCGGGCTCTTTCTGGGTCTTTTTGCTTTTTCTTTTCAGGAAGGTCAGGCGGTTAAGGGCGGATTATTGCTGCGATGCGACGGTGCACACCGCGGAGCCGGTATTGACCATACCGGTACCGACTCGGGAAGAGGAAGCAGTCTGTACTACTGTCTTGTGCATCATCGTTTCGCTTTATTCCGCCTTGCCTGGGCAAGACAAAGCCGCACCTTTGCGACTTCAAGTGAAGTGTAGCAGATTTGGCATTATCAGGTAGATAAAAAGATTAGGACTACTTGATAGAACGAAGAAACTGGTTAAAAAATTCGATTGCAAAGGAACCGACTTCTCGATGGATCTCCCTCCGGTCGATGCCGGGCGGATCGCGAAAGACCCGCTCGCCTAAAACGGCCTTTCCCTTTTCTGTCGTCCGGTTGAGGAATACAAAGTGGCTCTCGCCTCTGCGCAGAACTTTGAGGCGGGCCGGCACGGAGCGCGAGATCAGAGGCTCCATATGCTCTTCAAAGGCGAGCACCTCGTCGGAGACGGTCGCTACGATGGCAACCGGGGTCTTTAGCCCTTTTAAAGAAGGCTCTTTTACAAAACACCAGGTGGCAGGAGCCATCAGAAAGATCGCTTTGATCCTTGGGTCGTAGTAGCTCTGTTTGGCGGGCGAAAAATCCATGGCCGCGAGCATCTCTGGGGTCACCTCCGGAAACTGGCTCCGGTTCCTCTCTATTTGGGCTTCGATGCCGTCGGGAACCGCGCCAGCCAAAAAGAGACCGGTCAGCCCTGCGAGGGAGTAGCCGACAAACCCGATTCTCTTCTCGTCGATGCGGCCGGCAAGGAGCGGGTCGCTCAAGAGCCGGTCTAGGGCAAAAGAGACGTCGCGAGGTCTTTCCCAAAATTTGAGGGTGGCGACGGTATCCATCGTATGCCAGCTATTGCCGGGATGCTCGATCGAAGCTACGACATAACCGCTTTGAACCAGCTTTTCGGCAAGCCAGCTCCGGTCCCTTCGATCTCCTGCGTGGCCATGAGACATGAGCACAAGGGGCAATTGATGGGCATTTTTAGCAAAAACGGCGTTGCGGAGCTCTTGGGGATGGATCCAGACGTCTTCGTTTAAAGCCGGCTTCACCTTCCCCTCTTGAGCGGCGGGGTACCAAAACTCCACCGTGATCGGACGGCCGCGCGTTTCATCAAAATAGGAGTAGGTCGCAACCCCGATTGCCGCGTGAGGCTCAAGGGCCTTCGACGGCCTTGAGAGAGCACTCAGTGGATGGATAAAGAAAATAAACAGTACGAAAATAGCTTTCCGCATATCTTAATCGTACAGTATACAAAACTTCCGGACAAGAATTAATGGCCTCAAAAAATCTGTTTTGGGCTATCTTAGATCCATGATTCTCTTAACAGCTCTTTCAATCTTTGCAGCTTCGATCCCTCCTGATACGGCCCTAGACATCGGAATCAGGGTGTGGCAGAACGAATGCGCGGCCACATTGGATGGTCTTACCTCTTGGAATAAGGGAGAAGAATTTGCTTCCCTTGGCATTGGACATTTTATTTGGTACCCATCTAAAAAAGGTCCTTATAACGAAACCTTCCCTTCCCTTTTGGCTTTTTTGAAGTCCAAAGACATCCAGATACCCCTTTGGCTGGAAGAAGCAAAAGGCTGTCCTTGGAAAAACCGCGATGAGTTCATGAGGGCTAAGTCCTGCAAGAAAATGCAGCAACTCCGCACCCTCCTGAAAAATACCCTTTCCCTCCAGGCGGAATTCCTCGCCGATCGCTTGGAAAACGCGCTCCCCATGCTGGAAAAGGAGGCGCCCCAAGAAAGAAAAGAGGCCATTCTCGCCAACTACCGGCGCGTCTTTGAGGCGGCAACCGGGCTGTATGCTCTTTTGGACTATGTAAATTTCAAAGGCTATGGCACGGATTCCAAAGAGCGCTACGCAGGAGTTGGCTGGGGCCTGCTGCAAGTGCTTGATGGAATGCAATCTGTTGGAGAACCAATGGAAGAATTCATCCGATCTGCCAAAGAGGTCTTATTGAAGCGCGTCGAAAACGCCCCTGCCGAGCGAAATGAGCAGCAATACCTGGCCGGCTGGTTTAACCGCATTGAAACGTATAAGCTTAAGGAAGGCTTGAAGGGGCGGCCTCTTTGCAAAAGCTCTCCTTCACCCTCGCCAAGCAAAAAAGTGAGATAGCGAGATAAGCGACAAGGATCGCAAGGGCCCAGTGATACGCCGAGGTGGAAAATAAGCGCGCACCCGACGCAAATTCCCCTGTCCAAAGCACATCCAAAACTTTTCCGGTCAAAAAATCGGACAGAGCACCGAAGAGGGCATCGAATCCGTTCATGAAGCCAATTGCCGTTGCGGCGACAATCGGAGAGTGGATTTCCTTCATCATGGTGAAGCAAAGAAGAAATGAGCTGATGAAAAATCCAAAACAAAAGAGAAAGAGGAACATCCCATAGGCAGGCAGGTTGGGGAGATAAAGGACCAAGGCCAAAGAAAGCCCCCCTGCAGCCGTTCCCCATGCCATGACGGGCCTTCGCTTTCCAAGGTAATCGGAAAACCACCCGAAAAATGGCGCTCCAATCGCAAATCCGATAAAAATCAGCGAAGCGCCTCTTGCCGCCATCATGGGGGAATGGGAATAGGCTTCTTGTAAAAACGGGATCGCCCAAAGCCCGCCAAAAGCCGATACGGGAGCAAAAGCAAAACCGCTATAAAACGAAAGGGCCCAGGACTGGGGACTTTTGATAATGGACTTCAAACCGGCTTTGACCCTAAGGGGCTTTGGCATCACATCCAATCGCTTGTGATGAGGCGCCCGATCACGCACAATGAGGACAAAGAAAACAGCTAGGGTCAACCCTATGAGGGCCAAGGCCGCCATCGCATAGCGCCATCCTAAAAACGAGATGAAATGGGACAAGGGAGCCTGTCCCCCTACGGCCCCTAGCATGCCTACGCTCATCATCAGGCCCGCCATCAGGGCAAAACGGCCGGCGGGAAACCAGTTCGCGATCAATTTCAGACAGTTCAAGGCTGCAAACGCCGCGCCAATTCCTGCGATAAAACGGCCTAAAAGCGCCATCTCAAACGAAGCGGCAAAGCTCAAAAGATAGGTGCCAAAAGAGCAAAATATAATCGCCGCCGTCGTTACCTTCCTTGGACCCCATCGGTCAATCAAAAGACCTGCCGGAATCTGGAAAAGAAGGTACGCATAAAAATAGGAAGCGGCGAGGTTGCCCATCGCTGCCCCGCTGAGAGAAAACTCAGCCATCAAATCGAGGGCCATGACGCTGGGAGACACCTCGATCGCGTACTTGTAGAACATGAATAAGGCGCTAAGCGACCAGATGAGCCAAGCTCTCGGCATTTATCTCTTCTTCTTCTTTATGAAAGACCAGAGAATACACCCGGCGCCTACGATAATGGCGGCAATTCCCCCTATCTGCAACTGATTGGCCAGCGCCTCATATCGGTCCGCCTCGGATTTCCCTTCAGCGATTTGCTGATTGGCCGAATTGAAGAAAAGCGTATTGCCGGCTTCTTTCGTGACCGGAGTGGCTCCAAAGAGTTTTTGCCCTGTCTCCACTTTCCTCTCTCCGCTGGAAATCTCTATCCTTCCTTCGGCAACGCGTGTTTTAATATGCTGAGACACGCCAATCAAAATTCCGCCCGCAACTAAAATAATTACGCCAATGATCCTTAAAGCTTTCAAACCAGACCCCCTATTTGAATCAATTCTGATTCTTTCTACTTGGCAGATCTTATAATAAATGTATATGGGTAAGAAGGCCCCGGTGATCGGTGAGGGCCTCTTCAGAGAAGCTCTCAGCGTCGAAACCGGTATCAATCAGCTTGGTTTCAATCGAAAGGACGGATCCTTTCAGAGACATCGAATGGTCTAAATTCAAGGGCCCCGACACCTCTTTTCCCGTCAAACGGGCGCAGAAGGCATCCCCTCCCCACGTCTTTTCAGTGAACTGATCGTTCTTTTCGAAAGAAGGGCTCCAATCGCTAGAGTGAAATTCCTGATCATCGAGATTGAGATCGCCTACAACTAATACCGCGCGATCGGTGATCGTTTGGACTTTTTCGACAAGCATCTCCATCTGGGACGCTCTTGCCTGGATTTCTTCAGCAGTTGGAAACTCGGGCTTTTCCGAGTGCTGCAGATGCGTTGCCGAAATTGTGGCAAATACAGACCCGTTGCTTACGAGATCAAACGTGAAAATCCCTTTCGAGGCGTGCTTTGTGCGGCCGATGAGCAGCTCTTGAGGAAATGAAATAAAGTCCGGATTCGAGATCCGATATTTGCTTGCGACAAAAATCCCGGAAGGAGGCCCCATCGCCTTGGGGCCGATATTATAATAGATGTGGCTGTATCCGGCTGCTTTCAGCTCATCGGAGAGCTTGGCCGCGGCCTGCAGATCGAAGGTCTCGTAAAGGCAATTCACATCGGCATCGGTCTCGATGATCTTGCGAGCTACGGCATCGATCCGATCGACCCAGGGCGACACCCCCCCGTCGCTTACGGGATATCCGCCTGCGACGCAGCAGATATTCCAAGATAAAAGCGAAAAGATGGGCTTGTCAGGAAGAACTTTCTCAGAAGCACCCCCTCTTTCATAAAGAAACGGGTGCGCCTGCAAATGGAGAGCTAAAGCCCGAAGAGCAACGGAGGGCGGGGCAGTAAAAATCCCGAGCGCACCAAAGCAGACGAAAAGGGATCCGAGGAAGATCTGTCTTGCCAGACGAACGAGTTTACACTCCTCAGGATGAAGCGCATCCACAATTTGAATCCGACGAAAGTACTCATGGCTTTTGCAGACCGGGTCGCTAAGCTTCGATGCGATCCAAAAGGCTGCACGGGAAAAACCGTTATTCTGGGTATATTCCTCAACACGGAGATCATTGGGGATCTCCACGGATATCGCGCTCAAATTCCCTCCAAAAGAAGAAAAGAAAAGCAGAATAGCACTAAAAACCCTAGCAATCAACATAAAAAATCTTTTATCAAATTAATTAAACAACAAAGCGTGAATTTTGCAAACAGACTAAACTAACGCAAAATCAAAGTCAACAAGACAGAAGACAAAGCACAAACAAACCAAATCCAGACCTAAACAAGATAAAATTTATTTTAATTTTCAAAAATTTCGCGATAATAGAAACTGTTAAACTAAAAATAAGGTATTTCTATGAAAATTTTCTTTTCGACTCTCGTTCTCTCTGCATCATTTCTCTATGGCAATGACGCCGAAATCACGATCACAGGGCAAAAGCTGCCTGCCGAACCAAAACTTGAGCTGCCAGCAGCTCAATTTCAGCCTCCGGCAAGAAAAAGCCCGGTTCTGGCAGCGACCCTCTCTTCTCTTATACCGGGCCTTGGGCATGTTTATTTAGGCGATATGCAAACAGCGTCGAGTTTATTTGGGAGCGCTACGCTTGGAGTCAGCCTCTTTTTTTCTCCCCAACTCTCTGAGGATACGCGAATCTTCTCGCTCCTTGCGTCTCAAAATATCATTCTTTATAGCGCCTATGCAGCTTATCGCGATGCAAGAACCTATAACGGGAGCTCAGGATATACATACAAGATGCCAACAGACAGTCTGGCTGCATTGAGCTACGCTCCCTTCAAACCCTCTATCTTGAAAAAACCGGAGGTCTGGGGCGGAGTGCTGGGAGCTTTGGCCCTCGCATCCTATGTAACTCGCATTGCCTATCCAAAAGAAGCGAGAATAAAAACTCCTCTATCTTCCGGAGGCAGGCTGATGCCCGTCCTGGCGCTTCCCGTCGGCATAGGAGAAGAGTCATTTTTCCGGGGTTATCTGCAGCCTGCACTCTCAGAATCTTTTACCCCTTGGGGCGGGATTGTTCTTTCTTCTTTGGCTTTCGCCGCCGTCCATATCCCGAATGCCCAAGCGCTCGAGCCTGAACACCAATGGCGCTACTATACTTTTAGCCTTCCTCTGATTGGGGCATTGGGCACCTATTTGGGCTGGCTGACCTATAAGACCACTTCTCTTCAAGAGAGCGTTGCGGTCCATACTTGGTACGATTTGATCATTTTCACGGCTGCGGCGCTAGCGAGCGAAGCCGCAATTCCGGGAAATCATAGCTTTGCCATTTCTCTTCCCTTTTAGTTCTATGCCGCTTCGGCCGGTTTCGGTTTCACTCCGATCGTGATATGAAACTCGAATCCCGGCCGAAATCCATATTTTTTTCTTAAATGCTCTAAAAAAGGAGCTCTTACAAGAACAACCCAAATCTGTTCAATTCCTTCCCAGTTGGGCGTGTCCCAGATTTGACACTCTTTCACCTCAAAATCAACCCACTCCCCGATCTCCGAGAAATCCGGAGACCCTCGATACTTGCTCTCCCCCGGATAGACGACGGATATATGCGCCCCTGTATCATACAGTTCCCCAAAATAAGGGGGCGCTACAAACCCTTCTTCAGAAATCAGACCAACAAGATCTTTGACATATTCCTCATCGAGAGCAACGTAAATGAAATCATCCCCCTTTTTTAAAACGCCCCTCTGCAGAAAATGGTCTTGAATATATACTGGTTCCGATTCAATCTTACCCCAACGCAAACCGATTTAAAGCCCCTGAAATCGAATAAAAAATCGGGGTTAATATTAAATTCAATATTGACCCCGATTTTTTGTTCGATTTGAGGGAGCTTTAAATTCGGTTTTCGTGGGTAAGATTGAACCGGAACCAGTATAGTCCAAAATGGCTTGACCGGAAGATGCAAAACAGCAATTGGAGATCGCAACTGCAATCAACATGAGACATCTAAAAAACATCAGTTCCCTCTTTTTTTAAAGGGGCATCATGAACATATCTTTGACTAGCCACTAAAATCTTTATGTGGCATCGTATTTCCCTCATTTTAGCTGAAGGAGATGATGGGTAAATTTACAGGACTGAAC
>JAKBAE010000005.1 GCA_021809325.1 bacterium
GAGAAGGCGCAACAGTTATCATAACCGATGTCAATGATAGCCAAGGCCAAGCTGCGGCGAAAGAGATTGGAGACCGGGCTTTCTATATTCACCATGACGTCTCCATCGAAGATGAATGGAAAGCCATTACGGAAGAGATTCTCAAAAGATTTGGCAAGCTGGACATCCTCGTCAATAATGCAGGAATAACGGGTTTTGAAGAGGGCTTTGGCCCTCAAGATCCGGAGCACGCCTCATTAGAGAGTTGGCGAAATGTCCATGCAGTCAATTCAGACGGAACATTTCTTGGATGTAAATATGCCATTCAAGCAATGAAGCACTCGGAGCATGGCTCAATCATCAACATTTCTTCTAGATCCGGCTTGGTGGGGATTCCCGGTGCTGCTGCCTATGCCGCTAGTAAAGCTGCGATGCGCAATCATACAAAGTCGGTAGCCCTCTATTGTTGCGAAAAAGGCTATAAGATTCGGTGCAACTCTATTCATCCAGCTGCCATTCTAACGCCTTTATGGGATTCTATGTTGGGAACGGGTCCGAACCGAGAAAAGAATATTAGAGCCATCGCTAAAGATATCCCCATGAAAACCATGGGAGAGCCTGACGATGTAGCCTATGCTGCGCTCTATCTCGCATCCGAAGAATCAAAATATATCACTGGTATTGAGCTGACAATTGACGGCGGCCTTCTTGCCGGAGCGGGTGCTGCACCTCATAAAGAGGAACAGCTGTAGAATTCCAGTGAAGCTTTTTGATTAAGAACTTATCTGCGCACACCATACTGCATCCAGTAGCCATTCTTAGCAGATTGTCTTGTAGGATATTCCTAATCTGCTAGAGTGAGGCTATGCAGGCAAATCGTCATCAGCGGCTAGCTCTCACGGCCCTCATCGCCCTTTTTTTCATGTGGGGGCTGATTACCGTTTTAAACGATATCCTCATTCCTCATTTGAAGGCGCTCTTCAGCCTTGATTATGTTGAGGCGATGCTCATCCAGTTCTGCTTTTTCATGGCCTACGGGATTATGTCTATCCCTTCCGGAAAAATCTTGCAGAAGCTCGGTTACAAGCGCTCCTTGTTCTGGGCCCTTTTCATCGCTGCTTTTGGCTGTCTTCTCTTTTTGCCGGCAGCGACTTTCCACTCGTATTTCCTTTTTTTACTCGGGCTTTTTGTCCTTGCAACCGGAATTGTTCTCTTACAAGTTTCGGCAAACCCCTACGTCGCACTTCTAGGGGACGCAAAACACGCCTCGAGCCGCCTCAATCTGGCGCAAGCCTTTAATTCGCTCGGGACGACGATCGGCCCGCTCATCGGCTCATCGATTGTATTGGCTGCAGCGGGAACCGGCGCTAGGGGAATCGAGGGGCTCTACATCTCCTTGGCCTTGCTTTTGATCCTGATCGCATTTGGCATCCGGGCTGTTCACCTGCCTGAGATTTTGCCCGAGCAATACGAACACTTACAAAAGGAGATTGTAAAAAACGCCGACGAGGCCGAGATAGTCCGTTTTCTAAAAACCCGGCTTCACAAAGTTTGGCGCTTTCCCCACCTTTTTTATGGTGTTGGGGCAATCTTTTTCTATGTAGGCGGCGAGGTGTCGATTGGAAGTATGCTGGTCAACTACCTCTCCGATCCCCAAATTGGCAATATGAGCCAAGTAGAGGCCGGAGCCCATGTGTCTTACTACTGGGGCGGTGCGATGCTTGGGCGTTTCATTGGATATTTGCTTTTAAAGCGCTTTGGTTCGCGCAAGCTGCTCGCCATTCACAGCGTTGCAGCCCTCATTCTTTTAGCCACAACCCTTCTCTCTACAGGCCCTCTTGCCGTCTGGAGCGTACTCGCAATCGGCCTTTTCAACTCAATCCTCTTCCCAACGATCTTTGCCTTGGCAATACGGGGACTGGACCGGTTTACACCGCAAGGATCAGGTCTGCTTTGCACTGCAATCGTTGGAGGTGCACTCCTCCCCCTTATCCAGGGCTTTGCCGCAGACCGAATCGGCATTCATGCTTCATTTATCGTGCCAATCGCCTGCTATCTCTATATCCTCTTCTATGCCGCAAGAGGGTCTTTGGCCTATTGCCGCATCAAATAGACGCGCAATTGGAGATTATCACAAGATAAAAATGTAAATATGAAACGATATAAACAGAATAATGTCTTTGATCTCTAAGTTGACGGTAGCCGGACTTGAACCAGCGACAGGCGGATTATGATTCCGCTGCTCTACCAACTGAGCTATACCGCCAGAAGAATTAGCGGGGGTAGGACTCGAACCTACGACCTTTGGGTTATGAGCCCAACGAGCTAACCACTGCTCCACCCCGCGACAGGTAAGATGCTCAAATCCTATCACGACAAGTGATTTAATCTCAACTTTTCCCCAAATATTTCGCTTCCACCTCTTATTTCCCCTCTGGAAATGCTCTTTTTCAAAAAACCTTTACCTCTATTTTTTCCGAATCTGTAGTGTGCAAATTGGGGGTAGATATAATGGATCAAAGTGCCGCTCTGAAGGCGTGGCGAAAGAAAGTTTCCTTTTTCATCCTCATGCTCATCACCATGATCGATTATATCGGGATCGGTTTTGTCTACCCGATTTTTTCCCATTTGCTCTTTCGCTCAAATTCCCCGCTCCTCTCCCCGGGCGCATCGGATATGCAAAAAGGGTTTTATCTCGGCCTCCTGCTTTCGCTTCTTTCGCTCGCCCAGTTCTTTTTTGGTCCCCTTTTAGGAAAAATGTCCGACCGGATCGGAAGAAAAAAAGTACTCCTCGCCTCTCTTTCAATTGGCGCCGGCGGCTATTTTCTCTCTCTTTTGGGAATCTTGGGAATGAACATTCAACTCCTTCTCCTATCCCGCATTGTCATCGGCGCCTCGGCCGGCAATACTGCCGTCATCCAAGCATCTATCGCCGATCTCAGCTCTGCCGAAGAGAAATCAAAATCGTTTGGTCTCTACAACATGTCTCTTGGGATCGGCTTGGCCCTCGGCCCCTTCCTTGGCGGCGTTTTCTCCAATCCCGATCTCTTTCATGAAAAAGCAGCAACCCTCCCCTTTTGGATCGGCACCCTCTCTTGCATCGCAAGCTTTTTTCTCATCGCCCTCTTTTTCCCGGAAACGAACCGGAGCGAGGCCCAAGAGAGGCCCGGATTTTTAAGCGGGATCTATGACCTAAAAAAGGTCTTTCAGATGAAAGGGATCCGCGCCCTCATGCTCTCCATCTTCTTTTTCGTATTCGGCTGGTCTTACTACTTTGAGTTCGTCTCCATCTACCTGATCAACCGCTTCGATTTCCATGCGAGCGACATCGGCTATTTTTACGGCTACTCAGCCGCCTGGTACGCCTTCAGCACCGGTTTTTTGATCGTTCCCGCCTTGAAACGGTTCCGCTCCGAACAGGTCCTCTTCTACTCCCTTGCCTTTGCGGGAGTTTACATCTTTTTATTTCTTATGATTGAAAATGCTGCGCTTCTCTGGGTCTATTTGCCCGTCTTGATCTATTTGGTATCTCTCGTCTTCCCCACCGCAACCGCGATGGTTTCCAACTGGGCCAGCCCGGAAAGGCAAGGCGAGGCGCTTGGGATCTTTCAGTCGGTACAATCTCTCGGATGGACGGTGGCCCCGCTCATCTCCGGCTGCTTTATTGGAATCTATCACAAAATGCCCGTTTTAATGGGAGGGGCGATGATTTTAGTGGCGGGTATGATCTACGGCTATTTCCATAAACAAAAACTCTTTAGATAAAGCCGCTTTTGCCAAGCCGCCATTTCACTGCGGCAATCGTGCAAGGAATCAGCTCTAAGCGCTTCCCGCCCCTCTCTCGAAGCGCTCGCGCCGCCTCGCGCAATGTCGCGCCCGAGCCGGTGTAGTCATCGAGAAGAAGAATCGGCCCTTGCGGCAGCTCCCCTACGGCTTGCATCGCCCCGTCCACATTGGCTTTTCTCTGGTCATTATTGAAGAGCTCCCCTTGCCGCTTCTCAGGCTCCCTCTTCCAATCCAGAAGAGAGGGCCAGCAAGCGACATTAAGCCTCTTTGCAAGCGCCATTGCAATCCCCTCTCTCCCCTTCCAAGTTTTGGATGGCAATAGGACGATGGAATTGAATTTAAGCGGCAAGAGATGCTTTTCTAAAAGGATCAGAATTTCGGGGGCTGTCTCTTGACTATCTTGTCTTTCACGCATGAAGCGGCAAAAGAGCGGAGAACGGAGTTTTGCATCCAGGAGGCTGATCCCGTCGGATAGGCCAAAGAGCCGAGATCCTGGGATCGAAACAGGCCGTTTAGAAAGCCAATCATCAATCGGGCTGGTATCTCCTTCATGCAAGGGCAAGGAGGCTTTGCAAAGATCGCAGCGGCCGCAAGAGTCGGCTGCAGAGTCGCCAAGGGCAACTCTCAAAATCTGCATCCGGCATCCCTGCGGCTCCGATGCAAAGCGGAGCATCGCCTGCAGCTCGCCGAGCTTGACCTGCCTTTGCCTCTCATACGAGCCAAGCTCAGCCTTGCCGTCTTTTTCTGACCTGCAATAGATTTGTTTTCGATCTTGGCTTTTTTTCACGAGAAACTGCTGTTCCACCAACTCCGCAATCACGACGCTAACGCGCGTCGGATGGAGGCCCGTTTTCTGCTTGATCTGGACAAGGCCGATGCCGTCTGCCGCCTCCAACACCTTATTGAAATCTTCTTCATCAGGCACTGCGGAATGGATGAAATACTCTTGGACTTCCCTATCCTTCGGATCAAACAAGAGAACCCCGCGGGCAGGAAGTCCATCGCGCCCTGCCCGCCCCACTTCCTGATAATACGCCGTGATCGATCCGGGAATATCAAAGTGGACGATCAGACGGATATCGGGCTTATCAATCCCCATGCCGAGAGCATTTGTCGAGGCAATCGCCTGAAACTCGTTCCTCATAAACGCCTCTTGCAGGCGCCTCTTCTCTTCGGGCTCCATCCCTGCATGGTAAGCGACGGCTTTCACCCCCCTCGACTGGAGAAACTCCGCGACAAGCTCGGTATTTTCTCTCGTTGCGCAATAGACAAGCGCTCCCGTTTCCTGCTTTAGGATCTCTTGCAAGTGAAATAGCTTGTTTGCCATTCCCTTCACCTGCAAAACCGACAAGGCGATATTCGGGCGGTCCATGCTCTCTCGCAGCACCTTTCCGGGCCTCTCGGCTGAAAAGAGCTGCTTGGTGATATCTTTTTCTACTCTCGGATTTGCCGTCGCCGTCAACCCCAGCACAAATAAAGAATCCCTCTTCTCCTCAGCCGCCTTGACAAACTGCAAAATTTGCCGGAAAGCAGGGCGGAAGTCGTGGCCCCAAGAAGAGATGCAATGCGCTTCGTCAATGACAATCAAGCTTAAGGGCAGTGAGAGAAAAAAAGAAAAGCGGTCGATATGGTCGAGCTGTTCCGGAGAAAGAAATAAGATGCGGGACTTCCCCTCCACCGCCGCTTTCAGGGCAGCCTCGTTCTCTTCAAGAGTCTGGTCGCTGTTGATCGCAGAGGCAGGGATCTTAAAGCGCTCGTTTAGCTGCTTTGCTTGGTCTCGCATCAGGGCTAAAAGAGGAGAGATCACCAGTACAACCCCTTCTAATAGACAAGCAGGGAGTTGGTAGAGAAGCGACTTTCCTCGGCCCGTTGGCTGAATACAAAGAAGGCGCCGGAATGAAAAAAGATCTTCCAGAGCCTCAAGCTGCCCCGGGCGGAATGCATCAAACCCAAAACGCTCATGGAGAACTGCATGGAAATCCGGAAAAGTCATGAGATAAGTATACCTCTTAGTTGCATTGTAAAAAAGTGGCAATGAAATTCTTGTAAAAATAAATTTTTATTGTTTACAAAGAACTCAACAACCATGAGGTCATATGAAAGCCGGCGCTACATTATTGAATGCAATTCTTCTTGCAAGCACTTCGCTCTTTGCTGCAAAAAAGCAACCTGAACCGCCTGCCCCACAGCCAAAATGTTGCATACCTCAAGGAGAACCTCTGCCATGCTGCATCTGTCCTTCTTTCAACGCACCCGCAGCCATCAATGTCAATTACAAAACCTGCAACTGCATGTGTTCTGACTGGAATGCAAACGTCAACTTTTCCTTCATTTATTGGTATGCAGGCGAAGATGGTTTAAAACTCGCCTCCACGGGCGCTTTGAATGGCGGAGTTCTCTATTACAACGAGAATATACAAACCGTTAACCAGGATTTCGACTATAAGCCGGGCTTCAAAGTCGGATTGGGGCTAATTTGGGCCCATGAGTGGGAGTTTCGAGCAGAGTATACTTGGTACCGCGCACGGAATGTCACACATAGCGGCTCTCTTTCCGGTACCGTTTTGACTGGGGGCATTCCTACGACAACTGCAGCCAACGGAACAGCGGTATGGGTTGTCGATGACTGGTTTTTAGCAGGGGCCGGCGGCCAAGCCCTCTCCGGATCGGACGTCGCTTCAGTATGGCGATTGAACATGGATCTCATCGATGGTGTCGCGGGACGTCCCTTCTACCAAGGAAGACGAGTCATTGTTTCTCCTTATGGAGGTCTGCGTGCTGCACTGATCCGCCAATCAATGACCGTATCGCTCACGGAAGCAACCGGACTTTTCACAGGCGCCCCCTTCGCAGTCGGCACGATCCCATCGCAGCCCATCAAATCGCATAATTTCTCCAACTCCTGGGCGATCGGGCCTCGATTTGGTGCAAACTGCGAGTTTTTGCTTCCTTTGGGTATGCGCTTAGAGGGTGATTTAGCAGCAAGCATTCTCTATACGAAGTATACAAGCCTTAAACACCGGGAAGATAATGCATCGACATCCTTCAATACGGGGCCTTTTACTTCTCAAATCGACGATTACAGTAGCGTACGCCCCGAGGCCGATTGCAGTCTTGGATTTGGCTGGGGAACGTACTTCGGCTGCAGGGATTACCACATCGATTTCTCTGCCAAGTACGAGTTCATGATTTTCTGGGCACAGAACATGATCCGCAGTGCGTTGGATGATACGCTGACCGGAACGGGGCCTAGCCCATCAAACCTCTATTTACATGGACTGACACTCAACGGACGCTTTGATTTTTAAGACCCTGTAGATCGGTAGCGTCGCACGCCGAGATGCCAGATCCGAGAAGAGAGCCAAAGAAAGATAAACCCAAAAATAGGTGCCGCAAGACCTAACAGCGGCACTTTTTGCAAAAGGGCCGCTATCGGATAGTATCCAACGCAAGCCAGAGGGATGAGAAAAGTAAACACCATTCGAAATGGCTTTGAGTAGATCGACAAAGGATACTGGCCGGTCAAGACCCCTCCATATGTCGTGACATTCATCACATCAATCCCCTCGGTCGTCCAAAAACAAACCGCCCCCTGAACCACCAACAGCCCATAAAAGAGGCTTGCCGTGCCCAGGATCGAAAACAAGATCAGAGGGGCATGGAAAGAAAAGAGGGAAAAAGAAAGTTGATACGCGCCGATTATGAGGACGATGAGGCCTTGGAGAAAGCGGCCGATGCGCATGAACTGCATTTCTTGCACTGCAATCTGAAACAAAGTGGAGAGCGGGCGGAGTAAGACGCGATCAAAGTCTCCCTTTTTGACCATTTGTCCAAAAGACTCAAATCCTCTGGCAAAAGACTCTGCAATGGCAAATCCCATGTGCATGATGCCGTAGATCAAGCAAACCTCCGGCAGGGTCCAGTCTTTGATGATTTTAAAGCGATCAAAAAGGACCCAAATCGCGAAAATATCCACAAATGTAGAGAGAAAATGGCCGGACGCCAAAAGAAAAAAGGAGGCCCGGTACTGCATCTGCGAGCGCAAGGAGAGCTTAAAGAACTGCCAGAAAAGCACGCTAACCTCCTTGGATTACAAACAGTTTCATCGCGCGGGCAAGAGTGCTTTTTCCAAGCCAAATTAGAAGAAGCGCCCAAATCAGCTGAAAGAGAAGATAAAACCCAAGCTGTTCAATCGGAATAACGCCGGTATAGAGCCTGCATGGGATGTCGAACAGGCAGCGAAACGGCTGCAAGTCGAGTATCGGCTGCATCCAATCGGGAAAGAGCGGCAGCGGGACGATCAAACCGGAAAGAAGTACTGCTACGGAAGGGACGATCCGCCTGATCCCATCTCCCGTCAGTGTCCAAAAAAGAGAGACGACGATGCAGGTCGCCATCGCGCTCGCAACGAAGAGACCTAAAAAAACGGAGGCAAGAAATCCGCAAAAGGCAAGAAGAGAAGCGGGCTCGAGCCCTCCAAACACAATCCCGATGCAAATCACGGGAGTTCCCCGGATAAGGGCCGGAAAAAGTTTAAGACCAAAACAATGGACAAACCAAAGCCGGTAAAGGTGCAGCGGACGGATAAGCTCATAGGCGACATGCCCGCTTCGGATTTGCGCTTCTACCTCTCTATCTATCGTCCAGGGCAAAAGAGGGACCAAGGACTGGCCGATCCAGACAAATGCCACTGCCTGCTTGAGAGACAGAGGCTCTGCATGAGACGCACTCCCATAAAACGCCTTCAAGATCATCACATAGACCAATGCCCAAAACACCTGGGTAAAAAGACCCGCAAAAGCAGCGGCCCGATAGGTGAAAAGAAGGGCAAGGCGCACCCTTAAAAGAGCAAAGTAGGGCCCCATCTCAGCGGCTCCGATAGAATTTCGCGATGATCTCTTCGATCGGCAAGTTTTCAATGAATAGATCGGAGATCGTATGGCGCTCGGTGATGCGGCAGATCAGCTCTTGAGAAGTGTATTGCGAAGGATCAAAGCTAAATGTAACCCGATGCTCTTCTCGTTTCAACACTCGAAGCCCCTCGATCGGCTCTAGCATCTCCCCTTCTTTTGTGAAATCAACGACGAGGAGCCTCTCGGAAGAGATTTTTTTTCGCAGCTCCCCAAGAGAGCCGTCAAAGCAGATTTTCCCTTCGTTGATGACAAGAATTCGTTGGCAAAGCGCTTCAATATCATCCATGTCGTGGGTCGTAAGAAGGATCGTGACCTTTTGCTTCCGGTTGAGCTCCCTGATGAAGTCTCTTACGGCGAGCTTGGCCGTTGCATCGAGGCCAATTGTCGGCTCATCCAAAAAGAGGATCTTAGGTGAGTGGAGTAGCGATGCGGCAAGATCGCAGCGCATTCTCTGGCCTAAGCTAAGCTGGCGCACCGGAACAGAGTAGAGCGGCTCTAGATCGAGCGTCTTCGTCAAAGAACGGAGAGTTTCCCGATACGCTTCGATCGGGACCTTGTAGATCTTCTGCAGCAAATTAAAGGATTCAATGACAGGCAAATCCCACCAGAGCTGTGTCCTTTGGCCGAAGACGACCCCGATCTGACTGACAATCTCAATGCGGTTTTCCCAAGGAGTTTTGCCAAAGACTTTGACATCCCCTTGAGTGGGGAGCAAAATGCCGGACAAAATCTTGACTGTCGTGCTTTTTCCGGCGCCATTTTGGCCGATATAGCCGACCAGCTCGCCGGGCTTGATCTCAAACGAAATGTCGTCCAGCGCCTTTTTGATCTCGTAGTCGCGCGAAAGTAGAGAAGACCAAAACCCATGCCCCTTCTTTCGAAGGGCAAAAGATTTGCTTAAAGATCGGACCGAGATCATATTAATGGCCATCTGGGCAAACGCGTTTCCAACACTTTTCAACCTTGTCGAGGGAAGTGGAAAAGAAGGAACTTGGACTCGAGCATTTAACCAATTCTAGAAGCTTTTCAGGTGGAACATTTGGACAGCGAAAACATCTCATCTCCGAAGAGGGGTAGTAATAGCCATCCCGATGACGATAAAGGCTCGTCTGCTCATGTGCAAGATGCGCACTTGTACAAGGCGTTTTCATTTCTCTAATTTTCCCCAACATTTCCTTATAGGTTTCAGGAAAATTGGAGTCGAAATAACAACTTTGGTAAGAGGGTCTCTCGCAACCGACACGCAAGGAATCATGCATACATTGAATCTTTTAAAAAGGGAGGGAAAACGTTTTACCAAATTTGCTTGATTACTTCAAGTGTACTCTTAGCCGCACCTCGTTTGGAAATGTCTGCCACAAGAGGCCTTTCTAGAGATATCTTTTCAAAAAGAGCTTGCGACAGCTCATCTTGCCTCACCTGCCACCCCGATTTACTTTCGATGGCAATCCGAGCAAACTCTTTTTGCTTTTCCATATGCGGCCCGAAAAGAACCGGACATCCATAAAAAAGGGGCTCCAAAACGTTATGCCCCCCGATCTTCGAAGAAAAGCTGCCAGCGACAACAGCGATTCTGCTGAGCACATAGCAATACGGCAGCTGTCCCATCGCATCGACGAGAATGACCCTCTCCCCTTCTCTTTTTTCCTTCCATCGGCAAAAAGAGATCCCCAACTCATCGAGAATAGCCGCTGCCGCCTCAAAGCGCTCCGGATGGCGCGGAGCTAAAAAAAGAACAACTTTAGGGAGCCTTTTCCAAAGCGTTAGCATCTCATAAAGCAGTTCCTTTTCCTCCGGCGCGTGGGTGCAAGAAAGCGTTACAACAAGATCTGTTGGAAGATTAAAACGATCTCTCACACCCGAAGGGTCGAGCGGTTTTATCTCGACATCAAGTTTTAGATTTCCCGTAATCGCAATCGGCCTTTCGACAAGCGCTGCAAAACGGCTCCGATACTCCTCGTTTTGGACGCAAAGAGCATCGAGCGGTCTGTAGAGCCTCTTAGCCAAAAAGGGAAACCGGCGCAGGCGCCGAGCCGACTTTTCCGATATTTTTCCACTTGCAAGCGCTGTCTTCACTCCTGCGCACTTGGCTTGCCTCACAAGATTAGGCCAAACATCCCCTTCGATAAAAATGAGAAGACTGGGCGCAAAAGAGCGGATCCAGCGGCGCATGACCCAAGAAAAATCAAGAGGCAAGAAGCGCAAGAGATCGGCTTGCAAGGATCGCCCCGCCTCCTCAAAGCCCGTCATAGTCGTCGTCGTAACCAAAATAGATACGCCCGGATCGCTCTGACGAAGCTGCCTTATAAGAGGCTCTGCGGCCCTTATCTCTCCAACTGAGACTGCATGAATCCAAATCTTCTTGGCCCACGGCCCAACAGGCGGGTTTCGTCCAAAGCGATCGCCCAGTGTGCAAAACCTCTTTCCCCGCGCCTTTTGCCAAATGATCTTGGGGGCCATCCCCAAGACAAAAAGCACAAGGAAAAGGTCATAGATCATCGGATCACGATATTGAGCAGCTTATCGGGTACATAGACGACCTTCACGATCTCGCCCGAAAGATGCTTAGCGACCTCGGGCTGGAGTTTGGCATATTCCATCACATCTTCTTGCGACTTGCCCTTCGGAAGATCAAACCTCCCGCGTAGCTTGCCGTTGATCTGCACGACATAGGTCGCATTCTCGTCAACGAGATAGGCCGGATCAACAACGGGGATTGGCGCAAAGCTCAAAAGCTCCCTCTCACCCAGCTGCTCCCAAAGCTCTTCTGCAATATGCGGGGCGAAAGGATAGAGCATCTGCACTGCCATCTTTAGAACCCTTTTCGGATATGCCGGCAAGGGTATAAACGCATTCAGAAACTCCATCATCTTCGCAATGGCGGTATTGAACTGCATCGCCTCGATTTCTCTAACCACCGCATCCACTAGCCTATAGCCCAATTTCAGCGCCTCCGGCGTTTCATCCTCCGACACCTTATCTGAAAAGACCATCTCATAAAAGCGGTTCAAAAACCGCTTGCAGCCATTGACCGCATCGGTATTCCAGATCTTTTCCCGCTCAAAAGGCCCCATGAACATCTCATAGAGCCTGAGCGCATCGGCCCCAAACTCTTCGATGATATCGTCGGGAGAGACGCCGTTGAGCTTCGACTTGGACATTTTTTCCATCTGCACAATCAGAGGAGCCCCTCCCTCTTTCGCATAATATGCCCCCTCCCTCTCAACGACATCTTTCGGGTCGGCATACCCGCCGGACGGCTTCTTATACGACGGCGCAGTCACAAGTCCTTGGTTGCGCAGCGTCATAAACGGCTCCGGGGTATGGACAAGCCCCAAATCAAAGAGAACCTTATGCCAAAAACGGGCATAGAGTAGATGCAAGACCGCATGCTCGACGCCGCCGACATACATATCGACCGGCATCCAATAGGAATCGGCCTTCTTGCTCCACGCCTCAGCTTCATTATGCGGATCGCAAAAGCGCATATAATACCAGCAAGAGCCTGCCCACTGCGGCATCGTATTTGTCTCTCTCAGCGCTCTCTTCCCCGTCTTCGGATCTTCAACCTCTACCCAATCCCTAACCTTGGCAAGCGGGCTCTCCCCGCTAGCTGCCGGCTTATAGTCATCAAGCGGAGGCGGAAGAAGCGGCAGCTCGTCGGCTTCCAGCGCCCTCTTCGTCCCGTCTTCAAAATGGAGAATCGGGATCGGCTCGCCCCAGTAGCGCTGGCGGGAAAAAAGCCAATCCCTCAGCTTATAATTTACCGTCCGCTTCCCCTTGGAATGCCTCTCCAACCAGCGGATCATCTCCTCTTTCGCAGCCTGCATCCTCAAACCATTAAGAATTAAATCCTCATGCACACTTTCTACAACAGTCCCTTCTTTCGTCCAGCAGACCCGTCCTTCCAACACATCCTGTCTCGACACCTCCTCGCCATCCAAATCAGGATCATATACCGACCGGATCGGCAGATGGTAGATGCGGGCGAACTCAAAATCGCGCTCGTCATGCGCCGGCACGGCCATGACAGCGCCGGTGCCATAGCCCATAAGCACATAGTCGGAGATCCAGATAGGGACCTGCTCCCCGGTAATCGGATGCAAGGCATACGTTCCCGTCCAAACGCCGCTCTTCTCCTTGGCAAGATCGGTGCGCTCCAAATCGCTCTTCGCAGACGTCCTCGTTCGATACTCGTCCACCTCTTCTTTCCGATCTCTCGTCGTAATCTGATCGACAAGCGGATGCTCGGGCGCCAGGACCAAATAGGTTGCCCCGAAAAGCGTGTCGGGCCTCGTAGTGAAAACCAAAATCGGCTCATGGGTGCACTCCTCAACAAAAGTGATGAGCGCCCCCTCGCTTCTTCCAATCCAGTTCGCCTGCAGCTTTTTCAGATGCTCCGGCCAGTCGAGCAAATCCAGATCGGCCAGCAGCCGGTCCGCATACGCGGTAATGCGCAAAATCCACTGCTTGAGCGGCCGTCTCTCTACCGGATAGCCGCCCTCTTTCGAGCGCCCCTCTTCGACCTCTTCATTCGCAAGGACCGTGCCAAGCGCAGGGCAGAAGTTCACATTGATCTCCGCCTCATAGGCCAACCCCTTCTCATACAAAAGGGTAAAGATCCACTGCGTCCACTTGTAATACCCTGCCTCGCTCGTCGCAACCTCCCGGTCCCAGTCATAGCTAAACCCGAGCGACTCGAGCTGCCGCCGATACGTGTCGATATTCGCCTTCGTCGTGACCGCCGGATGCGTGCCGGTTCGGATTGCATACTGCTCCGCCGGAAGCCCAAAGCTATCCCAGCCCATCGGATGGAGCACATTAAACCCGCGCTGCCTCTTGAACCTCGCCAAGATATCGGTTCCCGTATACCCCGTCACATGGCCAACGTGGAGCCCCGCCCCCGAAGGATATGGGAACATATCCAAAATATAATACTTCGGCTTGGCCGGATCGATCTCTGCTTTGTAGACTTTTTTTTCTTTCCAAAAGCGCTGCCATTTCTTTTCGATAGCACGCGGGTCGTATTTCTGTTTTTGCATAACTCTATCTTCTTTTTTTTTAAGGGGCTCCGCCCCTTAACAACCCCGCTAAAGGGCTAGCCCTTTAGAATCCCTGTATTTTAGAGCGAACCCGCGCCGGGCGCGGGTTCGCAAAAAAAACACTGGGTTTCCAAAGGGTTTACCCTTTGGCGGGTTGTTAAGGGCGGAGCCCTTAAGAATTTTTACACCTCGGCCTTAACAGGCAAAGCGCGTTTGGCAAACTGGGCGAGGGCTGCCGAAGCGGCCAGAGCGCCGAAGAACCAAGCCCAGCGCACGGTTTTCATCATGTCGAAGGAGCTGAACTCTTCGAGTAGGTTTCCTGCGAGGATGATCGCGAGGATGGGAGGCGCGATCGCGCGGAGGAAGAAGCGGTTGAGGTTCCAGCGCCCGCGCCAGACGGGGTCGCGCGAGATCTCGAGGGAGCCGAACTGGAAGGCTGCGATGAGGATGAGGCCGCCGATCAGCATGTTAGTTCCAAGGACCATGGGGGCTAGCGAGTCGATCAGATGCGAAGCGTTGCCCATGCAGAAGAAGAGGGCGAGGCCAGCGATTGCAAAGAGCGAGGCCCGGACGGCGCTTTTTCTCGTGAGGCCAAACTCTACTTCGACATTGCCTGCGATGCTCTCGGCAATGGAAAAGAGGCCGGTTATCCCTGCGATGAAGAGGCAGAAGAAAAAGACTGCTCCGACGCCCTGGGAGAGGACAGGTCCGAGGAATTTAAGGATTTTGGGGAAGATGATGAACCCTAGCTCAAATGTGGAGTCGCTTGCGGCGAGGGATTCAAACGGGATGCCTTGCACATGGCTGATGTGGGCAAGCGTCGCAAAGATCGCAGCTCCGGAGATGAAGGAGACGGCAAAATCGCCCAAGGCGACATAGAGAAGCGCACGAGGGACGTTTGCGATTGTTCCGGTGTGGCGGGAGTAGCCGACGATGATGCCAAGTCCGAGGGAGAGGCTGAAGAATAGCTGGCCAAAGACGTCGCGCCAGAGGAGCGGATCGGTGAGGCGGGAAAAATCGGGCGTCAGGAAATAGCTCCATCCGGTCAAGCCTCCGGGAAGGAAGCTGGCGATGATGGCAAAGCCGGCTACGATGAGGGCTAGAAGGGGCATGAAGAAGGAGCATACCTTTTCGATCCCATCCCGTACCGAGCGGGCCATTACAAAATAGGCCGCGACGGCGGTAGCTGCCATCGGGATAAGAATCCACCACGAGATAGAACCGAAGTCTTTAATTGAAGGGGTGATGTGGAGGAATTGGTGAAGGAAGAAGCTCTGCGTATCCTCTCCAATTGTCCCCGTTGCGGAAAAGTAGGTGTATGCGAGCGAGTAGCCGGTCAACACGATGTAAAAGGCGCCGATGGTCAGGCACGCGATGACAGCTAGCCATCCTAGCGTCTTGCCCGTTTTCCCCCAGACGCGGTTGAACGCGGTGACAAGCGGTGACTGGGTGCGCTGGCCTACGATCCCTTCCAGGATGAGGAGGGGGATGCCAAGGAGGAAAAGGGCGAGGCAGTAGGGGATGAGAAAAGCGCCGCCGCCATTTTTATAGGCTTGCGAGCTAAAACTCAAAATATTTGCGAACCCCACAGCCGATCCCAGTACGGACCAGACGTATCCGGCCTGAGATCTCCAGCCGTTTTCCAATTGGACATTTGACATGCGAGTACCCTTAATTCAAATCCATAGAGGGACTATTGTGCTGCAAGTAGCGATTCAATACAAGGCACTTTGTGATCGTGGATTGCTATGGGCAAAATCTTTCTTATCAGATCCGACTCTCTCGATCATGCGCCCCGAATATATTCTAAAAACATGTTTTATGAGGTCTCGAAATTGCACAAGTTTTGACTCTACTAACCCGCTCGGCAAATAAGAGACAAAGAGCATTAGCGAGGATCGGTCCTTTCATTCCAGAAGAGAATCCGTTATTTCCTCTCCTCTATTCCTCAAATCATAAGTGCTGTAATGAATATTTTGATCACGACGATCTCCATCGCCTTTGCGACCCGGATGATCTCACGATAACTGTCGATGCGTTGGAGAGTTTCTATACCCTCAAAATCGAAATTCCGGCTCATTACCTGTTTGGCTACGAACCTAAGCAGTTTCCCCGCTATCGGATCAATCGGGCAAAAGCCCCTTCCCAACATTTCGCAGCAATGAGCGAAGAGTTTAAACTCGAAGAGCATCAGGTCGGTGCAGGGGTATGCGCTCTTGATTTGTCAAAGGCGACAGCTAGTGCTCTGTCAAGCTTGACAGAGCACTAGTGCACCTTTTCATAAAGAATTGGAGTAATTTCGGCGTCAAAGCTCCTACAATCGACGATCGCAAACTGGTTTGTATTGGATTAATACTAGCCAGTTTGCGATCGTCGATTGTAGGGAGCTTTCACGCTCGAAATTATCTCAATTCTTTATGAAAAGGTGCACTAGCATCCTCCAAGAATAGTCTGTGTAAAAAATATTTGAAAAAACCTGCTGTTTATTGCTTTCAATGAATTATTTTAAATAATAATTAGTTATTAATGCGTTATTAATGTATAATAAAAAGTCAATTTGCGGTATAATTATTATTCTTTTGTATTAATTTCGGTTTTATGTGAATTGGTGGAATGTTTCAGATCAACTCCGCGATCGTTTAGAGAAAAAAGCGGTATCCGGTCTTGTTGAGGAAAAGGAGCTGCGTCAGGAGCTTGCCGATCTAGGGTTTTGGGATGGCGTGGCCTCTGCTCGTAAAGAGGATCCCGCACGGGCTCTTTTGGCCTTACATGAAGTTTCAACGATCGTAGCAGATAGGCTCGGCGGATCTTCTTCGCCTTTAGCAGATCGCTTGCGGAGTGTAAAACGGCAGGCGCAAGGCCAGTTATCTCAAGAGCTGCACAAACTCAATGAAAAAGCCCATCTCTCAGATCAGGATATGCGGGTGATGAAGGCCGGGCTCGATGCTTTGGAGCGAACATCCGCTAGTCCTGCTGATTTTGATGCTATGCGTCGTTGGATATTAGGCGCATCTTTCGGTGATCAGAGTCTTATGCAGAAGGTGAAAGCCTCTCTTCCAGCGTTTATTTCAAAGAGCCCGTCTGATCCAAAAAAGGATCTATACAGATGCGCAGAAGATCTGGTGTTTAAAAATGATGTTGAGGGATTGTCCAAATTTTTAGATGAGCATCCGCACCTGGTGTTTGCGCGCGATGATTGGTGTGGAGAGACGCTTTTGCATAGAGCGATGTACCATCGCGAGTTAAAGCGAAATGATGAAATACATCCTTCTCTTCAGATCTGTCAGTTGCTGATCGAACGAGGCGCTTCCCTGGATGCGCTTGACGAGCGTTTGCTGCCACCCGAATTTCATACCTATTACACGCTGGAAGATCAAGAATCCTGGCTATTGCATCAATTAGGGCTGGACCAATTACTTGAGGGGCAGCCGGAGGCGATCCGGTCTCACTTCTTGGAAGTCTGTCGATGGATACCCCATTCTAGCTCAGAGAGTCTAAGGATGGTCTTAGAGTTTCTTAAGGCTCATCCGTCCGGACGGGAATGGGCGGCTGCAAACCCCAATCGCTTGAGCATTTGGCTCGCCACAGCGGTTCGTCTTGAAGTAGATCGAACTTGGGTCATGGAGCATCTATCCGTTTGGGAGACATTTTTGACACCCGAGTGGGCGATGAGCGCTTGCTTTAGCGCTGCTCCGCGGGATTGGCCGGAACTCCTTGCTTGGCTGCAAGACCGGAACCTGATTCCCACCCACTACACTCTCCCTCTTTTGGGTTACACCAACAAGGCGCGTCAAAGAGGGGCGGAATGGAAATCTTTTGGGCCGGCGCATGAGGTGAAAAATCCGATTTTTGCTACGCCCTTTTCCCAGGCGATGCGACTTGAGAGTTTGGCTTGCTTGGAGCTGCTTTGGAACTCCTCGGAAGAAAGAGCGCATGCCGATCTTGCAAGATTACAGGACAAGCAAGCGCCGCATAGCCGCATCTTTTGGCATTGGGTAGAAGGCCGGCTGCAAGAGAAAAAGCTTAAGGGGCAAGTAGGGGCGGCTCGTTTGGAAGCCTCGCTCAATCGATCGGATTGGGAAGAGGCCCGCCAATGGATGGAGAAGGGGTTTTTTCCCCAAGATCCCAATCGATGGGCTGTGGCGGCTCTTCAAAGAGGGCAATTGGGCTTTTTCGAATTCATGTGGAACTCGGACCTTCTGGATGGGAATTCCGATCGAATCCTCGATGCAGTCGTTCGCTGTTCTTCCCAGGTTTGGGCTGTTGATTTTTTAGAGAGGCTTAAAGAGTCCGGCGTTTCATTGGGTAGGCGGGATCTTTTGGAGCGCTCAGCGAAAGCCGATTGCCTCCTGATTGGGGCTTATTTAGCTTTCAATGGAGCACGTGTGGACTCCAAAATCCCGCATGCCGAGGTCATCGATCATTTGGCTGGGTGCTTAAAGAGCGGGGATGAGAGCGAGATGCGTTTTCGTCTGGCCCTGGATCAAGTGGGGGTAGCTCATTTGGTCGGCGATAATTTTATTAAAGGGATGAAAACTGAATCCGGAGGATCGCTCGAAGGAAATACAGTGCCCGCCTCCCTTTTGCTTTTTCTCTCCGGGCTCCGCTGGGTCGAATCCAGGACAAAGGTAGATTTATCTCAGGCCATTGATCTGTTTTCGCGCGCTTTTCCTTATTCGCTTCGGATGCAGGATGCTCACTCGTTGCCCATTCCTGGAAAGGATGATAGATCGGCCCAAGAAGACTACATGAGAAACGCGGCGCAGATTGCGTGCAATGTGGAGCGGGAACTTCTCTCTGATTTGGAATCGTTGGAAGAGGGGCAGTCGTTTCTTCTTCCCATGACTTGGGTTACCGGCAACCAGGCGGCGCATGCCACGGCGCTCCTCTTTACCAAGGGCAAGGCAGGGGAAATCGAACTTTGGGTCTCCAATACAGGACAAGGTGCTCAACATCATCCGCGCAAGCACAACGGCGGCCGTTTATCGGCCAACACCTTGAATCGCTACCGGCTCACTCTAGAGCAGCTGAGAGAGCATCATCTACTTGCCCAAGTGGTAGAGATCTCCGCCGCAAGTCCCGGACTCGTGCCCTTGACCCGTCCCTATGGTCCAACAGATTTCTATGCAATCCTGGCGCCATTTGCATCTCCCCCAGAGGAAGATATACATTCCGGATGGCGAAAGACGCAGCTCTCCGGCACGTGTTCTTTTCGGAGCTATTGCCCCCTCTTGCATCTGATTTTGGCTCGAAGCGGACTTGCGGAAGACGATTACAAGCGTGTTTTGGACTGTATGAAAGAAGAAGGATTGTCATTTGCCATCGAGCAATGGGCTCCTTTGATCGGCTCTTCGCCGAGTCTTGCCAAACTATTTTCCATTGCAGCGCCGCATCTCTATGACACCTTGAAGAAGCGGCTCGCCCATCAGCCTGTGAAGCAATTAGAGCAAAGAAGATCGCAGCTAAAAGAGGCGGCCCTCCGCCTCGAAGAGCATTTGCCGCCTACAGAATCCTCTCATGAAGATCTTTCGCTTGGGGCAAACTTCCCAACTAGAAAAGCATTTGTGCAAGAAGGTCAGAGAATCTTTGCTGAGACGCAGCCGCCCGCCATTATCACTCAGCCCTTGCAAAACGCTCCCAGTTTAGCGCCCAAGAGCGCTTGCGCTGTCCTGGATTTTGCCGGCGGTCCCAAGAAGCTCATCGACTCATTGGCATCGTTGGAAGCATTTGCCAAAACAGCGCCCACTATGGCCCACGCGAGCATCGGGTCTGCCCTGCGAGGAGTAGCACATGCTCTCTTAAGCGATTCTTCGGACCTCCTGTCGATGCCTCCAGAAGAAGCTAAGCAGATGATTGAACGACTTGGGAGCCTATTCAATCTCTATGCGTTTCCCGAAGACCGCGCCGATCCTTCGTCTTTCTTTGCAGAATATCTCGTCACCTCTTCTCTGGTGCTCGCTGTCATCTGGCGCCTTGTCTCTCTGATCGAGGCTGGAGGTCCTGAAGGTTCCCGCCTGACTGACTTCACCTTGACCGATGTTGTCAATTGGGTGGGGCAATTGGAACATATGGACCGCCACGTCTTGCTCAATGGCGGATGGGAGCGCGATCTCATCCTTTTGAACAAAGTTTTTTCCGATACAAGTTCAAATCCTCTCTTTGATTTCTCCTCCCATGCAGTGGCTCTTCCCCAAAAAAGAGACCAGTATAAGCCGCTCTATGCTCTACGCCAAACAGCGACCAGCGGAGAGCATCAGTATGCATTGGCCCAGGCGGCATTTCGTCCGGTAAGCGATTGGAAAGAGGCCGATGCAGCCCTTGAAGCACGGTTAAGGGAGGTCCGCTCAGAAGTAAGCGCCACTCCTGTGGTGGATCAGAATGTTTGGCGCGCGAACTGGATGCAGGCAAAAGGAGAGCTTCCTAGTCACTATTACACTCTTCGTAACATGGCGTTGATCGTCCATTTAGCAAGAAGCGGATATTTTTCACATGGAACTGTGGAAGCCTCCATGAGGCTCTTTTATGCGATCGACGACGTCCCTAGTCTTCTTCCAAATAGGCGTTTGGATGATGCGCGGATCTTGATGGAAGTTTGTTATGGAGATAAGCGGTCCCAAGGTTCTTTTTCGGATTCTCCCGACAGCATTCCGGCTGCGTTTGCCGTGGGAGCTGATCGGCGAGGAGGGTGGTTTTCCTTCAAATTACCTCAAACGGAACGCTCCCAGAATGAGGCCATCTCTCAAAAGAATGGATACGGCGCGCTCGATCCTGAAAATGGGGAGCTCCGCTCGATCCGCTACGCCGCTCTTCAAGGACACCCGTTTCCCACGCTGGCTCCGGGACTTTTATTTGATCAGTTCGAGGGCCACTGGGATCGGTTCACAGATCCTGTGCAGAGGCTCTTCTTTGAATATACGCTCTTTACGCCGCCTCGATTGTTGCTGGCCTTGCGAGACCGGCCTGAGCTAGCAAAGGAAGGGGATGTCTTCTTTGAGCGCGCGCGGAAGAACTTTGAAGAGGCTCTACATGTCGGGTCCGCAATCAAGGGCAGCCGCGCCGCTTACGTTTTCCTTCTGCAAGAGCAAATGCGATTTTGGAATTACTGCCTGGAAGCCGGCCACGAAGAGGCAAAGTTCGCCCCGCTTTTAGCCCAGCGCCGAGGCGAGCTCCGGCAGCTTTTGGACGAGCCCGATTGGTCTGAAGAAGAACGGGTTTGGCTCCATGCCGCCTACGCCGACAGCTTTCAAGTTTTTCCACCCGGCAATTCCGATGAAATCCTTTTCGTTTTGGAGAGTCTAAGCGTTCTCAGAAACGCCTCCTCCGCGAAAGGGTTGCGCACCCTGCCTCCGGCTTTCTTGGCCAGCGCAATCCACGCTCCCTTTAAACACCTTGCGATTTGGAAGCAGCTCTTGAATGACCCGGAAGAAGCGGCAAAGGTCTGTCAGGGGCTGCTTAGACGTTATAACCAAGCTGTTTCAGAAAAAAGCATGTGGATAGAGACGCAATTTCCGATTTATGCCTGCCGCGAAGGCGATGCGGAGTTTCAGGTAAATCTCCTTACAGGCGAAGTGTGGAAGGATTGGCGCACTCTCTCCAACTTACTGCCGAGCCGGATTCTAGGTAGTCGGATCTACCAGGCGATTTATGGGAAAAAGGTCTTTCATTGCACCGTGGAATCCGCCGCCCACGCCGGATGGCGCAATCAGATGAGCTTGCTTTTGAACCAGGCCCCTACTCTCACTGTTTATCAATTTGAGGATGATCATGGACGAGTTCGCTGTTTTGATGATCCGTCGGGTCTTCGGCTGGAGCGTCAGTTTTCCGGCCAGTGGTTCCGGTTTGTGGAGGACAGGAACATCCCATGGATCCCGCCCCTTGCCAAGTGGTCTAAGTTAAGCGCTTGGGTTTCTGTCGACAATCCGAAGGCCCTGTTGCTCGTGGATACGGCTTCCATGAAGCCTTGTGTGCAGATCCATCCCAACTCACTCTTCACCGACCTTACAGGAGACATTTCCTTTGAGGCCGAGTGGGTAGACTTAGCCTCCGCCGAAGGGGGAAAGGCCATCCAAGCCTTTGATAAGGACGCTGTTTTATTGCAAGAGGCCAAGCCCAACGGGCCGCGGCGCATGCGCCTGCAGCTGCCCAATCATACCCTGGCTTCCGGAGCTCCTATAGAGTTTGAACGGACCGATGGTCTCTGGACGCTTCGAGGAGCCCCTCATTTTGCTTTGAACCACGAACAAATGTTGCCGGATCTTCAGGGCGTAGAGCGCTTTTTGATTCTGGAATCGGATCTCGGTCGCGAGGCGATGATCCCACTCTGCAGCTTTAGCGCGTTGAAAGAGGGGCGCTATGATCCTACAACCTGTATGCGGGTGGCCATTCGCAAAAACACATCCATGCCGCTTTTGTCGCAAAAGCCGGACAAAAACGGCTACCTGGCCTATTTGACTTTGACGCATGCCAAGCGCCCCGAAGACTACCAACGAGCCATGCAATTTTTGCAAGGTGCGCGCCGCTTTGAGCGCTATAGCTCTGATGAGCTCCGCACTTTGGGAATGATCTTCCTTAGCGCTCGCGAGACTGATGATCATACCGGCTATGCTTATGCGTGCCGTCTGATGGCTGCATGGCTTGTCCAGGACAACTGTCGTAGAAATCCTTTGCCTCCCTCACAGGATTCCAAAGATAAAAAAGAGCCCCGATGGGATAGTCCTCTCGAAGATTGGGAGCGCTTTTGGCAAAGCGAGGGCGCTAAAATGGAATTTAAACAGATTGCTGACGCGTATTTTGAGCGTCATCACCATCTTCCTGCTGCGATGAGGATAGAGGCTGTCCTTTCTCCTCTTGAACTGTTTGTTTTTGGCCTGGATCGAACTCGTCCGGTGACCGTCCTAGAGCCGCCTCAACCATTGAAGCCCGGTTTGCAGGACTCGGGTGTGGACTATAGGATGCAGCTATTCGACGAGCCGCTGGATTTAAGGAGTATTGGGTATTGGAAGGGCAATGGAGCCGAGTTTCGAATGCGTTCTCGGGTTCATGGAGAGTTTACCAGCTATTTTTCTCAATTGTTGGAGTGGGCCCTCTCGCCGGATGAAAAGCTGCGTAAACGGGCCGATCATGGGCGTTTGGCCCTTTATGGAGATCCCGATCCCGCTGCGATCGTGGCGAGGGCCGCTCTCTTTTCAGCTCTCAATGGTGATGGAAATTATGCCCGATGCGTACGGAACATTCTAAGCGGAGCAGAGACTCCGAGCTCCGAGGTCTGGTTGAAATTGGTGCATGCAGCTAAGCAAATTGAAGCCGTCTTGCCCGCTTATCCCAAAGCCCGCAGCAGTCCTGTGGAAGCCACTCAGTTGCTGCCAACATATAGTCCGGCCAATGTTCCAAAGAAATTTGTTGAGAGGGGCCGCTTACCCTTTACTCCCTCGCATTCGTTTATCGGACGCTTTGAGCGTCTCTTTGAAAACGCGTTTGAACTCGATCCTCTCTCCCATAGCGCCCAGCCAAAATCCTTTAGCTATGCTGCTGCCGATCCGTGGCTAGAGCGTTCCGTAGAAGAATTTCGCCAGGACTACCTGCTCGGGGCGGAGCGCAATCTAAACATGCCTTATTATCGCCTGACAGGCAAGGTGACAAAAGAAAAGCTGGTTACGACTCATCGGGATGCGATCCAAAAACAGATGGAGCACTACAGCCAAGGACCGCTTTCCAAGGCTCGCCTGGCAGCCCTAGACTTAGCTAACCGCCTGCCGGAAGATCTCGAGAGGGCCCTTGAACGGACGATTGAAATCGAGTCGGGACGAAAGCCTCCCTTGACGATCCGCGACTGCGTAGGGCTATTTCTGCAGGGTGATGAACAAGCCTACCGAGCTGCCACAAGTTTGGGAGACTTGGGGGATATCGCCGAGCTGCACCAGCTGATCGGCGACTATCTCATGCTGCATAACCGAGTCGAACGATATAAAGCCGTTCTAGCGGCCCTGGACCGCGGCTCCCTGCAGGCTGTGGCCGAAGAGCTCAGCCGGCTGAGCCAGAGCAGCTCCTATGCACAGGAAGAGCCGGGTCTTGCAGCTGCGTTGATGGTCTTCGAATATGAGTTTGGCGTCGTCTTGCGCAAGGATCAGATTGAAGGCGTTTTGGACATGACACGTCCGGACCCAAAAGACCCTCTTCGCTATCGCAGCTGTCTTGTGCAACGGATTCAGGGAGGAGGGAAGTCCTTTGTGTTCGGTCCTCTCCTCGCCCTTCTTCTCGCCGATGGCTATCATCTTTCTGTCCATGTGCCTCCCACGGCGCAGGTTCGAACAGCTCTTTATAATATGTCCATGCGCTCTCAGCAGCTGGCAGGGCAGCGCGAACACTCGTTTGTCTTCGACGATAGCCCGGAAAAATTTACAGTTGAATACTTGGGCCTTTTGAGAAGGACCCTTGAAGAGGCAATTGTTCGGCGTGAATATGTCACCGTTTCCAAAGAGACTCTTCAGGCATTGCGCTGCAAGTATCTCAAGGCGCTATTTTTAAACGCACAAGATCCTGGAAAGCGCGCAGCGCGCCAGGAACTGAAACAGATTTTGCGGCTTCTTCGCGAGCGCGGCGCGTTTGTATTTGACGAGCTGCATCTTGCCTTTGATCCGTCCAAAGAACTCAACATGCCCTTTGGAGCGCCAAAACCTCCTGAGAGGGACCTTTGTCTTTTTCTTGGGCGCATAGTGAGCTTTGCGCGCGCCGCACGCGGGCACGATGGAGAGCTTTTGCTCAATGTGAAGAACTCGCCGGAGCAGACGCCGGAGCAGCTGAAGGAGATGCAAGAGGTGATCATTGCTCTCTTGCTCAACAGCCTGCGGGAGCGCTATGTTGGGCTGGACGCATTTCTTCGAGGGGATCTCAAGGATATCCCGGAATCGCTCCGGCATCCCGATCTCCGCCAACTGGCCATCCATTTGACCGTGGCAAAGCAGCTTCTTGCGGGCGGGTGGCTCTCCGAGCGACTCCAGCTTCGGGTAAACGAAGCGCATGGTCTGGCGCCGGGTTCGCAGCCGCGTGTATCGATCCCATTTATTTCCAATATGAACCCGGCATATGGATCGGAGTTTAGCGATGAAGTGGTCATCGTTCTCAACACGTTCCTTGCCTACCTTGTCGATGGACTCGACCCATCCCAGACCCGTCGGTTTGTAGAACTCACGTTGAGGGCAGCCGCCCAGGAAAAACGATCCAGGAGAGAGTCCGACCAAGATTTAGCGCTCGAAGATACAGAAGTTGCCAAAGCCTTCCGCCGTGTTGTCGGCGTTTCACTGCTCAAAATCGATCGCGACTCGCCCGAAGATCTTAACCTCGTGCAGCAATCCTTGTTGAGCGGCGAAGAGGAAGCCAATTGCATGCTCTTGGACTTTGTCGCCCAAACCGAGCTCTCCAAGGTCGAACTCTATGCCCAACAAGTATCCAGCAACGGTCAAAACGTCGCCGGGATGGGACAGAGCCTCATGGCCTATTCAGGCTCCGTCAAGAAGGAGATGGCCCCTCTGGGCGCTGAAGTGAAGCTTGAAAAGGGCACCGATGGACAAACCGTTGATCTCCTCATCCGTCAAGAGACAAAGTTGCATCTAGTAGATGGGACTCCAAAGTCTCTTCTAGAGCTCCTGCGCTCCCATCCTCAAAAGGACAAAATGCGTGCGCTCATCGACGTTGCAGCGCATTTTTGCGGCGTTGACAACCTGGCTGCCGCCCGTATGATTTGCGAGACGCTCAATGAGGAAGATTCTGCCGCTCAGGGCGTCCTCTTCTTCCATCCCGAAACTGCCCAGCTCTGCTGGATGCCAAGACTCTCTCCTGACGAGTGGACAGTTCTTAGCGGATTTGCACCCGAGATCATACAGCAAGAAACCGGCTTTGGTCCGGCCGAACGGTTCACCTACTATGATCAAGACCATATTACCGGAACCGACATTGACCAAATGGCCGATGCAGTGGCCCTTCTCTCGGGCAATGAGAAGACGAAGCTGTATGAAATGTGCCAGGGCCCCCGACGCATGCGCGGATTGGACAAAGACCAGCGCATTGTGGTCGCGCTTTCCGGCGGAGCGCAGCCTGTCATTGCTGAGGCGCTCGGGACTCGGTTTGAGGATGGACGATCTCCTGATATTGCGGAATTTTTGCTCTTCAGTTGCATTTGCGAAAGCAATGCGCGCTTATCTAAAAATCTCATGCTGGCAATGCAGAAGATCGATCAAGCCCTTCAACAGCATGTCTTGGACCGCTTGCTAGAGCTCGATGACGAAGAAGCCCTCTTTCAGCCGGCCTCTTTCCTCTATGACAAGAGCACCGCGGTAGACTACTATAGGCTCTATGCTTTCGAGCAGCAGCAAATATCCATGGAGTCTTTCCTCTTGGGCTATCTTGAAAATCAATTAAAGCGCCTGCAAGATGTCTTGTCCGAGGCTGAGACAGTAGATCTCAGCACACGTCTGCATCGCGAGGTACTCAACGAAGAAACTTTGCTTGGTGTACCAAAGACCATCGATACTCCGAAAGAGAGTCAATGGCAACCCCAAGCCGGCCGCGATTCACAGCACGTCCAAGAGCGCGTGATCGTCCAGGAAGATCGCGCTGAAAAGGTCGAAGAGCGCCAGCAGCTACAAGAGCAGCAGCGCCTGGTAGAGTCTAAGAAGGACGCAAAGCTACCTCTTTTTGTCGAAAAGGTTTGTTCGAGAGAAGATTTTCCCTTTCCGCCGAGCGAAATGCTAGGATCTGTGCTCGAACAAGAGCTTGGATTACCGCTTGGGATTGAGTTTGATCCGCGCATCCGGGTGACCCCGAACGCAAGCCATGTCTATGAGGAGCGTACAGAACTTCTAGCCAATCTTCCCAAGCGTCCGCTTCCCATCTTGGCCGTAGGTCAAATGCAAAAGAGCGGTGAAATTGAATGGACCTTCACTCTTTGTTCACTGAAGGAAGCGATCCAATTTGACCAATGGATTTCCGAAGGAAAATTACCGGAAGGAGTGCAAGCCCACTTGCTCCGGCCGAGCGGTAAATCCTTCCGAGCTGAGACGCCTCAGGACTTACCCCTTCTTCCGATGGTCCAGCTGCTGCTTTTTGCCGGAGATTACACCCGGCTGGCCCAAAATCCGTGGTGGGCTGAGTGTAAAAAATGGATCGAGCATCTACCCGATGGTTCACAGTGGGCCAACTTTTTGGAAAAGCGAGTGCTCTTCACTCTTACGCCCGATTACCTCGACAGCAAAGTGTGCCGCTTGCTGAACACTCCCTAAAATATATTTATTTTTTGGAGTTCCTTCTCTAAAGCCCTCAGCTTCTTTTAATCGCGGAAGCTGCCTATCAACAGATTTCCCTTAGCGTTTCTGATTTGAGCAAGCTCTGCGATCGATTTCCAGGCGAAAAGAGGGGTCTCGCTTTCCACCACTCTCCAACGCTTACATACCCGCCCGGTTCCGAAAAGAATTTGGGCGAAGATTAGGAAATTCTCTCAAATTGCGATAATTTCAAAAGCTCTTCGCAAATTTGATCGATACAGACGACCCGAGCATTGGCAAAATTGGGAGAGGGGACACTGGAAACAATCCATTTATCGACAATGTTGAGCTCCAACGAATTCAATAGGTTCATCTGCTTTGCTGTTAGATCCATTGGCGTTACTTTCACCTCAATGGCGATAAATCGTTGATTGGAAAGCTGCAGCAGAAAATCAATTTCCTCTTGCATTTTTGATCTGACAAAAAAGATCTCGGGCTGCTCGCCCCGATTGAGAAAAAATCTCACGATTTCGGACAAGACCAGGTTTTCGAACAAATGGCCAAAATAGGGACTCAATAAAATCGGCTCAAATGCAGTCCACCCTTGAAGCCTTACAGCAAGTCCGACATCCTCAAAATAGATCTTTGGCGTTTTGATCAGACGTTGATTGAGATTCACATAATAAGGCGGCAGGATACGCAACACCCCGTTTTGCTCAAATAATGCAATCCAAGATTGAATGGTTGTGACATCCACCCCGACAATTTTCGCGATATCGGATGCATTCAATAACTGAGCGATTCGTCCGGAAGCGATTTGCAATGCTTTGCTAAAAGCAGCCTTTTTTTCGATTCCTGCAGCCGATACGATGTCTTTTTCAATAAATGTAGAAATAAAATCATTGAGATACTGAACGGGATTTAAATTGGGAAAAGCGTGAAGCTCCGGCCAGCCTCCCCGCATAAAAAGCATACTCAATGAAATGGATTCCTGAAACGTTGCTTTCCACTCATGAATCGAGATCGTATTCAAAAAGTAGTAGTTGGCTCGGCCGGAGAGAGACTCCCTCACCGCTTTATGAAGAAGCGTCTGATTGGATCCCGTCACCCAAAGATCGATTGTAATCGGCTTGCCGGCTTCCAGATGCCCTCTTCGCTCTGCATCCACCCTCTTCTTTATCTCCGGAAAAATTTGAGGAGCCAAGGTAGCTTCATCCAAGATTAGGGGACCCGTAAACTGTTCAAAAAAAAGGGCCGGATTGCTCTCTGCCAGGTTCCGAATGCCCAGATCATCGAAGAGGATCAGTTTGTGTGTTTTAAGATGATTTAAAAGCGAGGTTTTCCCCACCTGCCTGGGGCCTCTCAAAACTTTGATTGGCAACGCAGAGGCTCTATTTCCCTGGAGAAAATTCAGCAGGTCTCGCTTTATCCACATATGCCTATTTTAGGATTAGATCCAAAATCAGTCAAATATAAACATAAGTTATTGATTATTTGCAACATAATAGACACCCTTGTTTCCCAAGACAGCTCTTCTCCCCTCGATTTTACAATTCCTTCTTTTCGCCAATTTCCTTGCACCGCTACCAGGAACGGGCCGAAGCGTTCAACATCGGTTTTATGAGCACTTGCGAACAGTGTTGATATAGACTTCGGTTTCACCCCAGGGAAATCGAATCTTTTGGGAAGCCGTCACATGGAAGCGAGAGTCGGCTAGGGGCTCCGAAACAGTGATTACCCTGCTATGAGCAGGAAGTTTCAAAAGAGACTCTTCGGGATGGAACGTGTAGAGATAAAGAACCGTCGCCCGATCCAAGGGAATTTTTGAGATTGAGCGCTCGAGAAATTTGAGATGGGAAAAACCGGGCAGACGGGCGAGCAAAGATGCCTTTCGGATAAAGGGCGGCACCCAATCTATCCCGATGGTTTTGCAGCCGATCCAGGCAGCCGTCCAAAAACAGATCTTTCCCCTCCCGCAGCCGAGATCGACAAATAGATCGTCTGCTCTGATTTGAGCGAGCTCTGCAATCGATTTCCAGGCGCAAAGAGGGGTCTCGCCATAGATATGCACCCTCCCCTCCCCTCTTGATTCCATGTAGCGGCGGCAAATTCTGAAAGGGTTGGAAAAAAGATACAGAGCTCCGAGAAGAAGATCGCAAAGAGCAAAGCGGGGCTTGCGATAAAAAAAATAAATTGTCTTTAGCTGATCAAACCAAAGAAAAAATCGGGTTTTCCAAAATAGGAGCATGGATCCATGCTATCACAGAGCAGATTACATGCTAATGCTTATGGGACCCAAACTGGAGCTGAGTGACAGGGGATTTTTTTTATTGTCTTGAACCAGGCTGACTCCTGCCATCAAAGACAATACTCCTATTGGATACATCGTCTCGGCCAAAGTTGCAGTTGTACTCCCTACCATCCCAAAAAGCCCCATGCCAAAGAGTCCCGTGCTGGCAAACAGAAAAAGCGCCCCCAGGAAAAGCAAAGCATAAGTGGAAATTTGAACAATTCTTTCTTTTAAAGGATTCGGCTCCTCTGCATCCTGAGTCCTTGGACTTGCAACAACATGTAAATTTACATTGAACGCAGTACTAGATTCCGGCGCCTGGGGCAAAGATATTGCATTAGACATACAGCCCTCCTTAATTACACGTAATTATCTCCGCAAATTAAGATTAAGTCAACGCAATAAAAACAAACTACCAATACCCGAGTACTTTCCACCAGATCCCGCCGATGAAAAGCCAAACAGTGATAAAAAGAATACTTGAAAGGGCTCCCGCTTTCCACCACTCTCCAACGCTTACATACCCCGTCCCGAAGAGGATCGGAGCGGCTCCCGAACCATAGTGGGTTAGGCCCATGAAGAGGTTGCTGAAAAATGCGAGTATAAGAGCCGCCAGGACCGGGGGCGTCCCGATTGCAATGGCTACAAGGAGAAAGGGGGCGAACATGGAGCTGATGTGGGCTACAGCGCTCGCAAAGAAGTAATGGGAATAATAATAAATGATGGAGAGCAGGATGATCCCCCAACTCCAGTGAAGCCCTTCGGCATACTGGGCGACAATCTGGCTGAACCAGCCGGAAAATCCGGTCGTGTTTAAACGGCAAGCAAGTGTAATTAGAGTTGCAAACCAAATCAAGGTATCCCAAGCGCTATGCTCTTGTAAAATGTCCTTCCACTCTAAAATGCGAGTCATTAGCAAAATGGCAACGCCGACCATGGCGGCAGCCGTTGCCTTAACGCCAAAAAAATGACCAAAAATCCAAAGAAGAATCAAAAGGACAAACGTCCCGGCCATGATCTTTTCTTTCGGGCCTATCGGACCCATCTCGCTCAGCTTGTTCTCTGCCATTTTCTTCGCATGGGGCGTGTGCCGGATTGTGGGCGTCTTAAGCCAAAACATCAGCCAAGGCAAAACCAATAAACATAATAGCCCGGGGACAATGGCGGCAAGCGCCCAGTCCATCCAGCCGATTTCAATCCCGTGAGACTTCGCAATTGAGGCGATGAGCGGATTTCCGGCCATTGCGGTGAGAAACATAGCGCTTGTCACCGCTGTGCCTTGATATGCACAGAGCGTTAAATAAGAAGCCATCCGCGGATCGTGCGACTCCCCGGTAAAAATATCAGCCAAACTCTTTAGCACGGGATAGACGACGCCCCCTGCCCTCGCAGTGATGCTGGGAATGCAGGGCGAAAGGAGCAAATCCGCTGCAACCAGGCCATAGCCAAGGCCCAAACTGCTCTTACCAAAACGGCCCATCACCGAATAGGCTAAACGGGAGCCCAATCCCGTCGTGATAAATCCCTTTGCGATGAAAAACGCAAAGACAACCAGCCAAACAACGTCATTGCCAAAACTGTTGCAAGCATCCTCTAAACTTAGGCTCCCCAACAAGACCGACACCGTCAGGGCGATCAAAGAGACAGCGCCCATAGGCAAGGGCTTTAGGATGATCGCTACGATCGTCGCAGTAAAGATCGCAAAAAGCTTCCAGGCAGCGGGACTCAAACCTTCCGGAAGAGGAAGAACCCAGATCGCAATCCCAATGAAAATGCTCAACAAAAACTTGGCCGCCATTGCATAGCTCTTTATGAATCGTTTCATCTGCTCCTCCTGAAGGAGATCCTATACTCCGCCATCCAAGAAAAAAATGCAATCGGCTAAATGCTCTGCTGGGGGGGCGGAGAGCCGCTGATTGCGGACAGCGTTTTTTCCCACTGCTCTTTTGGCCAGTTAGGAAGAAAGAGCAGTTTGCGGTTTTCTTGCAAGTGTTCAATCTTTTTCATCCCCGCAAAGAGAGCGCAAGCGGTTGGGGTTGAAGAGAGAAACTGAAGAGACTGGAGCACGGAAGACTCTTCTTTGGGAAGGCGATCAAAAACGCGCTGCGGCAAGCTCATGGCGTGAGACTGCATAAGAGGCGAAGAGACCATGAATGCAAGATGCATTTCCGCAAGAGTTTGAAGCACGGTTTTTGCTTCGGGCTCTTTGATCTGGTTTTTGATTTTCACGGCTTCGAGCATGACGAGGTTATAGGGCATCTGCACTGCGCGGAAATGATGGTTCACGCCTCCGGCTTCTTGGGCAGAAGCAAGGACCTTTGAGAGCTGCAAGGTTGTTTTCTGGCCTGGTTTTTGGCGAAGGCCGTTCCAAGTCGCGATCCCGTAGCGAGCGATCTTTCCCTCTTGGACTTTTTTTTCGAAAAGCCGGAATGCTGCTGTGAGGCGATGGTAGAATTCGGCCTCCTCAACTTCTTGCAGCTGCGTTTCGGGATTATGCAGATAGTAAAGATCAATGCACTCGACTCCAAGGTTGCGCAAGCTAAGCGAGATCTGCATCTCAAGGAACGCGGGAGAGATGCAGTGGCAACCGCCGACGATTTCACTAGAAGAGATGATTCCGGGATCGAGAAAGTGGGTGCGCAAATAGTCATCGAAGTGATCGGGAGAGCCTTCGCATGGGATATAGCCCCCTTTTGTCGCAATGACAATCTGGCCTCGTTTAACGCCGTTGCGCTCTAGTTCGCTGAGCACTTTTTGGATTACTTTTTCGCTCCGCATGCACCGGTAGTTGATCGCGGTATCGAAAAAATTGACCCCATTTTGAGCCGCCTTGAAAAGGCTTTGCTCATAGAGCTTATCGGTCATCTCATCGGCCCCTCCTAAATAAGTCCCAGCTCCAAGTGCCGAAATCTTAAGCCCGTCAAAGTCCCTTTGTTTATCGGGATGGACTTCCCTAGAGTGAAAATACTCAACCGTTAAACCGGGCGTCGCCGCATTTTCCATAGTAGCAGTTGTAGCTAAAACGAAAATTGTTTTAAAAGACTTTGTTGAAGGAGATTCCTATGCTGCGCAGAAATGTGCCGATGACCGTTTTCCTATTTCTCATCATGACCCTGCACGCAACAACGCTGGGCTGCCTTCAGTGGCCGCATGGCTATCTTTCGAGGGAGCTTGCCGCCCATCCCCTTTTCTATAAGTTCATATTCTATCTGACGGCCCTTTTCGTCTCTGTAATGCACCAGCCGATCTCTCGAAAAATTGGGCTGAAGATGGAACTTGCAGGCGGTGTTTTGAGCAGCGCAGCTGGCATGCTGCTCTTCGTCGTCCACGCTAAAATATATGCAGCCGCATGGATCATGATTCTGTCGATGATCTTGCTCGGCATTGCCATGCTCTCGGTCGTCAACTGCCTGTTGACCTACGTCATCCTCGTCTTTACCAATAAAACCCTTCTCGGCATTATCATGCTTTTTGCTTTCGGCAACGCCGGGTTGATGCTGGCGCCTATGCTTTTGCGCTTTGGCGGCTATCTTCATCTGACAACAGAGCTGATCTTTTTCATCATCAGCTTGCTTTTGATGTATGGGGCCGGCATCCTGATTTTGTTTGATGAGCCGAGCTATTCGCAAGATCCTTCTCTTCGCGCATATGCTTACTTGCGCAAGGAAATGCCGCTTCGTTTTCCCCTTTACATGCTTGCCGTGGCATTTTATGGACTCATCGAAAGCACTTTCAGCCTTTGGGGAGAGGGGCTTGTCGGACACACGATGACGGTTCTTTTAAGCAGGATCGGGGCTTCCTCGTTTTGGCTCTCGATGATCGCGGGCCAAGTCATTATATTCTTTATGTTGAAGCGTTTCGATTCGAAAAAAATTTATCCGTTTCTATCTGCCGGAATCTTGGCTGCCTTGATTTGGCTTGCACTCACTCATTCTTTTACAGATTTTCTTGTGGGAATGGTCGTAGGCGGCTTGAGCTGCGCTACCATCTTTCCCATCACCCTCTTCTTTTTAACTAAAGAGATTACTTTTTATTCTCCAAACGATCGGGACCGCTATCTTTACCTGATTGAAAATGGCGTTTCGTGGATGACGGCCGGCTATATGTTCGGCATCGGCTTGACCGATCTTGTCACGGACTGGCTCGATCGATATTCCCACATCCCCTTTGCCATCGCGATTGCTTATCTCGCCGCATATGTGGGAATAGTCTTTTATCTCAATCAGACAAAACGGCAAGAAATTTCCTAGCCATTACTAGTCCGTTCCCGTCTGGCTCCAAGGAAAAACCAAGCCTTTTACAAAGAGCCTGCATTTGATGGTTTTCAGCCAGCATCGGAGCCGCAATCTCGTAGATTTTCTCTTCTTTGGCGACCTGCAGAAGCTTTTGCATCAATTTGGTGCCTACCCCTTTATTTTGCCACTGGTCTTTGACGACAAGGCCAAAAGTAGCGCTTTGAGTAAGAGGGATCTTCGACACTCTTGCAGCCGCAAGGATCTCAGAGGATGGGTGGCGCTCTGCGATCAAGACGATCTCTCTATCGTAATCAATGAATGAGATTTTCGAGAGCCTGGCATGCGAGACCCTTTCATCGTAGCCGAGATCCTTCAGCCATCTCTGGCGCACAGTTTCTTTGGAGAGCTCTTGATGGAAGCGAAGAAGAAGCCGTTCATCGTCGGGGCGGATAGGACGGATTACAATCGTTTCGCCCTTAAGATCCCACTTTTCGACATATTGCGTTGGATAAGGGCGGATCGCAGGTTTAGGCAGATCCTTTGTTTCCGGATCGTGCAGCACAATGCGGGCGTCGAGCGCAATGAGTGAATCCGCAGAGGCGAGAAGCGGATTGATATCAAACTCTTTGATCCAAGGCTGCTCGACGATCAGCCTGGAGAACTGGACGAGGATTTGCTCCAGATTCTTCAAATCGACGCTTTTTTTGCCCCGCACTCCTTGCAGCGCATGATAGATCTTTGTTTTTTCCATCAAGCGGCGCGCCAGCGTCGTTGTCAAGGGAGGGAGCGCCAAAGCGCTGTCCTTAAACACTTCGACAAGCTGCCCCCCGCATCCGAATAGAAGAACCGGCCCGAACTGTTCATCGATGGAGCTGCCCAAAATAAGCTCAAAGCCATCGAGCCGGATCATCGGCTGCACCGTCACGCCTTGAAAATGCTCTTGGCCTGCAATCTTGCTCACTGAGGCAAAAATCTCTTCAAAAGCCTCTTTTACAGTGCTCGAGCTATGAAGGTTCAGTTTCACCCCGCCTACATCCGTCTTGTGAGTAATTGTCTTGGAAAAGAGTTTTAAGACGACAGGAAACCCAAAGCGCTCGGCAAGAGCTGCTGCTTCATCAGGACTATGAGCTATCTCGGTGGGGACGGCGGGGATGGAGTAGGCTTCGAGAACTTTTTTCGATTCAACCTCATCGAGAAGAGTCCTGTTTTCGGCTCTAGCCTTTTGCAGCATCGCTTGCACGCGTCCGATGCGGATCGAACAGGCACTCTCATCTGCCATCAAAGGGCAGAGCTCCGGTACTTCGTAAATGCTTTGCAGGTGCTTCTCATAATGCCACATCTGGGCAAAAGAGCGGCAAGCTTCGTCAGGAAACTCAAAGTTGGGAATTCCCGCACGCGTTAAAATCTCTTTTCCCGATCGGACCCGATCGGCTCCCATCCAGCTTGCCAAGAGCGGCTTTCCTTCCGTTTGGATCTTTGCGATCTCTTCCGCCGTCTCCGTCGGCTCCGTCATATCTTGAGGGGTCATGATGACTAAAACGCCTTCCGTATGTGGATCTTTCAAGGCAATTTCGACAGCCTTTGCATACGCCTGAGCTTTTGCATCGCCCAAAATGTCGATCGGGTTGCCGCGGCTCCAGTGAGGCGGCAAAAGAGCGTTGTATGCATCGAATGCCGCACGATCGATTTGCGACAGCTCGCCCCCGGTTGCAATCAATGCATCGGTAGCGATGACGCCGGGACCTCCTGCATTGGTGACAATCGCCAAATGGGGGCCCTTGGGCCTCGGCTGCTTCGAGAGGAGATCGGCCATGCTGAAGAGATCGGAGATCGTATCGACGCGCAAGACGCCCACTCTGGCAAAGGCTGCGCTTAAAACTTCATCGCTGCCGGCAAGAGATCCTGTATGCGATGCGGCGGCCTTGGCCGACTCAGTACTCCTTCCGGCTTTGATCAGGATAATCGGTTTAGCAAGGGCGACCTCGCGGGCAGCGGAGAGAAAACGCCTTGCATCCCCGATGCTCTCCATATAGATCAGCATGCTCTCCGTCTCCGGATCGCTGCCGAAATAGTCGATCAAATCGCTCCAGTCCACATCGAGCATGGAGCCGATGGAGACAAAGGCCGAAAAGCCTACCTTTTCTCTTAGGCTCCAGTCCAATACGGCCGTACAGAGAGCTCCCGACTGTGAGATGAACGCGATCTTGCCCTTTAATGCCATGTCGGCTGCAAAGGTGGCGTTCAATCCCTTGGAAGGGCGCATCAAACCGAGGCAATTTGGACCGATAAGACGAATTTTGCCTTTTCTTGCTGCCGCAAGGATTTCTTGCTCTAGCTTTGCGCCCGGAGGTCCCATCTCCTTAAACCCGGCGGAAATGATGACCGCGCCGGGAATGGCCGCATCCGCGCACTCGGCAATAATCTGGACAACGGCTTTTGCTGGAGTCACAATGACAGCAAGATCAGGCTTTTCCGGAAGTGCGGACAGAGAAGGGTATGCCTTCACGCCCAAAACCGTAGCTCTCTTTGGGTTTACGGGGTAGATCGGCCCTTTAAACGATCCAATCAAGTTGGCCATGACGGTCCGGCCGACGCTCCCGGGATTTTCCGTTGCGCCAATAAGTGCGACAGATCGGGGTGAAAACAACTCTTCAAGCCCTTTTTCCATTCGATGGAAAAAGTTCAAGGAGGGATCGGAGGTCATCTACTATAAGCTCTTTTTCCAGTACGAATAGTAGATCAGACCGATGATTGCAAGAGCGAAGACGGAGTAAAAACGCCATTTGGGCATCGCCTCGTGTGAAACTGTGATCTTTTCCTGTAGATCCCAGCTTGTCACTCGAAGCATTCGGAGCCGATGGTAAGAAGCGAGCATGCAGAGGACATTGACAATGGGAATCCCTAACCCCATTCCCCTCACCCAAACAGAAAAGCTTCTTCGGATTGCGCTTTCGAAATTAAGACGTTTTGATAAACCCTTCTTCAAATGAGTCTTGAGCAGCCATTTTCCGGGCGTTGTCCCCCAACTCCAAAGAAGAAGCGCTTCCAGAGGCACCCACGCAAAAAATTCCAAGGGAATCCAGTTCTCAAACGGGAGCGACTTCACCGCCTTGGCTGCAAACCAGCTTAATAGAAAGAAAAAGAGCGCATAATCGAAAAGCCGCGCTACGCAGCGGACCCACGGATTGACCGTCTCGGGCTTCGGCTTCGGCGGCTCTCCCGTAATGATCTCTGAGGGATCAATGGCTTTCATATGAACCATTGTAGCTCTTCATGGAAAATTTGGCCAAAAACATCTCCAGGCTGCCCCCAAGAATGACAACAAATCTTATATAGGATAAAATTTTTGTCCCTTTTAATTTAGGGGGATTAACATGAGAATAAATCCAACAGGCACACAACCTACGCATGAGCCTATCTCTGACTTCTTGACAAGATCTGCATGATTGGTTTTTTTGAACGTGCATAAAGTCTTTTTAGTCTTCAAAAAGGAACAGTGGAGTAGGGGTGGATCCCCACCCCCCTCATCAAACCGGACAGGCGGGTTTCCCGCATCCGGC
>JAKBAE010000098.1 GCA_021809325.1 bacterium
CTCCAACTTTCTCTTTCTTCTTGCGCCTGCAGCGTATGCGCATACCCCTCTTATCGAATCGGATGAACAGATCTATTACCGGACTAAAGAAGACCTCCTCCTTCCCGACTACCGGTTCAAACTCGTCTTTAATTTTTCTTCCTACCCGGTCGCTAAACACTATCTATCGCTCAGCGCTTTCGACGTCATCGACATTCCCAAACTCCGCGAGCTGGCTAAAGCGGATTGCCTTTGCCTATCAGATCTCTTAAAACGGGCGCTCTGCCGCCCCGGAACAATTTGGTGAAAAAAGAACTATGCCCCAAGACCGTTTTTATTTAGACGCCCCTCTTCAAACAGGACAAACAGTAACGCTTGAAGAGTCCGAATTTCATCATCTCAAAGTCCTCCGAATCGACCCATCTGAAGAGATTGAACTGGTCAATGGCCACGGCTTTCTTGCAAAAGCAAATCTTCTCAAACTCGATAAACGGGCGGCCCATCTTCAGATCTCCTCTTGCACTCATTCTCCTCCTCCTTCCCCTTCCATCTCGCTCGCCCTTGCACTCATCCGCGTGAACCGGCTTGAATGGGCCATAGAAAAAGCAACGGAGCTTGGGGCAGATGAAATTTTCCTCTACCCTGCTGATTACTCGGAAAAAGAGGCTCTTTCCCCTCACCAGCTCGATCGATTGCGCCATCTTGCCATCTCCGCACTCAAACAATGCGGCCGTCTCTACCTTCCCCGATTGAGCCTCTCTTCCCTCGATGAAATTTTCCTCACTTCAAACCGCATCCTCTATGGAGATACAAATCCAAACGCAACCCGAATCAACTCTTCCATTGAGCCGACCCTCTTTATCAGCGGCCCGGAAAAAGGGTTTTCTGAACGAGAAGAGCTCCTCCTTCAAGCTAAAGGGACGGGCGTTAAGCTAAGTGAAAATATCCTGCGCGCAGAAACGGCGCCTCTTGCTGCTCTGAGCATTCTAAAGCAGCGATCTATCCCCATATAAAGAAAATGTTTTATTAAAAATCAAATTGCTTTCATCTTAAAACAAACATAAAATCAATCCAACCAAACCATAAAAGGAATTATTTATGCCAAATCCAATAGGCCGCACTATTTTGAAATTTCCCTCTCAAGAGATCCTTACTAATCACCTTCTTCAGCACACCTCTATTGCACCGGCAGCTTTATCTTCACTAGGAGATGAAAAGACGAGGCAGAGCGTTATGGAAGTTGTAACTCGCCATTTTGCAAACAAAACTGTGCATGAGAAAAATCTTGAGTTGGAGCTAAAAAATGTAATCGAACAACTCGATCAAGATGTACAAGAAGATGTTTTGATCTATGGACTAAGCAAGGGATTGCTTGAATGGATTTACGGAAAGGAGATTTCCTGCGTATCCGAATTTTGACCCTGAAATGAAGATTAATTTCTAATAGCTGCAACCGCAAGGATCGCCTTGCAAAATGCGGGTAGATCTGCCGGGGAGCGCGACGAGATGAGATGTCCATCCACAACCACTTCTTGATCCAAAAAATGAGCGCCGGCGTTTTCCAGATCGTCTTTGATCGCAACTGCGCCGGTAACTTTTCTTCCCTTCAAGATCTTGGCTGAAATCGGTACCCAACCGCCGTGGCAAATGAAAGCAATCGTTTTTTTCTTTGCGTCCATCTCCTGCAATACAGCTAAAAGATGTTTCTCTCTTCGTAGTTTATCAGGGGCGTATCCGCCGGGGATAATTGCGATATCAAATTCCTCGGCACGGATCTTGGAGATTGCGCAATCGGGAACACAAGGATAGCCGTGTTTGCCAAGATGGGCCTTCCCTTCTTGCACTCCGGCAATGATTACTGTAAAGCCAGCTTCTTTAAGCCGCATTACAGGCACCCAAAGCTCCAATTCTTCATAGAGATCGTGCACAAAAGCAACCGCTCTTTTCATTTTCCCCTCCCCTTTTGGGCAACTGTATTCCATTAAAAAAATCTTTGCAATTTAACACTGCTCCGCTAGACTTTCCCCCTTCAAAATAAGGTTGTGTTTTCATGAACAGATTTTTCCTCTTGTTGATCCTCCCTTGCCTGCTCTTCGCAACAGATTACGATTGCGTCATCGTAGGAACCAGTCCTGTTTCGCTCCTCGAAGCTCTTTATCAATCTGCGGACGGAAAGAAGGTTCTTATCTTGGAAAAGGACGCACAATGCGGCGGCGCTTGGCGCTCCATTGACGCCTGCGGAGTTGCGCATGTCGATATGGGCTGCCATCATATCGGTTGCAGCCGCGAGGTCGCAGATTTCCTGAAAGGCCTTGGCTGTAAGATCGTATCACTGTCGGAGCCGGGAATGGAATACAACCCATCAAACGCTCCTCTTGGCCTCTATTTTTCTCAAGGTTGTTATGAGTTGATCTCAGTTCTTGAAAAAAAGATCCAAAACTCCTCCATCGAATTGAGAGTGAATTGCCGTCTAGACAATATCTCCTTCAAAGATGGGTGGGCCCTTATCCAGTCGAGCTCAAGGCAACTTGATCGGGCAAAAAGGATCTACTACACAAACGCGTCCTATTTTTCGATCAACGGTAATTGGGTCGCTGCAAGAGGGACAAAATACTATCACCTCTATCTGCTCATTGCCGATGCAGGGCCTGTCCGCTGTTCTTATCGCGGAGGGTTTTCTAAAGTCTCGCGTCTTATGAATGTAACTTCGTTTAGTGGGCTTACAGCGAGTGGTCTGCAACTCTTTGTTCTGCAAGTCTATTCGGAGGATGACCTAAAAAAAAGCGCCGTCTTCATGGAATCTCTTAAATCATCTGATCTGATCAGCAAGTCGGCACGGCTAATTCGGGAAGAGCCCTATATTTATGAACAAAACTATTGCACCGGCCATACTACATCTCTTACCCCGGAACAAAAGGCATTCTTTGAGCATCTCGACACTAGCCAATTGGGAAACTCAATACAGCGTCACTTAGAGCGCTGGAAATCACTTATGAAGTAATTTTTATACCTTTACACAAAACAAAAATAAAGAGAAACTATTATGTAAAAAAATGAAAAACTATTTTTTAGAAGACTACAATCTAACTTCTACACAAGTCGCTTATTCATGTGTTTTATCTGAGTATGGACTTCGTCATCTGAAAACGGCCTGGAAAGAAAAAGATGTAACTCATGGCTTGATCGCCCTGCTCGAACTCACCCCCCTAGTAGGCCCAATCCTATCTATCGCAGAAAGGGTTCTCGCTTCCCAGTATTATCCATTAGATCCGACTTCAATCCCCCCCTCGTTTATACGCTTTAAAGTCCTCAAAATTGGAAGTCAAAATGGCTGCAACGGCTTTGTTGAGACTGAAAAAGCAAAAAAAATCTGTGAAAGGCTCAATCAAAAACCGTCAAACGGCATCCATTTTTCTAAATCCAGGCTTATTAATACCATCAATATGGGCACCTGTTCTGCGATGGCCTTTGATTTTGCAAACAGGTATATAGAGATGAGAAAAACCCTCTCTCCGGAAGAAGTGATCGAAAGGATTGGATCTGATTACGAACACTCCTCCCAGGAGTTCAGAACAATGCAAGCGGCATTAGATACCATCCACAAAAAAAAGGGAGCCGTTTTCAAAGATTTCAATCAGGCTAAAATGGAAGCCATGCTTCGCTTCTACGGCCGCAGGGTAATCAAAGCGTCGGAAATAATCGACCTCACTCAAAAAAGCATGCTGGCAAAGACCCGAAAAATTCTTAGAGATTTTCAACAAGGAATTTTCATTCTCCGCATCATCCGGCCTCATACGAATGATAAGGGAGAGCATTACGGCCATACAGCTGTTTTGATACGCGATGGGGATAAACAGTATTTTTATGATCCAGGAAAAGGCGTCAGCGAGATCGAACAAGGCTATGAAAGCACAACGCTATGCGATGCTCTGCTCGGCTTTAAAAACATGTGGTACACGTACTTGGGAAGGATATATCAGATCACATAGTGGTCTAGGCCGCGATACACTAGGCCTCTTTGAGGATCGAGCGTCACCTCTTCTCCTTCTTGTAAAACGGCTGTGGCCCCATCGGCCCGGGTAATCACAGAAATCTCAAACGTCTTTGCGACAAGGGCAGCGTATTTTTCCGAGGCGCTGTCCCCGATATGATTTTGCAAAATGACCCCGGCGGCCTGCTTGAGGATGGGAAGAAAGGTATTATCGCAATGGGTGATCACAACGAGCCGGCCATTCAACGATTCCGGATCTCTTCCTTCCGGAGAGAGGATAATGGATACTTTGCCATGAATGCGAGGTCCAAATCCTTTATGCCCGCGCACAAGAATCTCCCCAATATTTTCCACCATCATCATGTTGGTCGACCCTTTCTTGCCAAAAGGAGAGCCCGCCGTGATCACGACGACGTCCCCGAAAGAGATGATCCCCTCTTTTGCCGCATAGGCGCTCGCGGCAGCGATTGCGTCGCGCGTATTGGTACAGTTAGGACAGAACACCGGGATCACCCCCCAATTAAAGGAGAGTTGATGATAGATCTTTTCATTGGGAGTCAAGGCGATGATCGGCATTTCGGGCCTCAAGCGCGAAACCAGCCTCGCCGTTCCTCCGCTAACGGTGAAAGCGAAAATAGCCCGGGCATTGGCGCTATAGGCCGTTTTGACCGCCGCAAGCGATACGGATGAAGAGATGTCATGATAGTCATGTTGAGAGCGCTGATCGAAAAAGACGCGATAATGGAAGTCGGCTTCTGCTTCACGCACAATGCTCTTCATCCTCCGGACCACTTCCGTCGGATACTTTCCAACGGCAGTCTCTCCCGAGAGCATGACAGCGGAAGTGCTGTCATAGATGGCATTGGCCACATCGGAAACCTCGGCCCTCGTCGGACGGGGATTGAAGATCATCGACTCGAGCATTTGGGTTGCCGTCACAACGGGCTTACACGCCAAATAGCACTTGCGGATCATCATCTTCTGGAGCTTAGGCACAAAAGCAAGGTCCATCTCGACGCCAAGATCCCCGCGGGCGACCATAATCCCATCCGAGACCTGCATGATGCTATCGAAATTTTCAACCCCTTCCTTATTCTCAATCTTTGCGATCACGAGAATATCGCTTTTGCCTTCGGCCGCTAGAAGCTCTTTGATTGCAAGGACATGATGCGAAGAGCGGATGAAAGATGCTGCGACAATATCGACATCCTGGGAGCAGCCAAACTGCAAATCGGCGATATCGGCCTCTGTCATTGCCGGCAGGTTAAGATGGGCTTCGGGGATATTGACCCCCTTGCCGCTCTTGAGAGTTCCGGCATTCTGAATCTCAACGAGAGCCTCATGATTGGTGACGGAAACCACCTGCGATACGATATAGCCATCGTCGAAAAGGATCTTCATTCCGGGACTCACCGTTTCAAGGACGGAAACGGGATGGATGGGGATCAAAAGCGGATCTTCTCCTCCCATCGCGCCAAGCTTCAGCCTCATTCCATTCTGTACCGGCAAAGAGTCCCCGGAAATCTTGCCTAAGCGAATCTCGGGGCCTTTCGTATCGAGCAGAATTGCCATCGGACGGCCGGTGATCTCCCGGGCCTTTTTCAGATTTGCGATATTTTTCGCATGCTCTTCATGGGTGCCGTGGCTGAAGTTGAGGCGGGCGACATTCATGCCCGCGCCGATCAGCTCGATCATTGACTCCAAAGTGTTTACAGCAGGGCCGATCGTACAGACGATCTTGGTACGGGTAAAGTCCATATTCCCAGTATAGCAAACTACCTATTCTTTGTATCAGCCAACAACAAGCTGCTTCCAATAGTCGTTCAGGCTTTGCACTTGCTCAGGAGTTAGGGAGTGAAGCAATACCGCGCTTTCATCATTGCGGGCAAACCACGATTTCGACCAGTTGGCTGAGCAGTTTAGAAAGTGTTCATTGTCAATGACAGCCCACTTGTTATGCATCAGGGTAAGATGCGGTTTTTCGATGACAGGGATATTTGCCCGCTCGAAAAGCATTACAATTTCACGGCTCTCGGCTTTTTTCCAGACAAGAACCTCCACATCGACCCCCCTCTTTTTTGCGCGGATGACTGCTTGGGCGAGATCGGGATCGGTCCAGACACAGACGGCAAAGCGCAAGCTCGTTTGAGCGTTGTCAATCATCTCGATGATCCGCTTTTTCCCGGCCTCATTGAGCGCTTTTTCAGGAGCGTTTTGCACGCCAAACGGAACGCGGGGAAAAAGAAGCAGCTCAACCGTTTGTCCATCCATCTCAATGGGGCGCGGTTGCTCCGAGCTTCTTCTTCGGGTCCCAAGGAGAGCTTCCATCTCTTGATGCAAAGCCAGGGCCAGCTCTTTGCTCTGAAGCCGGATCATTGTATTGCTCTGCTTTAAGAGGGCCTCCGGAGAAAAATTGGCGGAACCGATCCAAACTGTTTCCTGATCGATGACCGTAATTTTATGGTGCAGCCTTCCCTGGCTCGAATCCTTCGCAACCAAAGTGATCTTATCTTTATAGGGCAAAAGATAGTTTTCATGGCCTTTGTCAATAGCCACGGTCACCTTCACTCCCTCTTCTGCTTTTTGTACCAAGAGGAGAATTAGTTCGGGATCGGAAAAGGTAAAGGTCATGCACTCGATCGACGTCTTCGCCTGCCGGATCGACTCAATAAAGGCGCTGCGCAACTCTCCGGAGGGACTAGAAAAATGGATGTCAGGCCCACTTGCGATAGATTTTTCTTTCACCCAGTTGATCCGGGGAGGCGCCTCTGCCATGAACTTGCGAAAGGATGCCCTCGAAGAGCCAATGGTGATTTGCCGCGAAGGCTGGACCGGCAAGGCATCCTTTATAAAAGGTTGGAAATAGATAATATTTTGTTTTTGCTCAATTCGCATTAGTCTCCCAGAGTTTTCAATACAAATTAACTGGAAAATTAATTTAAATCAACCCAAATTATTCCTTGTAATTGATTTGAGGATTTGCATTTTATCAAGAATTCCCTTACCGTTTCTCATTTTTTTCAAGCAGGAGGAAATTTATGGCGTTAGAAGCGCTCACCGGCAATTCAAACACGCAGCCACCAAAACCCTTTCCCTCTAACCCAAGAGCCGTAGGATGCGCGATCTCGATCATTGTCTCTACGTCGGTTCTTTTGGCTACTTCCGTCTATTTAGGCCAGAGATGTTTTTCCATTCTCTCTTCAACACCTGAATGCCCTACTCTCATTCCTTGCGAATGCGATACAGCTTTGCGGTTTTTCATGGCTGGGTCGCTAGGCTTGGCCGGCGCAACGGTTATTCTATTGCAAAATTGCGGGAAAGTAGATGTAGATGCATTATAAGCCCTCTGCTAAACTGCTTACATGCAATCAGAGCCGATCGTTTTAAAAAAAGTGCGCGTCCACAATTTGAAGGGCGTCGATTTGACCTTGCAGCCGGGCGGCCTCATCGTTTTCACCGGAGTTTCGGGTTCGGGCAAGTCATCGCTTGCCTTCGACACCATCTATGCCGAAGGACAAAGACGCTACATCGAGTCGCTCTCCCACCATGCCCGCAGGTTTCTCGGCGAGCTGCCCAAACCGGAGGCCGAAAGCATTTCCGGGATCGCCCCCACGATTGCCATCGAACAAAAGCTCTCCGGCCGAACGCCCCGCTCCACGGTCGGCACCATGACGAGCGTTTACGATTTTTTGCGCGTTCTCTTCGCTCGTGTCGCTACGCCGCATTGCCCCGTCAGTAAAGAACCGCTTTCTGCTTCTAGCCGATAAAAGATCATCGCCTCTTTGCAAAATTTCCCCGAAAAAACCAAGCTCATCATCTTGGCTCCTTATGCCCGTTCCAAGAAGGCGGAGTTCAAAGAAGATTTCGCCGATCTGCTCCGAAAAGGTTTTACCCGTTTGCGGATCGACGGCGCTATTGTAGAGCTAGGCGAGCTTACTGGGCTTGACCCGAGCATTGCCCATGATATCGATCTCGTGATCGACCGAATCGCCGTTTCTCCAGATACCCGTTCGAGACTCGCCGAAGCCGCAGTGCAGGCGCTTGATTTAGGAGATGGTTTTTTCAGCGTTCTCAATCCCGATACAGGCGAAGAAACCCTTTTTTCTCAGCACGCCTATGCAAAAAAATCGGGGCTATCCTATGGACCTCTCGAGCCGCATGACTTTTCTTTCAACCACCCGGCCGGAATGTGTCCCGAATGTCAGGGACTCGGACTCACGCAAGAATTCGAT
>JAKBAE010000099.1 GCA_021809325.1 bacterium
AATCGGCGATCGCAAGTGGCATAGTATTAATCAATACAATACCACTTGCGATCGTCGATTTGCGGCGCTTTGACGCGCTCAAATATGAATTTATTTGTTGGGATTGGTATTAGGCGGCGCCACATACCTCGCCTATCTCGGAATCCGCCTCCTTCAATCAACATCAGAAAATCTTGCAAAACCGCCTTCAATCAAAATACATCACCGTGCATTTCAAGACGGCCTTCTCACAAATCTTCTAAACCCGAAGGCAACTCTTTTTCTTTTAAGCCTTTTCGCTCAGTTTATCACGCCCGAAACCACTCTTTTTCAAAAAACTGCCTTTGGCGTCTTGGTCCCGGCTGTCGCATTCGGCTGGTTTTCATTTTTATCAATGATGCTGACCCATCGACGTTTCCTTCCCCATTTACAGAGGTACCAAAAATATTTCATGGGTGTGATGGGGGTCGTATTGCTTATATTGGCAGCTTGGGTGATTGTAACTGCCTCAGTGGCATTAAATAACACCAACGCTTCGTGATCCGAAGCGTTGGCAAGAAACCGCTTAGTTAGCAGCTTCGTCAGAAGATGCTGCATCATCAGATGCAACAACAACTTCAGAGTTATCGCCGCCAGTTGTTGGCTCTTCAGATTCCTGTGCATTTAGCGCAACAGCACTCAAAGCCATCAAGAATAGTGATACATAACGCATAATTACCTCCTAAAGGTGGTTAATGAAATTCATGAGACAACATCATAGGCCACTTGCTCATTTTGTGAAAGAAAATTTTCAATATTAATTTTCTGCAAAGAACTAAATTCCAGATATTTGCTTTAAATAAAATTAAACAAATGAAATTAATTATTGTTTAAATTTATAATTAGATAAGGGGGATTGTTGTTATTTATGAGCTCACCAATCAAAACAGACGAAACATCTGATTACACAAAACCTCAAAACCAGCTGGCATTTGTCCAAGATGCACGTAACGCCGGCGCCCTCCTTAAAAAGGAGATCATTGTCAATCAAGCAGAACAGAACCTTCTTAACCAGAGAATCCGCTTGATGAAAGAATTTGTAAAAGAGCTTCCTGCCTCAGATCCGCAATACAGCATGATCCTCACTCAAATCCAAATGGATCAAATTGAAGTAGATGAACTAAAGAGACGAGAACACTCAATTGCTGATCAAATCAACAATCTTGAAGAATAAAGAAGGATAACATACAAGGCAATTAAACATCTTAGGAGGATGAATATGGCCCCCCGAAAGAAACAGTCGAAAGCACCCAAAAAAAAGTCAGAGAGCATTGACAATCAAAAACTGCACATAGAAACGTTGAAAAGGATGCAAAAAGAGCTAAAAGACGCTTGGAGCGCCCTTTGCCGTGACGCTACAAAAAAAGACGTCGAAGTTTTCCGCAAAGATATGACCCGGATCAAATTGCTGTATGGCCAATGTGAATTCATGGCCGACGAATATCGAAGATTGGCTGCGGAAGAAAAGAGAATAAGCAAGCGCTAGCAAATATGAGGGAGCCGCAAAACTCCCTCCTGAGATTCATTTTTTTTAAAACGATGGGGAAAAGAGCGCTGTACGATATGCGCGATATGCATCCCTAAATCTCTGAACCGATAAACATTTCTCTGCAATTTCAGAAACTTCTAAGTATCTTTTTTGCAAATGATCGTCTAAAGACTGAAACTTGACTGGATCTAAAACCGCATCAATCAGCTTCTTCCTGTCATTGGAGCTCGTGATCTCCATGCGGAACATCGCCTGGCGAATCGTGTCTCCGCTCCTCAATGTTTCGCCCCAGGGAAAACACAGGGGATATCCCATACGGCTCGAATTTTTATCCGATTTTTGGAGAATAAGAAGCCTTGTCAAAGCATGAAGAGGCGCCTTTTCCAGGGCGGAAAAATCAAGGTCCCCGGGAGATTTAACAGCTGCAGGCGTCGAGTAGTCGCCGGCGACAGCGTTTCGGATGCGCGATTTTACTGAAGAGCTCTGAGAGTCGATAAATCCGCGTAATATTCCAACATCTTGAGTGAGGGTGTCGAATACCTTGGCCGCGGGAGGAGCGGATGGAAGAGGGGCGGCAGGACGTACTACTGAAGGAGATGGCACAGGGGCAGCCGCGCAACGCTGCTTAAAATAGGCTTCGGTCGCCTGAATGAAAGCTTGATTGCCTTGATGAAGCTCAGATGCTAAAGCGCGGATATCGCTATGCACGTCTTTGGCAGCTCCCGTGACCGGAGTCCCCTTCCAGCTAAGAGGCGGATGTTTTTGCGTATACAAAGCTTCAAGGACAGCTCTTTTATCATCCTTTGAAAGCGCCTTAAACCGGTCTATCACAGTCATAATGCTCACTTTTCTATCGCTGCTCAACCCCCTTGAAATTTCCAAGAAGGTGGGGAGATAAAAATTTGAATCATCTGAGCCATATTCGTAATAGGCAGCAATCGCCCACTCCCCTAATACGCTGTAGATCTCATATTCGTCGCAATATGCATCATCAAGCCCTTCTTCGATCACCTTGCGCTCTAGTCCCGACCAAAGATGGAGGGCCCGTTTTTCCGCAAAGCAAAGAAACTCCGAATTATCCTTGGGCCGGGTCAGCTTAGGGGCAGAGAGAGAAGGAAGGTAAAGCCCTAAATGGCGGCAAGCGGAAACCCAATTGTGCACCAAAGTATCTTGCCATGCGGAAATGCCTAGTTGAATCGCGTCGCTTGCGATCACCCCTATTGGACCGAATGTGCCCGCTTGCTCGCTTTTTAAGCTCTCAAGAGTTTGCGCACGATAATCTCCATAGCGGTAGTTGGACCACGAAATGCTTTCTTGTCCCATAACGTCCTCCGGTTAAATGAGGGAAAGAGACTACACCAATTCGTTCATTTTAAACAAATAGAACAGTCCGCTATACTGGATCCTTTTTTCATAGGGAGCAAAGAATGGTCCAGGCACTGGAAGCAGAAGGGCAAACCTACCGCGGGTTTTTGATCACAAAATATTTACCTCTGCCTGAGCTGCAAAGCACTCTTATTGAATTAGTTCATGAACAAACCGGAGCAAGGGCCATCCAGATTGCAAACAGCGACCCGGAAAATCTCTATTGCCTTTCCTTTCAAACTCTGCCCGACTCTTCAAACGGAGTTGCCCATATCCTCGAGCATACAGTCCTTTGCGGCTCGGAAAAATTTCCGGTAAAAGACCCCTTTTTTGCCATGACCCGAAGAAGCCTCAACACCTACATGAACGCCTTGACCGGACAAGATTTTACCTGCTACCCGGCCAGCTCGCAGGTAGAAAAAGACTTTTATAACCTTCTCGAGATTTACCTAGACGCCGTTTTCCACCCAAAGCTTACAAAAATGAGCTTTCTGCAAGAAGGACACCGGTTCGCTTTCGCAGAAGCCGGCAACTCAAAATCGTCTCTTCAACTCCAAGGAGTCGTCTACAACGAGATGAAAGGGGCTATGACGGGATCGGACAGCAGGCTTTGGTTCCATCTGTGTAAAAATCTCCTTCCCGACCTCCCGTATGCCTATAATTCAGGCGGCGACCCAAGAGAAATCCCCCTCCTTACGCATGAAGAGCTTATTGAATTCCACAAGACCTTCTACCACCCCTCGCGCTGCCTCTTTTTCTTTTATGGCAACTTGCCCCTCTCCAAACACCTCGACGCCATCGCGCCTACGTTGGAGGCCACAGAAAAAAGCCCGCTCCTCCCTCCCCTGCCTCTCCAGCCGCGCTTTCCCGCTCCCGTTTTTGTCCGCGAATCCTACCCAATCGCAGCAGGCGAAGAGAGTTCGAAAAAGACCATCGTCGCGATCTCCTTTTTAACTGCTTCGATTGGAGAGCAAACCGAACTTCTCGCTTTGAGCCTGATCGACTCGCTCTTGACAGATACGGACGTCTCCCCTCTCAAACTTGCACTCGTACAATCGGGGCTCTGCACGATCGCCGACTCGATGATTGATCTGGAGATGAGCGAAGCTCCTTGGACGCTCATCTGCAAAGGCTGCGACGAGGACAGCGCAGAAAAAATCTTGCAGCTTCTCTTTTCTACCCTCGAAAACCTGGAAAAAACGGGCTTTGATGCGGCTGAGATTGAAGCCTCGCTCCACCAGCTCGAATTCCAGCGCTCCGAGATCGGCTCTGAAGGCGCTCCGTTCGGGTTGACCCTCTTTTTCCGCGCGGCCCTCTCCAAGCAGCACGGGGCTGATCCGGAAAATGCGCTTCTCATCCACTCGCTGTTCGAAAACCTCCGCTCGCGCCTCAAAGACCCGGGATACCTTACCGGGCTTGTCCGCCGCTATTTCCTGGACAACCCCCACTACGTCTGCCTCACCCTTCTCCCCGACGGCGCACAAGAGCAAAAAGAGCATGCTGAGGAAGAAAAAAAGCTCAAGCAAATCCAAGAGCACCTTACAGCCCCTCAGATTCAAGCCATCCTCGACCAAGAGACTGCACTGGCCGACTATCAAGCTCAAATCGAGCACCAATCGCTCGACTGCCTGCCGATGATCTCCCTTGAAGAAGTACCCAAAAATTGTAAGGACTATCCTCTTGCCCTTGCAAAGGAAGGCCCACTTTCGATTGCGCAGCACACCTGTTTCACAAACCGGATCGTCTATGCCGATCTCTCTTACGATTTGCCGCAAGTTACGCCGCAAGACCTCGTCTACCTCCCCTTTTGGGCCCGCTGTCTCACCGAAATCGGCTGCAAAAACCACACCTACGCTGAGCTCTTGCGCGAGCAGCAATCATCTGTCGGAGAACTGACAGCTTACCTTGCCCCCGTAATCTGCCATGAAACCCCTCACCTTGTTCAGCCATGTTTGAACTTCAAGGCAAAAGCGCTCGATCGCAAAGCGATCGACTGCCTCGCTCTTCTGCGCGACTACTCCCTCAGCGCCAATTACCTCGACGCCCCGCGCATCCAGGAAATCCTCTTTGAGCATGCAACGGCGCTGCAAAACAAGCTGCCCCAAAAAGCGCTCAGTTATGCGATCCAGATGGCCCTCTCTGCTTTTTCCCGACCTGCAGCCCTCCAGCAAATCTGGTCAGGGCTCCCCTATTACAATGCCGTCCTTCAATGGGCCAAGCAGCCATCCGGCCTCCCCGAAACCCTCGATCGCCTCTACCGCTCTCTTCTTGGAGCCTCCCAACCAACACTAATTCTTTCCATCTCAGAAAAGGAGCGCCGGCTTCTCGATCCCCATCTCTCCTCATTCGCCCAAGCTCTGCCCGCAAAAAAAGCCCCTGAATGGTCGACGGAATCGGTGCCCCTTACCCCGATCCATTCGCAAGGCAAGATCATCGCCTCCCCTGTCGCCTTCAACGCGCTCGCTTTCGATACCATCTCCTACGCAGATCCCAATTCAGCGCCCCTTATGGTCGCAACGGACCTTCTCGAAAATGTCTTCCTCCATACCGAAATCCGCGAAAAAGGGGGCGCCTACGGCAGCGGAGCAAGCTACGCTCCCGCCTCCGGACAGTTTTACTTCTACTCTTACAGAGACCCCCACCTCGTTCGTACATACCATGCCTTTAACAAAGCGATCGATCGCATTGCCGAGGGCAAATTCGAAGAGCGCGAGCTGGAAGAAGCGAAACTTGGCATCCTCCAAGACCTCGACGCGCCGCTCCCGCCCAGCCAACGCGCGCGCATGGCCCACGGCTGGCTCCGCGCACACCGCACTCTAGATCTTCGCGATGCCTGGAGGCGTGCGATCATCGAGAGCTCGAAAGAGCAAATTCAAGCTGCCGTCACTAAACATCTCGCAGCGAAAAGAGAACAGGCTGTCTTCATTTCGTTTGCCGGAGAAGAGCTGCTCAAAAAAGAAGCTAAGCGTCTTCCATTCCCCTTCGAGATCTCCGTTGTCTGATTCATTCTAAAATACTATAATGGCAGGTTCTTCTAAGGGCTCCGCCCTTAGGATCCCGCCAAAGGACCCAAAAGACTCCGTCTTTTGGACTTTGGAAACCCAGTATTTAGAACAAAAGAGGCATCTGCCTCATAAAAATGAAGGTGTGCCAGCATGAATAAAACACTCTCGTTTGCTACAGCGGCGATCCTTTTCGCCTCCCCACTCTCTCTTGTGGCCGACAAAAGAACAACGGTTCCGGCAACGAAAGGAGCGAACCTCCTAGAACAGACTTCGCAAACCTTTACGCAAATCGCGAAAAAAGCAATGCCTGCTACCGTCTTCATCAAAGTACAGCAGCAGCAGCAGGTAGCCTATGAACAGCAAATGCCAAACGATCCCTTCGGCGACGAATTTTTCCGCCGCTTTTTTGGGATCCCCTTCGGCTCTCCTCGCGAACAACAGCGCGAGCAGCCGCAAATGGCAGGCGGCTCGGGCTTTTTTGTTAGCGCAGACGGCTACATCGTCACAAATTACCATGTAGTCAAAGACGCCGGACAGATTACTGTTGTGCTCAATGACGGCCGCGAGTTCAGCGCAACTGTAAGCGGTACCGATCCACGCACCGATCTCGCCGTCTTAAAAATCGAAGAAAGCAACCTCCCCTATCTGAGCTTCGGCAGCTCCGACGATCTAGAGATCGGCGAATGGGTCATCGCTATCGGCACCCCATTTGCCCTCGAATCGAGCTTGACCGTTGGAGTGGTCAGCGCCAAAGGAAGGCAAGATCTCGGCATCACCTCCCTGGAAGATTTTATCCAAACCGATGCGGCGATCAACCCGGGCAACTCCGGCGGCCCCCTTCTCGACCTCCATGGCGATGTCGTCGGCGTCAATACAGCGATCATCAGCCGCAGCGGAGGCTACATGGGCATCGGCTTTTCAATCCCCAGCCGCATGGCCCAGCATGTCATCGACCAGATCATCAACAAAGGGACCGTTCAGCGCGCCTATCTCGGCATCATCTTGCAAGGTGTCGATAAAGACCTCGCAGAAGCGCTCGGTTTGGAAAAGACCGAGGGCGTTCTTGTATCGGAAGTGCTGAAAGACTCGCCGGCCGCCAAAGGCGGCCTCCAGCAAGGCGATGTGATCTTGGAGTATAACAAAATGCCTGCGAAAAACGTCACCCGCCTCCGCAACGAGATCGCGATGATGAACCCGGGACAAGAGATTAAGCTGAAAGTACTCCGGGGCAATAAACCCCTTCAGCTCGCAATCGGCCTTGGCAGCCAGTCGGAAGTCGAAGTCGTTACAACAGAGACCATTCAGAAAATGGGGCTTGAAGTTGAGACGCTTACCCCTGAGCTGGCGGGCAAACTAAACTTGCCCTCTGATCTCGAAGGGGTTGTGATCACGAAAGTAAAACCGGGCTCTCCCGCTCAAGCAGCCGGTTTGCGCCCATCGTACCTAATTACAGGGATCGCAGCGAACTGGAATGAACCGATGCGGATCAAAAATAGCGCAGAATTTAGCCAGGCGCTCAAAGAAGTCGGTAGCCGCAAGCATATCATCCTGATTGTGCGCCACCAAAACTACCAACGCTACTACACAATGAAGCTAGGTTGAACCTCCCTCCTCCAAAAAATTAAACCCCAATTGCCAAACAATTGGGGTTTACATTTTTACAAAATCAATTGAATTAAATGATAAATCAGCGTTTATTTAATTATATAAGACGCACAGGAGGTCATTTAATGACTATTGATCCTAAAGACCTAAATGCTATTAATCACCTGTTTGAGCTAGAGCAGTCAGGAGAAACCGGATTTGCTGCGTACTACAATGGCGACGTAGAAGGCGGAACAAAGCAAATCAAAAATATCTTAAAAGAATCAAAGTCGACGCTCCGAACGATTCACGACCCAAAATTGCGAGAGGAAGCAAACAACTTGTTCAAAGAGATGAATCAAGCTCTGAATGAATACATTAAGGAGCCTTCTAAAGAGAGTTTCAAAGCTTTAGAGCATCGAGTTGATAACTACAAAGGATTTCTCGACGACAAAAAAGGTTGAGAGCATTGTTTCCGGAATGGGGAACGCTTATACCATTGAGGCAGTTGCAAAACTCCCGCCTTCGTCGGGATTTTGAAAAAATTACTGGCACAAAACCTCAAAAATCAGATTTTTTTTAAGTTCACCTCATCTCTTAGGCTCGATTTTTTCAAAA
>JAKBAE010000100.1 GCA_021809325.1 bacterium
CCAGTTTGCGATCGTCGATTGTAGGGAGCTTTCACGCTCGAAATTATCTCAATTCTTTATGAAAAGGTGCACTAGGTTAGGGGCTTGGATATCCATAAACTTACCATATCGGCCATTGGTCTTGAATGAAACAACCTTGTCAGGATGATCTAAAATTTTTTCAAGCATTGCTTGCCCATGATTGTTTATTTGCTCGGGATTTCCGATTGGTTTCTGAAATGCGCTATTAGGTCTATAGCCTTTTTTCATGAGACTTCTACCTGCGCGAGAATATCCCCCTCTATCAAGCGCTTTTCCCGCTTCTGTTAACTGTTTAAGATTACCGGCAAACGTTCCCACTGTACTAGGCGGTGGGAGCATCCCCACGGTAAAATGCGAATCTGAGCTGTTAGCTTCTTCAGAATACCTGTCCGCTATGTTGGTATCGAATACCTCATCGATTTTGTGATGGAGTGTTTGAACAAGGTCATTATAAGCTCCAATTGGATCTGAGGGCTGACTATTCATATCTTGCAGAGGCTCGATCTGAGGAAATATTCTTGAGCTGATTTCGGCAATCTCTGCCATTGCTTGAGGAACCGTCGAGCCTAAAGTCGCAAGGCCATCCAAGATTTCATGTGTTGCAAATGCGCTGAGTTCTCTTGCTTTTTCTGCCAAAACCCAGTTATGCGACGGATCGGGAGAAATCATTTCATTGATAGCTGCCTCATGACTCAAAGCTTCTTTGATTGGGATTGTTTTTTCTTCAATGACTTGAGCTAGTGGGCTTGATGCAGCAAGTGGTAGGACTTGCTCTGCGTTCTGAGTTGGGTCGATAGGTTGCAGTTTGGCGATGATTTCTTGATCGGATATTGATGAGGAATTCTTTGATGGGAAGTCCTTCGATTCGTCAGGGATTAGTTCAGAAGCTGCTGCACCTGCTGTCGCAACTGCAGAAGAGGCTGCAGAAGCGCTAGCTAGAGCGACTACTGTGACGATAGCTACGGTAGCAACCACAACCGCTACTCCGATGATGATTGCAGTCTTGTGTTTCTTTACAAATTTCTTTACGTTGTGGCATTGCTTTTTGACCCAGCTTTTGCACAAGATGGCATTGAGTTCCCCATAATAGACTGCTGGTTGAGTTGAGCAAGATAAGGACCCGTATGGCAAGGTCTGAAGGCTGCGGCTGTCACATAAAAGATGATGGATATCGGTTTCTAATTCCTGATAGCAGATTGGGTTGTTTGAAGGCGCGCCCTTCCAAGCCAGAAAAGAAACAAAATAGACAATTTGTTCAATCTGATCGGATGTATATCCCTCCAATTCGGCTTCTTCAATTTTTTCAACCCAATCCAGAAGGTCATCGTAATTCAAGAGCAGCCTGTCGGCTTCCTCATGAAGGGCTTTGGGTAAGTTGATTGGAGAAGGGTGTTCAGATTGCAAGGGGAAGATCAGCGTGGGAATGATGAGAAATAATAGGCACTTGAACAGATACAACATGCGGACAATAGCTTTTGAAAATTTAGAGAGGAATGTTTATCTGGCGACGATTAATTGTCACTAAAAATTTTAATTGCATGTAGGTTTGCTTAGGGGCTTGCATGCTCGGCTTTAGAAATCGAAGCGCCCTGTGAAAGTGAGCCCATGAAGATACAAGTCGTTTGATGTACCGGCTTCGAAGATTAACTGATCGATCATTGTTCTCATCATGTTCTGATTCCAAAAAACATTGAATTCATAATCGGCTGAAAAATCAAGGTGGTATCTTCCGGCATTTAAGTAGCGGCCCCATCCTATCCCAAGCCCTAAGTTTGCCATAGTGCGCAGGCAGTTGTAATCTTCCATCGAAATTTTGTAGGCCGGCAAAGGATCGGATGACTCTGCTGTCCCTTCTGTATGGAAGATGCGGGTGTATTGTGTGAAGAGCACGCTCAAGCCGCCTTCACCCTCGACTCGAAATCCCTGGCCAACTAGCCAATGACAGCCTGCTCCGGCTGTAGGGCCGATCCCCCAGCAATTAGAGCGGTTATGCGAATAGACGGGATCCCGGGTTAAAGTGTTGTTGAAAACTGCGGCAGCCGGGACAGTTGCATTGATTGAGAGGTTTTGACGAATCCAAGCAGTTCGAAGACCTCCAAAAGGACTGACTGTGATGCAGCGGCTATTATAATAAGGTCTTCCGATTGTAAGATCGATCAAATCCATGTCAAGCGCCCAAGTCGAATTCACATGCGTAGCGCTGATGCCGGAGCCGTATTGACCTACTCCTTGGGCATACCAAGTGCCTACATACCAGACAGGGGTGTAGGCTCCTCCCTTCGTATTTTTAGTCGTAGCGTCGGAGCTAAGAGTGCTCTTCTGCCGCAGCCAAGTATATTCGGCATGCAGTTCCCATTCATCCAATCCATACCCTATTCCTACTTTAAATCCCGGATCGTAACTGAAGGATTGGATGAGGGTGGAAGAGCCTAAATTATAAGACAAGCGTGAAGTTGATTGCAGATCTAAGGAAAAGCCCAAAACCATACCATCCTGTGAAGCATACCAATAAAGGAAGGAGGCGTCTAAAAACAGGTCTGAACATTTTTTGTTGCAGCAAGCGTCTTGCAAAGAGATCTTGGCCGGCGCACTGTACTGGGGCGAATGGCAAGCGCCCGTGAGCATCTCGCCTTGATAATAGCAGCAATCTTTGTTCTCCGGCATATCTTGAGCTGAGAAAAGATTGCTCGCCGCAATTGCTGCGAGTGAAGAAACAATGTACAGTTGACGCATGCATCACTCCAAAATAGATATGAGATCCTTTTATTGCCACACTATCGAGCAGGGAATTTAAAGAAAATGGTTTCTATTCGGGGTTTTTACATAACTTCAATGAATCGAAAAAAAACGGGGATGGCTCCATGCTTCTTAACGTGTTAAAAAATATAGGATAGATTTATCTTTCTGATAAATTTAGAAAATAAAGAGAGAACTGGGATGGTTAAGCAATTGATTACCGCGTTTAGTCTACTGACTGCTGCTGATGAATATTTGAAAGGGAATCCTGAGCCTTTGCGTCCCCAGGTGCCAAAAAGCGCCATTTCCTACGATGTAGAAGAAGTTAAATATCCCAATTTAACTGCAAACGTGACCTTAGCCGGTACTTTAACACTCCCCAGGACAGGAAAGGCATTGCCTGCTGTTTTACTCATCGCCGGCTCCGGCCCAATTGATCGTGATGAAACCGTATTTGGACATAAGCCATTTCTTGTCTTAGCTGACCATCTTACAAAACAAGGTTTTGCGGTATTACGCGTTGATAAGCGCGGAATTGGCCAATCCACGGGAAATTACGACGACGCTACGACTGAAGATTTTGCTGCTGACACGTTAGCCGGTGTTGAATATTTGAAAACTCGGACGGAAGTTGATGCAAAACGGATAGGTTTGATTGGTCATAGTGAAGGAGGGCTGATTGCTCCGATGGTGGCAGTTAAATCTAGAGATGTGGCTTTTGTTGTGCTGATGGGAGCCCCCGGTGTAACCGGTGAAGAAACTGTCTATGCGCAAGAAATTTTCATTTCGCGTGCTATGGGAGTTGCAGAAAAGCAGATCAGTCAACAGCTTGATTTTCAGAAGCGGGTGTTCTCTGTCATTAAAAATGAACCCGATCTTGAAAAAGCTGAGAAGCTGTTACGAGATATCATTGCAAAACAGGTAGCCAATCTTCCCAAAGAAGAGCAGCAAGCAAGTGCTTGCGCAATGGAGGCTCAAATGAAGCGTTGCAACTCTAGATGGTTCCGCTATTATTTGACGTACGATCCGACAACTTCGTTAAAGCATCTTCAGGTTCCTGTTTTGGCGACCAATGGCGAGCTTGATTCACAAGTTTTTCCAAAACAAAATCTTTCTGTCATCGCGAAAACTCTTGAAGCATCTGGGAACCGAAATTATAAGATCATTGAATTTCCAAAACTAAACCATTTTTTTCAAATATCTGAAACCGGATCTATTTTAGAGTATGGGAAAATTGAAGAAACAATTGCGCCAGTAGTTTTAGATACCCTAGCCGGTTGGATTTCGGAAATCACTGCAAACGGGTAACGGTTGCAGCAGATAGGTAACGCTTACACAAAAGAAAAGAGTGGCGCCGACATTTGAAGCCACTCCTCAATTTTGGCTGAACTTGCAGCAAAAATATGACCTTTGGATTGAGGAGTAAGAGCATAAGCATGTTTGTTCCATCATTAAAAACGGGGGCTTACCGGAGAGAAGGGGGGGGATTGCGGCGCCGTACCGTTTTCAGTAAGTAGTGGACAAATTTCAAAAAAATCCACTAGAGTTTCTGGCCAAACCATTTCCTTGGAGGTTATTATGGCAACTCACCCCTTTTCCATTTCCACGTTCACAACATCGCTCATTTCGGGGGAGGCTCCACAGCCAGTTCAGCGTGATGGCAGATCTATTGTTTTGAATTACTCCCTAAGCATTCCCGAGGCGCTATTTGCTATCTCAATGAATAACGCGATAATCCACCAGCTTGCACAAGGGCGAACCCTAATTTATCTAGGAATTACCCCTCAGATGCAGGCTGGATTCGAGGGTTGGGTAGACAATTTTTGGGCAGCAAAGCGTCTTTCTATCGAAAATAAACCATCCCCTGAGCAACTAGATATTCGTGTTCTCATTCCTTCGGTTTGGGAGAAAACAAAAACCTATGTGGAGAATCTTATGTTATTTAGTGGGGATCAGAGAGCTATTGATCAAGACGCTGATTGCCAGAGAGAGGCTTCTGCAGTCCTGGCGGATATTGTGCAGCAAGGGAAGTCGGGAAGGGTCTTTACCGAGGGACAAGCACACCAATTGCTTGTGGCGGTTTCCCAGTATATGGAAGAGCTTCCCAGAATCCTTACCGCAGCTCCGGCTGTGTGAAGCTTCGCGACTCGGCCCCTATTTTGCAGAAAGTTTGCACATAGGCACACCTTGGGGATATTTTTGGTTTTGCTTGCGATAAGAGCCGCAATAAAAAGCATTCTGTTTGATTGACCAATATCGGTGCAAATGCTTGGGGACGATTTGGTTCTTCAGCCCCCAGGAAGAAAGGTGGTCATATGATTTGCAATATTACTAACCCGGCACCCAAACAGGTGACTATCGGGTGAGCGAGGCAACGCCAAATCGACTCTTTCAGAATGGCGGCAGTGCTGCGTAGCCACGACCCATTCTGAAAGAGTCGATTTGGCTAAGCCGCAGCCAGCCGATTGTCACCTGATTGAGTGCCGGGTTAGTATACTGAAAAAACCTCAAGAATCAGGTATAGGACTGGGGCAAAGCCTCGGGGATCGACCCAGTCCTATAGCTGATTCTTGAGGTTTTTTCGGTATAACCTAAGCTTTGAACAACACGCGCCCAAGTCGGCCATTAAAAAAGGTGGGGGATGTCCTCAGTCTATTCTTTACAAATTACAAAGCCTGCCTATTTATTTGAAAAAAGAAAAATTCAGGACTTTTACATTAAACAAAAATTTCGTGCCAGTGAAATATCGCAATGTGCTCTTTGGATTTTAACCAATCTTGCCTACGTTTTGATCGCTGTGGGCACTGTTTTGTTTTTAAAAAAGATAGTCACAAGAATAAATCTAGACATTTTCATTAATGGAGTTCAGGAGGGTATAAAGTGTCCGTCTTATTGCTATTGATGCCAAAAGAGTTTTTATGCCACTGAAAGATCCGGAATACTTCAGAAAGGTGAATATACTGGTTCCGATTCAAGCTTGCCAACGCAAACCGATTTAAAGCCCCAGGATCGATTTAAATTGGTCTTTTTGGCGCCGTTAGTGTTTGTCACACACTAAAACGCAGAACATAGAAATTCTATACGTTTTGCTCGGTAATGGAGAAACTCCGGGTGCTAGATTCGAACTAGCGACCAATGGATTAACAGTCCACTGCTCTACCGCTGAGCTAACCCGGATCAGAAATAAGCCACCATCCTATCGTGTGGAGCACATTTTTGGCAATCTTGATTTCTCTTAGAAATCAGCAAACGGATATGCTCAGGGTCTATGGATCTTCGCCCGGCCCAAAGTTGCGACCTTCCTGCGCTCTCTTCCCTTGTAGAGCAGCTAGGCTATTCTCCGACATCAATCAAAGATTTATTTGCACTCTATTCCAAGGGTCCGTCGATGGGCCTTTGGGTAGCTACGCATGAAGGGAAGGTGGTAGGATGCCTTGCTTTTCATGTCCTTAAGCAATTCCACGGTGGGAATCTCTTCCGGATTGTCAGCCTCATCGTCGACGCTGCCTATCGGAGACGAGGTGTCGGCCGTCTCCTCATCGAGCTGGCAGAGAAAGAGGCGAGGGAAAAAGGCTGCGAAGCAGTTGAGCTCACCTCAGCGCTACGCCGCAAGCCGGACGGCTCGCACGAGTTCTATCGGCAGCTCGGCTATCTCGACTCCGGTGCGTGCGGCAAATGCTACTTTAGAAAGGCTCTCGTTTAAAATACTCCGGATAGCGCTCGATCGCTTCTTCAGATGTCATGCTCTTGGCCCCAAGAGAAAGCAAGAGCTTTCGCATCCCATCCGTCTTGTCCGGAAAAATCCCTTTGATCGCATCCTCGATCAAGATCACCCGGTAGCCTGCCTGCAGAGCGCCCCTCGCCGTTTCACCCACGCAATAATCATAGGCCAGCCCGAAGATAAAAAGGATCTCTACATGGGCTTCACTCAAAATATCGCGGATCTTCGTTTCATCTGCAAAAAGATCATAAGGGTCGGTATCGGGTCTTTGGCCCTTGTGGATCCGAAGATCGGGGGCCGGCATCCCATCGGCAAGTTCTGCTCCTTTGGAATGTTGGACGCAGTGGATGGGCCACTTAGGATTCGGCCCAGTAAAAGAACAGTGGTCTTTCGGGTGCCAGTCTTGCGTCGCGATCAATAAGACGCCCTCTCTTCTGCTGTTCGCTAAACGGCGGACCGCCGGCAAGATCTGACAAGCGCCCGCAACAGGCAGCGCCCCCTTTTCATAATGGAAAACTTTGTCGTCGAGGGATATCTCGCCTACATCAAAAAAATCATTTTGTATGTCGATCGCTAAAAGAGCGGCGTGTTGCATCAAGTCGCAATCGCCCAGAATAAGGCCAGCCCAATCGCGAGCTTCGCGCCGATGAGCAAAAGCAGCCGATTGAAATGGCGGTCAACGAAACTCTTTACTTTCTCGCCCCAAAAATAGACCGTAATCCCGACAAGGAAAAAGCGGAGGCTGCGCGCCAAAAAGACGCACCCAAGAAAAGATCCCAGTTTCAAATGGAACAAGCCTGCAGAAAGGCTCAAAAGCTTTAAAGGAAAGGGGAGGAGTGATCCGCCAAAAATCGCCCAGTCCTCAAACGCCTGGTAATGGCTTGCAAAACGGTCGAACGAAGCGGCGCTGATCCAATGGTTTAAAACATAAGGTCCGACCAAGTCCCAAAGCAAATGGCCTACAAGATAGCCGCAAAGAGCGCTTAAGGTCGATGCCGCCGCAGCAATCAATACGTAATAAAAAATTTTAGACCTGTTTTGTAAACAGAAAAATAACAGAATCGCATCAAGCGGAATGAAGAGGATCAACTCCAAGAAAAAAAGGAGTCCGACCCAAAGAGGGGAGCGCTTCGACTCCGTCCTCCGGATCGCCCAATTATAGATCCGTCCAGTATTCGTACTCATGCATCCCCAGTATAACTTATCTCTTCTTAAATCAATAGGTATCCTTAGTTTTTAAAAAAGTTCTTGCTTTTGCATGAAATCTGCTTCAAGAAGAAATCTATATGTATCGTTTGGTCAAAGGGCAGCCGAAAGGATTTTTTTTACTCTTTTTCACTGAGCTATGGGAGCGCTTTGGCTTCTATACTTTGCAGACGATCCTAGTACCCGACCACGCAAATTTTCATGGGTTGGGCTTTGACGCAGCCCAACCCATGAAAATTTGCGTGGTCGGGTACTAGTACAGCTTTACAAAAGTATTTAAAATAATTCTTTACATTTGCTAAACTTTGACGCGCTAAAATATTATGGAGGCGTCATGGCCAGGAAAGTTGAAT
>JAKBAE010000101.1 GCA_021809325.1 bacterium
CGCAAGATCGCAAGCGGCAGGATAGGCAAGATAGATTAATTTATCCTGCAGATCATGTCGGCGCTTCGCCGATCGTCTTTATCCTGTTTTTTTGTCCAGTACAGAGCGTCGATCCTAGGGGCTTTGACGCAGCCAAACTAAACGTTATTTATGATAAATGGTATTAATCCTTTGGACTCTTTCTTCCAAACTTCCAACAACTTCCAAAACTTTAAGGTTTTCTAACACTCCCAAGGAATCGTTAAGGAGGAATTCGTACAATCTTTCATCAACGCGTTTTCTCAAATTCTTATTTTCCGATCTTGGCACTGCAATTCTATCCGGATTTTCAATCGGAACGAACACGATCAGGTCCAATAGATCGAGAGCTTCTTGCATCTCCCTCAAGCGCGGCTCTTTGATAAGGGCCGGAGCATAGGCCAGAGGGTCAAACGGAGAGCGATCGAAAAGAGTGTTGCAGGTGCTTTTTCGAATACATTGCATGGAATATACGAACTGCTTTTCAAAATCTTCGAGAGAAGGCGGATCTGAAAATTCGTAGCCTTCCTCTTCGAGAAGATGATAGGGCTCGGGAATCGAGGTATAGAGGGGAAGGTTTTTTAAAAGAGCAGCGATCAGGCTCGATTTGCCTGTATAATGGGTCCCGGAAAACGCAATCCGCATTTCAAATTCCTGAATTTAGATCCAAGACTTGCGGCAGCTCTCCTGTCCCAACGAACATGCGGCAGTCTACGCAATTTTGCTTGCACCAAGAAGGGGTCCAGTGGTCGCGGTAGACATGATAGGGGGAGCGGAAATGGACGTCATGGCACGTGTTGAGATAATCCGCCCTAGCCCACCAGCAATTGTCTTCAAAATACCCTGAGCAGACAATGTCCGGAAAGTGGGCTTTTCTCGGAAGTCCCTTTTTCCACTTCGGTCCTGAGAGAGGAACGGACTCAAGGGCGCTGAGGCACCGCTTCCACTCTAGGATCACTTCGTCTGCGCCTGACTTTTTTGGGGAAGAAAATCGGTGTTTGATCCATGCCGTTAGCTTTTTTCGCATCCCAATCAAAGTGTGATGGACCGCATGTCCAATCGACTTATATCTTGGAGGAGGGGCCTTTGGATACTCCTCTTCCAAATTATGGAAATAGCAGATCTTTGCAAGCGGATTGGCACGGGCGATCCGTTTAATGACCTCAAGGGCAGAAAACTCTCCTAGATAGACCGGATCGTTTGCATGGATCAAGCGCGTTTTGGCAGATAGAGATGAGCTTTTGATCAGCGCTTCGAGCTCTTGCATTTTTGAGCCAAAGGCGACAAGCGTGACCCTGTCGCACGCCTCTGCCAAACCGCACTCTTGCATCAGCTGCAATTGTTTTTTTACGCAATTGAGCTGATCGGAGCTAGCGAGATAGACGATCTCAATCGCATTTCTAGAGGTCTCAGGCATATAATATTCTGGCGTATAGTTGATCTCATAGAGGTTTACTCCCGATTGATGGAAACTCTTCGGGATTGGGTTGTTTCCCGTTGCGATAAAGACCTCGCAAAAGTATCGGTCCCGATAGAGCTGCTCGGGATTCCAAGGGCGGGGCGGGGCATCCCTGCACGTTTGCAAATAGTCAGCGCGGGCCCACCAAAAATTGCCGGCAAAAAAGCCGGGGGTCTCCATCTGCCTTGCGATCGTCTTCGTGCAATTGAGCCACTCCGCACCGCAAAGATTCGCCGACTGCAAAGCCTCTTGGCATTTTTGCCACTCATCGATCAAAAAATATTCGAGATAGCGGCGCCAAGACCGGACATTTTTCGCCCGAGCGTTTTGCAGATGTGTAATCCCTTTGCTATGCATATAAAGAATGTTCGCATCGCCCTTTTCAAGAGCAATTTGCTTTGCCGCCTCAATGCCCGGAAATTCGCAGACCCGCACATCCGGATGGGCATGTATAAGCCGTGTCTTCGAATAAAATGAAAAACGGGTCAGCAGTTGATCCACTTTAGCGATGTCAGGCCCCACCACAGTCATCGTCAATCTGTCGCACGCATCGCCAAGTCCTGATCGCTCCAGCGCCTCTAACTGCTCTTGAACGACCCTTTCCCAGCAGTTTAGAGTTGCCACATGATAGACAATTTCTATGGGTGGTTGAGCGTAAAGAGTAGAAAAAAGAAAGAATAAAAAATAAAGAGCGCGCCCCATGTTAGATATGGTAGGGGCCGCTCTTTTAAAGCGAAAGTGAAAGTTAAGCTCTCATGTTTGCGTTGATCGCTTTCTCAAACCCAACTTCGCCTGAGTCGCCTGTCAAGGCAGATTCAAACGTATTTTCGTAGATTTTAATGTATCCGGCAATTTGCTGCATTTCCGCCCCGACCATGTTGGATTGGGCCGTGACCGGCTTGGTCAATGCATCTAAGGCAGATATTATCCCATTGTCGGCTGCACTAAATCCTCCGGAGGAAGGGTTAAATGGATTAACGGCAGTCGGTTGATAGTCTTTCATCGAAGTTTGCAAATCGATATCGCTTCCATAGTGAGATCCGGTTGTCGTGTGATTAGACCCGTTGTTATAGAAGCTAAATGTCACATATCTGTAGTCGCTGCCATGGAAAGCCTGATCGCTGAGTGTAACCTTTACCGTGTTGTCGGGAGGCGTTAAAAATACTGCATTGCCATTATTGTCGATGTAGTATTGCTGATTTCTAAAGCTTGTATTGGGCTCTGTTGAGCTCGTTGTATACACCGTAGCTCCCGGAGGAGCTTTTCCGTCGGGGCTGACCATATAGGTATCATAAGTATTCGATGAGCCTGTTCGAGTGGTGGAAGCATAGTAATCGACGCTTGTTTCAGTAGCATCGGGAGGATTATTATAAGGAACGACAGATTTGGGATTTTGATGGTGACCTATGGTAGATCCGCTGTTATCGGTTAAGTGGTTCCCGGCAGACGGGTCGTCCGTCCAGTATACGGGCTGATAAGTAGTTCCCTTATCTGCATTTACAGGTGTATCAGTCCCTTCAATGTACCATTTTCCGTCTTTTTGATAAGCCATTTGGCCATTGTCATTTTTACTGTTTTCTACTTCATAAATGGGATAGCCGTTCGCATCCACGGCTTGGCCAGGGTTTGGGCCTAATGAGATTGGATTGCCTTCGCTATCGTGATAGCCGGCGGATGTTGTCCCTTGCGCAGGCTCATTATAGATTGTATTGAACTGTTCATTGATATCAGTCATCATGGCGTCGCTGAAGGGCGTTTCCTTCATGTCGTTTTGAAGGTTTTGCAAATCATTCATCCACTCTTGGGCATGGTCGGCCGTATCAAACGCTGTTCCGTTATCCCAGCGGGTGATCAGAGAGTTCAATTGAGCCGTTTCATCGGATAGCTGCTTAGAAAGATTTCCTTGAGCATCGAGATCGGCAATTCCTGCAGCCATAAGCAAGAGAAGGAGAACAAGAAGGGCAGCGTAAATATTTCCGTGGGTTCCTTCGATCGACGATTGCAAAAGATCTGATTGCGCCGCATTGAGCGTAGAGAGGGTGGTAGGGTCCGTCATAAACGTATACCATTCATCTTGAATGTCATACTGAGTCGGCGGATTGTTCTTATAATCAGCGCTATTCATGATTTCGTGTTGCTTATTAGCCTCTGTGCGGACAGCAACGGATACCGGATCGTTTTGCGATGGGGGAAAAAGAGTGTAGATTTCATTATAGGCCGTGTCGGCAGTATAACCGCCGGTCAAGACCATTTGCTCCATCATAATATCAACGCATTCTGCAACGAGCGTTTTTGGAGGATCATCACTGTTATGTATAGATAAAAGGCCGTTAGACAGGTCGTTGCCGGCTTCATCTCCAAACCAGCCGCCTGCTGCTAGGTTCGCAGTATATAGCAAAAACACTTCGGCGTTATTGCTATTTGACGGATTTACTTTCAGGGCTTCAAGCCAAAGGTAGGACTTGGTCACAATGTCACTGCCTGCCCCCATAATGTTATAGGGATCGTGCATCTTAGTCGGAACGGTTGGATCGTAAATCGGTTTTGGCTGGTTTGGATTTAAGAGTGATGTAGAAGATGTTCCGGAACTGAGTGATGGCTGAAGATTAACTGACATTATTCTCCCCTTTGTTTGATATTTACCCGTTCTTTAATTATATACTATATTAAATTAATTTACAAGTTTTTAGTGGTGGTTTGTATGTGCTTGATAATGAGTTAGTTGAGGAGAATAAAAAAAGCCCGGGCCTCGATTAGAGGTCCGAGCTTATAACATATTGATAATTAGGTATTTATGCTCTCATCCCTGAGTTGATCGCCGACTCGAGGCCGATTTCGCCCGATTGGCCTACCAGGGTGGATTCGAACGTATTCTCATAGATTTTGAGGTATCCGGCAATTTGCTGCATTTCCGAGCCAACTATGCTGGATTGCGCTGTGATTGGACTGCTCAAAGCATCCAGAGCGTTAATGATCTTACTGTCTTGTACAGGCATACCACCGGCATTAGGATCATCCGGATTTACCGGCTGTTCCGTATCGAACGCATTGAAAGAATCGGCTAGGCCGTCCGGATCTTCGGCATAATGCTCATTCGGATTTCCATAGGCCTGATCGCTGATCGTAAGAGGTACAACAGTATCGCCTTCCGGAAGCGTTTCTATTTGTCCCGTATCCGCGTTGATGTATTGTCCGTCCGAGGTTTCATAATAAGTTTGGCCTGTCGCAGGGTCTACATATAGGTCGTTGTTTTCTGCTGTAACAGGGGTAAAAGGCCCTGTCCCCATTGTAGGTTGGTAGTTTCCTGCCGGAGCTTGCTTAGGCGGATTCGAGCCTTCATAGTAATAATTTCCATCAGTCGAATCGTAATAGATAGTGCCGTTGGCGTATAGCGGATTCCCATTCGCATCTACTTCTTGGCCGCTTGAGTTGACGCTCTTTCCATTGGCATCTGTAAATTCAGGCGTGCCATTCGGATAGTTTGCTTGTACAGGGTAGTTTTCAGATGGCTGCGAAGTATCATAGACCGGAGTTACGGGACCGGTCCCCATATCAGGTGTAAAATGGTCGCTTGTAGAGCCGGCGCCTGAATAGCCATAACCCGGCTGTCTTGTATATCCGGAGTTATTGCCTTTGACGGGACCGGTATAAGTACAAGGTACGTTATTATAACCGGTATCTTTGCCGTTTTCTATATACAAGGGGTCGCCATTCGAATCCACTAGCTGGCCGTCTGCATTACAAGGCTGTCCGTTGGCATCAACGTACTCCGGCTGTCCGTTAGGATATGTTTCTTGAGGCGGATGTGAGTTGTATCCCATTGCTTGCTGGGTATCAATCGTATTGAACTGCTCATTAATATTAGTCATAGTAGCAGAATCAAAAGGCGTTTGGTTCATGTCGAATTGAAGCTTCTGCAGCTGGTCCATCCATTGTTCAGCCTGTTGCGAAGTCCAGCCGTCCGTCATACCGTTATTCCACTCGGTGATGAGCGTATTCAATTGGGCTGTTTCGTCAGATAGCTGGTTGGAAAGGTTTCCTTCCGCATCGATATCGGTGACTGAAGATGCTTCAAGCAAAAGAAGCAGCACGAGAAGCGCAGCGTAGATGTTATCGCCGCAGGAATCGAGCGATGCGTTCATAAGTTCTGATTGTGCATTGTCGATCGAAGAGACGGTGGTAGGATCTGACATGTAGTTATACCACTGCTGATCGATATAGTTTTGTCCTTGAGCTTGCTGCTGATCCGGAGACAGGTTTTCATAGTTTTGGTATTTTTCAGAATTTTCATATCCATCTAAGGTCGTAGCTTCGCTGTTCGCTTCGGCGCAGATTTCTTCAGAGACGGGATCAGTAAAGCCGCCAAATGCTTTATTAATTTGAGCCGCAGCTTGGTCGGGGCTGCATCCGGTGTTCAAACACAACTGCAGCATGGTGATATCCACGCATTCATCAACAAGCGACTTACCGCCCGGGCCTGTAATAGCTAAAAGGCCCGCTGAAAACGCATTCCCGTTCGGCCCTCCAAAAGCGCCAATAGCAGCAAGCTCATAGCAAGCCTCTAAAAAGACTATGGCGTAATTACTGTTATCCGGATTCATTTTCATCGCTTCGAGAAATAGATAAGATTGTTGGTAGATGCCGCTGTTTGGGTCTAAACTATAAGGATTGGACCAAACAGGCTCGGGAGGATTTCCGTTTGTTGGAAAATAAGGAACCGAAGGGATAGGCTGGTTTGTATTAAAATATTGTTGGTGGGTTTCGTTGAAATTGTTGATTTGGGAGCTTGATGGCGAAGATGTTGTGGAATCAGCGCCAGAGGTGGCTTGAAAGGGAGTCAAATATGACTCGGGTATTGCTTGGTTATTGATTGACATGGTGTTCTTCCTTTTATTTATTATTTATTATAGTATTTATAATTACAATTATAGCCGATTTTTTATCCAATTTCAAGGATTATATTAAGAAATGAATAAAAATTGTTTAGAAATTATCTGGAAGGATGTCTAAAGAAGCTAATTATGAGTGACTTAAAAATCCGGGCCAAGAATTTTGACCCGGATGTGGTTGATAATGAGGAGTTTAGGCTCTCATGTTTGAGTTGATTGCCGCTTCGAACCCGACACATCCCGAGTCGCCTACCAGGGTAGATTCGAATGCGTTCTCATAGATTTTGATGTTGCCGGCGATTCGCTGCATTTCCGCCCCAACCATGTTAGATTGCGATGTGATTGGCTTGGTCAATGCGTCCAAGGCGGAATCGATGTCGCTATCTTGCTGGGAAAAGCCGCCGCTATTCGGGTCGTCCGGATTGACAGGCTGAGGATTGAAAGCGTTAAAAGAATCAGCTAGGGCATCCGAATTTGCGCTATAATGCTCATCCGGATTTCCATAAGCTTGGTCGGCGATCGTAAGTTCTGTAACGGTATCACCTTCCGGAAGCGTTTCAATTTGACCCGTATCCGCATTGATGTATTGGCCATCCGAGGTCTTGTAATAGGTTTGGCCTGTCGCAGGGTCCACCCATAAATCGTTGTTTTCTGCAGTTACAGGAGTATAGCCTACCGGATTGCCTTGATCGTCATCCGGAAATGAGGTCCCCATTATGGGGGAATAGTTTGCTGCAGGAGCTTGTTTTGGTGGATTCGTGTTTACATAATAAAAGTTCCCATCACTAGAATTATAATAAACTTCATTGCCATTACGGTCTTTATATAATGGATCGCCATTCGCATTTACTTCTTGGCCGCTCGAGTTGACATTATTTCCATCAGCATCCGTATAGCAAGGCATTCCATTTGGATATTCTACTTGTACAGAATAATTTTGATCTGGCTTAGAAGTGTCATAAACTGGAGTTACAGGACCTGTCCCCATATCCGGTGAATAATTGTCGCTTGTAGAGCCGCGGCCGCCAGATTGTTGCTGATATCCAGAGTCTTTATTGTTCTGAGGACCAGTATATGTACAAAGTACATCATTATAACCAGTGTCTTTACCGTTTTCTATATACAATGGATCGCCATTCGAATCTACCAGCTGTCCATCTGCATTACAGTTCACAGTGTTGCCGTTGCTGTCGGTAGTTGTGTACATCGGCTGTCCGTTCGGATACGTTTCTTGAGGAGGGTGAGAGTTGTCTCCCATCGCTTGCTGATCATAGATCGTGCTGAACTGCGTATCGATCAACTCCATCGTAGCGTCGTCGAAAGGCGTTAGGTTCATGTCGTATTGCAGCTCTTTTAGCTGGTCCATCCACTGTTGGGCTTCTTCTGAAGTCCAGCCGTTCTCCATGCCGTTATTCCACTCAGTGATGAGCGTATTTAATTGGGCTGTTTCGTCAGTTAACTGGTTGGAAAGGTTTGCTTGACCATCAATATCGGTGACTGATGCAGCTTCAAGCAAAAGAAGCAGTACGAGGAGGGCGGCGTAGATATTATCGCCGCATGAGTTGAGCGATGCGCTCATAAGCTCTGCTTGCTTTTCGTCGATCGAAGAGATAGTGGCATCATCCGTCATGTAGCTATACCATTGCTCTTCGAGCTCTTGCT
>JAKBAE010000102.1 GCA_021809325.1 bacterium
CGCGAAAGCTTAGCCCGTTTTCCAAAATCAGCGGCCTTGGATCAACCTCTCCATAGAGATGCCCCCTCTTTTCTTCCATCCCCTCTTTTTTGCGAAGAAACGAGGTCGATTTTTCATAGATGCCGCGAGGATTTGCCGCCTCGATGAGGAAAGAGAGTATTTCTTCTTTCAAGGGCTCTAGGGCTGCATGCGAAATCTGCAGGACAAGCATCCCGTTATAGCTATCGACGATGAGGCCCGGAATTCCGTCTCCCTCTGCATGGATCAAGCGAAATGCGTTTGTACGAGAGGTGTCATAGAGTCGTTTTCGCATGAGGACAGCTTGAGCGATCCGTTTTTTAAGGGCGGTCTCGATGCTCTCCTCCCCAAACGCGAGCATGTGGGCGGCAATCGAGCGGCCGGGATTGGTGGCTGCAAGTCCAAGCTTTTTATCGGACAATGAGTATACAGGCAAAATTTTGCTGGACCGCTCTTTCGGAAGGTTTTGAATGGCTCCGGAATAAATCCAGTGATGCTTCTGTAAAAGGGGTTTTTCCTTCCCCTTTTTTAAAGTTATACGCAGCTCAGCTTGCGACATGGCCCTCCTCCAATAGGAGAAATGGTACGCCCGATTAGATCGTAGCCCGCTACGTCGGTGATTTCCACTTCATAGAGCTTGCCTACGCCTGCTCCGTTTCTTGCATCGTTAATGATGATCTGCCCATCGATATCGGGACACTGCCCCGCGTGGCGCGCACTGATCAAAAACTCCGAATCGGGATGGGGTCCTTCAATAAGAGCGGTTAGGCGCTTTCCAATCATCTGCTCTGCGCGCTTCGCCACCGCCTTTTGCTGCGCTTTGGCCAAAATATCGAATCGCCGCTGCTTTTCTTCAGCAGGAATTTGATCGGGCAAGCTCGCAGCATAGGCCTCTTTTTCAAGAGAAAACTGGAAAATCCCTACGTGATCGAGCTTCGCCCCCTTCACAAAATGGACAAGCTCTTGGAACTGCTCTTCACTCTCTCCCGGAAACCCGACCATCAAGCTCGTCCGAATCGCAATCGATGGGATCTCGCGGCGCAGCTTCTCGATCGTTTCCGTAATCTGCAGACGGCTCGTCTTTCTGTGCATCGCCTTGAGCATAGTATCATCGATATGCTGGATCGGCATGTCGAGATAGGGACAAATCCGCGGATCGCTCTTGATCACACTGATCAGCTCGTCGTCGATCTCATCAGGATAGAGATAGAGCAAGCGGATCCAAAAGTCTTTTTTTACCCCCAGCATCTCGCGGAGCAGCTGGGCGAGCGCCCCCTTTTCCCGCCGGTCTTTGCCATAGTCTCCAAGATCTTGCGCGATAAGGATGATCTCAAAAACCCCTTGGGTCAAAAGCGCGTTGAACTCCTTCATCACCTGCTCGTTCGTCTTCGAACGAAGCGGCCCTTTGATCGCAGGGATAATACAAAAGGCGCAACGCTTCTTGCAGCCCTCCGCGATCTTCAGATACGCATAGTGGCGCGGCGTAGAGAGCGCGCGAGGGATCTCGCCCCACTCAAGATAGCTCCGGACTGGGGAAAGGGCTTCTCCCGCCTCGCCGGACTTGACGGCGTCAAGGATTTTTTCTACATCCCCGGACCCGATCAGATAGTGGATTTGAGGAAATCGTTCTTTCAGCTCATCTTTGAACTTATTCACCATGCAGCCGGCTACGATCACTTTGGCGCTTCCCTTCTTGCATGCGAAAAGCTCGCGGATCGTCTCATAGCCCTCTTGGCGCGACGCCTCGAGAAAACTGCATGTATTGACGACAAGGTAGTCAGCCTCTTCAGCTTCCCCCGTGCATTCAAAGCCCGCTTTCAAAAGCTGGCCGATCATCACCTCGCTATCGACGAGATTGCGGGCGCAGCCAAGGCTCGTAAAGTGAAATTTATTTTGAAAATTGACAGTCCGGTCTAGCATCTTTTCCTCAAAAATCTTAAGGATTATAAGCAAAGGCGAATTTTTTCCCTTGCAAAAAGCTCCTTCCGAAGAGAATATTCTTTTCCTTTATGGCCCTTTATCTATGTAAAAAAGCTTGCATCCTCTTTCTATCGCTCTTTTGCGTCCTCACGGGAACTTTTTTTATCATGAAATGCATCCCCGGAGACCCTTTCCTCGACGAGAGGATCAACGAAGAGGCCCTCCGAGCTCTTCATGCCTACTACGGGCTCGACCAGTCTCTTTGGGTTCAGTATATAAAGTATCTCAAAGGATTTTTTGCATTCGACTTCGGTCTCTCCCTGATCTATCAGGGCCGCCCGGTCGCTGAGCTGATCTCCCGCGCCTTCCCCGTCTCGGCCCTTCTTGGTCTTCAAGCCCTCATTGTCGCCGTTCCATCGGGTATTCTCCTCGGCACATGGGCGGCCCTCAAGCGATCTGGCTGGCAGGACAACCTGGCGATGGCGATCTCAACCCTCGGCATTTCGGTGCCCAACTTCGTCTTCGCCTCCCTCCTCCAATACTTCGTCGGCCTCAAACTCCACCTCCTTCCCGTTGCCCGCTGGGGCGGGTTCGAGTATACCATCCTCCCGACCCTGGCCCTTGCCGCGCTTCCGACCGCCTTTATCGCCCGCCTGACCCGCTCAAATATGGTCGAGGTCTTGCAACAAGATTTTGTCCGGACCGCCTTGGCTAAAGGACTCCCCCCTTTTACGGTCGCAATCCGCCACGGCCTGAGAAATGCGCTTCTTCCCGTGATTTCCTATCTTGGTCCTGTCAGCGCACAAATTTTGACCGGCAGCTTTGTCGTCGAGCGGATCTTTGCGATTCCCGGCCTGGGAGATTGGCTGATCCACTCGATCCATAACCGCGACTATCCGGTCATCATGGGGGTCACGATCTTTTACAGTACCCTCCTCATGATCGGCACATTTTTAGCCGACGTAACCTATTCGATCCTCGACCCGCGCATCAGGAGAAGCAAGCATGAGTAAAGACCTCTCTGAGCAGATTGAAAGCCTCTCATTTTTAGCGGATGCAAGACGGCGCTTTAAACAGAATAAGGCTGCAATGTTTTTTTCCTATTTGCTTCTTTTCTTTTGCGCGATGGCGATCTTGGGGCCGATGCTTAGCCACTACACCTACTCGAAAATCACCCTCCCCCTAAAAAATCTCCCTCCTTCTGCGACGTTTTGGTTCGGGAGCGATGATCTGGGGCGCGATATCTTTTGCCGCGTCTGGTGGGGGGCGCGCATCTCGCTTTCCATCGGGATCATTGCAGCCCTCATTGACGGGGTTATCGGGGTTGTTTGGGGATCTATTGCCGCACACTTCGGCGGCTGGGTCGATGAGGTGATGATGCGCATCTGCGATATATTGCATACGATCCCATCGCTTCTCATGGTGATCCTCCTCACCGTTTACATGGGAAGCGGGTTGAAGACGATCTTCATCGCTCTTGCCCTCATCGGCTGGATCAATATGGCCCGCATCACCCGCTCGCAGCTTTTGCAGATCAAAGAGAGCGAGTATGTCCTCGCCGCAAAAGCGATTGGCGCATCGGCGCCGCGCATCATCCTCCGCCACTTGATCCCAAACGCGCTCGGCCCGATCTTGGCGACAATGACGCTGACGATTCCGGCGGCGATCTTTTTAGAGGCGTTTTTGAGCTTTCTCGGATTGGGGCTTCAGGCTCCTTATGCGAGCTGGGGGGTTATGATCAACGATGGGATCGGCGCGATGGAGTTTTATCCCTGGCGCCTCTTTTTCCCCTCTATCTTGATCACCTTGACCATGCTCTCCTTCAACATCGTCGGCAATGCTCTGCGCGATGCGCTTGACCCGAGGCTGAGAGACTGATGAAAAAACCGCTTCTCGATGTCCAAAACGTGAACGCCTCCTTTTCAATCCAAGGGAGAAGGCTTCATGCGGTCCGCTCGGTGAGCTTTCAGCTTTTCGAAGGCGAGGCGATCGGCATTGTCGGAGAATCGGGTTGCGGGAAAAGCGCCCTCGTCCAATCGCTCCTTCGGCTAGTGCCGGCGTCGATTGAATCAGGGACCGTCCTTTTCGATGGGGTTGACCTGCTCTCTTTATCCATGGCGGAGCTGCGCAAGATCCGGGGGCGCGGCATCGGTATGGTGTTTCAAGATCCGATGACCGCCCTCAACCCAACGATGCAGATCGGCCAGCAAATCCAAGAGCCTCTTCGCATTCACAGAGTCGCAGATAAAAGGGAGGCGAAAACGCGCGCGCTCGAGCTTTTGAGACTGACGAAAGTCCCCGACCCCGAAATCCGCCTTACCCAATTCCCTCATCAACTTAGCGGAGGGATGCGCCAGCGCGTCTCGATTGCCATTGCCCTGGCCGCACACCCACGCATCCTGATCGCCGACGAGCCGACGACAGCGCTCGATCCCACCGTTCAAGCGCAAATCATCCATCTTCTCAAAGAGCTGCGCCATGAATTGAAGATGAGCCAGATCATCATCACCCACGATATCGGGGCGGTGGCCAGCCTCTGCGACCGAGTCCTTGTCATGTATGCCGGAAAAATTGTAGAAGAAGGTCCAGTGGATGGTATTTTGAACGAGCCGCGCCATCCTTATACTAAAATGCTGCTTCTCTCCCGCCCCTCGCTTCGCTCAAAACGGGGGGAAAAGCTCTTTGCGATCGAAGGCTCTCCCCCTTCTCTCTTCTCGCCGCCGGCCGGCTGTCCATTTGCCGCACGCTGCCCTCACGCGATGAAGATTTGCGAGAGCGCGTTTCCTCCAGTTAATCAAAACGCCGCCTGCTGGCTCTATGATGAAAAGGACTCCGATGTACACGCCGCTTTTACACATTGAAAAACTCGAAAAATCGTTCCGGGTCGGCAAGCAAACCCTTCAAGCGCTAAAACCGACAACCTTGACGATCCGCTCCGGAGAGACCCTCGCCCTAGTCGGAGAGTCTGGCTGCGGGAAATCAACGCTCGGCCGCACCTTGCTCCGCCTCTATGAGCCGACAGGAGGGAAAGTCTTTTTCAAGGGATGCGAAATTACGGCGCTATCCCCTCGCGAACTCAAGGCTATGCGCCGCCACATGCAAATCATCTTCCAAGATCCCTTTTCTTCTCTCAACCCGCGCATGACCATTGGAGACATTTTAGCCGAGCCGCTCAAAATCCATCTTCCTAAATCGCCGCATCAAAAGCGGGTCTTTGAGCTGCTCGATCTCGTCAATCTTCCAAAGAATTGCATAGGCCGATTTCCGCACGAGTTCAGCGGAGGCCAGCGCCAGCGGATCGTAATCGCCCGCGCCCTTGCCCTCTCGCCTGAGTTCATCGTCTGCGACGAGCCCATCTCCGCTCTCGACGTCTCCATCCAAGCCCAAATCGCCAACCTCCTCCTCACTTTGCAAAAAGAGCTCAAGCTCACCTATCTCTTCATCGCCCATGACCTCGCGATGGTCAAAGTGTTAGCAAACCGGATCGCCGTGATGTATCTTGGCGAAATCGTCGAGATCGGTCCTGCCGAAGAGATCCTTACACACCCAAAACACCCCTACACCCAGCTCCTTCTCTCCTCCATCCCCGAACTCAACAATCCAACTCCCTCGCTTTTCTCTTTCGAGCCCCCATCCCCCCTAAAGCCTCCGAGCGGCTGTCCATTTTCTACCCGCTGCCCCAAAGCTGGATTGCAATGCTTTCAAAAAAAGCCTTGTCTGGAAGAAGTCGCCCCGGGACATAGCGCAGCTTGTTTTTTACTTTACTAAACTTCTTATTTCACTTTTGTTTTTATTTAATCTTGTTTATATTACTTCTTTTTATGGGGGTATTATGATTGTTGGAAATGATCAGAATTTTTCAATCGAAAGCTCTTCGACGATTGCTGCATTCTCTGATTATCAGAGTGACGGAGTCCGGCAATCAGATATTGGAATCGGGTTTATCAATGGGATTGCCAACTCGATGGAATACGCGATAGGTCATGTTGACTATATTCATAGCCTGGCTCAAGGGTACTCTGTTGATCTGTTTTATAACCAAACGGATGGCTTCTACTACGATCTCTTGAACACGATGTTTGGAAATGGGATAGACAGTTGTTCAAAAGAAGTCGAACAGTTGAAAAGTGCCTGGATTCAATTTGATGAAGCAAATAAAAACGATCCGAGAGCCAAATACTTGCAGATCTGTCATAGCCAAGGCGGCGCTTATGTAAAAAAAGCTCTAGAAGACTCTCCTCAAGAAATTCGAGACCGGATCATCGTAGTGAACATTGCAGTAGCTACAATCGTTCCAAGGGATCTCTGTTATCGATCCTATAACTACGCCTCCGAAAATGACTATCTAAACCTCTATGAGATGCTAAAAGCCTACGATCCTAATCTTTCTCTCATGGATCTGCAGCAGTGGACTCAAATGATGAAATATCGTGACGAAATTATCTGGCTGGAAGGCTCTTTCGGGCCCTGGTGGGTGCCTGACAAGATCTATCAGCTCTATTACATGCACCACGAATTTCAAGACCCTGTTTTTCACGATGTGATTGCCAATCGGATTGCAGACTATTTGAGCGGCTCTTTTTGACGCTTGCAATTAAAATTTCCTTCCTATAAACCTTTTCCCGCCTAACTTTTTGGAGGTTCTATGAAGATACCAACATGTTGTCCGCGTTTGCCATCAATCAACATTCCCCCTGCTTGCAAAACTGTTGCAGCTGTTGCAGCTACGGGAATCGCTTGCGCTGTGATCGCAACCCTAGCAAAAGATCTCTACCTTTGGGGTGTAGACTACTCTGATTGCATAGATCGCTGCGTCACGCTGTTTCCTGATGGAAATCGGGCATTTGATCTCTGCGTAGAGGCTTGCAAACACCGGATTCTCTCAGCTCCTGTTTGACTTGAATCGAGGTGGTTGTTATACCATTTATCATAAATAACGTTTAGTTTGGCTGCGTCAAAGCCCCTAGGATCGACGATCGCAAAGCACCTTGTATTGAATTAATACTAGGTGCTTTGCGATCGTCGATCCTAGGGAGCTTTCACGCTAGCCAAACTGAACGTTATTTATGATAAGTGGTATTAATACAAACTCATGGATGATGTTTGTCACAATCACCTCGAGCATCAACAAAGCAGAGCCTTAACGATCGCTCTTTGGATTGCTTTTGCTTTCATGGTCGTTGAGGTGATCGGGGGGCTTGTTGCCAATAGCCTCGCCCTGATGACCGATGCCTTGCATATGTTTACGGATGTAGGGGCAATGGTAATCGGCCTGATCGTGCTCCGAATTACTCGGATTCCCCGCACTCCAAAAATGAGCTACGGCTATCACCGTGCAGAAGTGCTTGGAGCCCTGGCCAGCGCTCTATCTCTTTGGGCCTTGTCAGGAGTGTTGATTTACGAAGCGATTAAAAGGCTCATCTATCCTCCTGAAGTCAAAGGCCCGATCGTCTTTATCGTCGCCCTTTTCGGTCTTTCAGCTAATTTCTTGATGATGAAAGCGCTTCATTCGACGAAGTCAGACAATTTAAATCTCAAAGCTGCTTACTTGCATGTGCTGGGAGATCTCGCCGGAAGCTGCGGCGTTATCCTGGGCGGCCTTTTGCTTTGGATCACGAAGTGGAATCCTATCGACCCGATTATCACACTCATTTTTACTCTTTTCATCCTGTACGGGACCGGAAAGCTGATTAAGCAAGCAGCCGTGATCTTGATGGAAGCGGCTCCCGGCCACGTAGATCCTTTGCAAATTGAGAAAGATCTCGCATCTATCGACGGAATCGTAGAAGTGCACGATTTGCATATCTGGTCTGTCTCTTCAACAAAATCAGCTCTGAGCGTCCATTTGATTGCCAATCAGCCTGAGAATGCTTTAAAGGAAGCCCATCGGATCATTGAAAGCCATGGCATCAAGCACATGACAGTGCAAGTTGAAAGGCCCGACGCTTTCGAGCGCAAGTATTGCTACGATTGTGTTTAATACCAATCCCAATAAATAAATTCATATTTGAGCAGCGTGAAAGCTGCCGAAAATCGGCGATCGCAAGTGGCATAGTATTAATCAATACAATACCACTTG
>JAKBAE010000103.1 GCA_021809325.1 bacterium
CTAAGAGATGAGGTGAACTTAAAAAAATCTGATTTTTGAGGTTTTGTGCCAGTAATTTTTTCAAAATCCCGACGAAGGCGGGAGTTTTGCAACTGCCTCCATTTATGAGAAATAATTTTGAATCTGAGCGCGTCAAAGCGCCGCAAATCGACGATCGTAAGTGGCATTGTATTGATTAATACCATTTACGATCGTCGATTTTCGGCAGCTTTCACGCAGCTCAGATTCAAAATTATTTCTCATAAATGGTATTACCTGTTGAAGCAGGAAGGCCACTCTGTCACAGCGCTCTCTTCCAAGCTTTGTGATTTGCGTTATTTTGATCATAGTTAAAATTCGGGTTCGGGAGGGTCTCTAGCTGGAGAGATTGAAGGTGGATTGGATGGCTCCTGGATTGCAAGGATATTCGCCAGAGACAGATTGTTGATGATCTCAAAAGCGCGCTTCAAGAGATGCTTGCGGTCAGAAGAAGAACCCCAATTCACCAATGAATTCATTGGAGGTGTATCCGCTTCCAAATTCCCCTTCATAAAGAAATGAGACAAATGATTTGTCCTTCATTTTAATGAAAATTTCAGCCGAGGGTGCAAACATGCTTTGATTTCTCGTAAATTCATAGACGGTCAACCCTGAAGGAAATCCAATGAGGGCTGCGTCTACGGTCCCAATTCCCCAGGGGTTCTTGTTTACATAGCTTGCCGTTTCCCTGAAGACAATATCGAGATGTTTTACATGGATCACTTCATAGGCATTCAACCCAATTTCGCTTCTGAGGAATGCAGACTTGGAACTGGGCTGGCGCATATCCAAAACACCCGCGCCATGTTCCTTAAAAGCTCCCTGATAGATGAATGCGCAATCAACCCCTGCGAACGGCTCCAGGGCCCCCCATTTGAACTGGATATCATACCCTCCCCATAAGTGAGGAATGAGCTGCCCTCCACTATGAGAACTTCTCGCCGTTGCATCAAATCCGGGGAAAACCACATTTCTCTCGTTTCTATACCAGTCATAGCCCCCGGTCAGCCCCATTTCCAAATACCCCTTACCCAAAGTTACAGTTCCCAGAAATGATGCTAAATAGAGATCTATGGAGCCGCTGCCTGCATCATGGCTCTCATGAACGCTGGCATGGGAATAGCCGGTGCAGAATGTGAACAGCCATTTGGGCAGTCCATAAAAATCTACTCCAATCAGCCCTCCCAGGCTCGTTGCGCTAAACGCCGGATTGAGATCGAGAGCGCCTTGATGAATCCAATCCCCAATCCCACTGATCCAAAGAGCGTATCGGGAACATTCCCTCTCTTGCACCTTTGGAGTGTCTGTAATCATCTCCTTTTTTGGCCTTTTGAAAAAAGCGAGTTCTAAAGCATCATTTTGAGCAGTAAGAGATCCGAGAGATTCCTCAGTAAACAGCTTTAAAATACGGTCGATCGAAGTATGATCGGAGAGCAGCTCATTGATAGAAAATAGAATATTTTGGGCAACATAATTTGGAATGCTGTTGCGTCCGGGAGAAATGCTGGCCATCGCATTCTTCAATTGACTTGTTGACAGATTGCTTAAACTAGAAAAAACCGATTGCAATTCAGATGAATTCGAAAATCCATTTAAATATTTCGCGACCTTGAGCGCATTTCCTTTAAGTCCTGTGGTATTGATGCTACTCGAGGCCCCATATTTCAAGATCACATTGTTAGCGCCAACGAGAACCATCAATCCTGGGAGACTCCCCGGCAAAATCTTATTGGCAAACGTGCCGCCGATAGAGCTTGCAGACAAAATGGTATACTCAAAATTCGAATACTTTCCTGGATCTGCAATGACTTGAAGGGTTCCATCTAAAGTTGCCGCGCCGCTCACAAGGATGCTCGACGCCAGTGTCGGACTGATTTCGATGACCGTGGTAGAGCTTGGATCTAAAGCTAAGCTTGCGACGCTGATCGTGCCGATGGAATTGCCGGGTGAAATGGTTCCTCCGCTTTTCACCTCCACGCTTGAGCCGCTCGATCCCGTTCCTTTCAGCGTCCCGCTGTTATTCACCGTGATGGGACTTGCATAGGTTCCATTTAAAGAAAGGATTCCTGCATTGATGTTCGTAGGTCCGGTATGCGTACAGCTTCCGCCCAACGTCAAGGTTCCCGTTCCCTCTTTTGTCAAGGCTCCTCCGGCGCCGGAAATTTTTCCGGCATAGCTTGTCGAATTGGAGCTTCCGACAATCAATTCTTTCGAACCTAAACCTACGGTGCTGTTTGAATCGGCACCGCTCAAATCTTGGATCGTCACCGATGTTGTTACTGCACTAATATCGAACATCGAGGTCGCTCCGGTCAAAGAGCAGGAGGCGTTATCCATCGAAGCCGTAGATGTTAAAGCAACTGTTCCTGCGCCAATTTGAACGGTTCCCGAAAATCCGGCTGACGCGGCGTCCGTTGAATAGGTGCCGGAGCCTGTTTTTTGAAACATGCCGCTTCCGGATAGCGCTCCCGAATTCGTTAAAGTAAATCCGACCGTATCCATTGTTCCCTGCACTCCCATGCCAATGGAAATGGGGCGCGACGAGGTTCCGATCGACGCTGCAAGCTGAAGGGTAGAGTCTCCCGTGAAGGCAATCGATGATCCGCTTTGGCCCAAAGCTGCATCGTTATCAATGTTGATCGTCCCTTGGGAAAGGGTAGTCCCCCCGCTATAGGTGCTCGTTGTCGAGGTGAGAGTTAAGGTACCTGTGCCCTGTTTAGTCAAGACTCCTCCGGCGCCGGTAATTTGTCCAGCGTAGCTGGTCGAATTGGAGTTTCCGGCGATCAAAGTTTTTGAGCCCAAAGAGACAATGCTGTTCGTATTGGCGCCACTTAAACTTTGAATCGTAGTCGACGCAGTGACGGAGCTCACATCGAATACCGCAGTTGCTGAGGCCAAAGAGACGTCGGAAGAGTTCTGAATCGTCCCCCCGCTTGCAATGGCAAGCGTTCCGTCATTGATCGTCGTCTGGCCGGAATAGGTATTCAAGCCGGACAGGGTAAAGGTTCCTGTTCCGTCCTTGGTAAGGATGCCCCCGCTGGCTCCAGACAACACTCCCGCAAACGAAGTGGATGTATTGTCTCCGCCCAATGTCAACGTATTCGTATTGCCGAAAGAGACAGTCGACGTCGAGCTGGCGCTGGCAAGCGAGCCGATCGTTTGGTTGGCGCTGTTCAGGTTCAAGGTAGCCGATCCATTCAGGACATGCGACGATTGATTTGCGAGGGTGTTGGCTGCTCCAGCTTTTAAGGTAGCGCCGGTATTTAAAGTTGTAGAGCCTGTATATGTATTGCTTGTTCCGCTAAACACAACGGTTCCCGAGCCTGTTTGGATCAGCACTGAGGCTCCGGCGCCGCTTCCCTGTACATAACCGGGAGACGTTCCGGGAGTGGGGATGCTATTGAGGCTGTCGTCCGCAATCGATGCAGCAAGAGCCACCGTATCCATCGCAGCGCTCGCTAGGAAATTGATCGTTTGTCCGCTGATGGCAAAAATCTCTTGTACTCCAGCTCCAGAAGCAGCTCCTGCAAATCCGGCGCCCGACGTCCCTCCACCGACGCTTGCAGTGGCCGTGCTTCCCGAAGTAGACGTCCCGCCTTGGATCGTGAGCGAGCCTCCGTTGTTATTGACGAAGATCGCAGATCCCAGCGCTGCGCCGCCGCCGCCGCCACTTGTCGCGGTATCAATAAGTGGGCTGGCAAGCCCTCCTCCGACTCCAACTATCCCCGCTCCAGGTAGAGCCGCATCAGAAGGACAGCCGTTAAGCCCACCGGATCCCCCGCCAAATCCACTGCCTCCCGCTGTTACCACGAAGGGAGGATTGGCGAAATTCCCGCAGCCGCCGCCGCCGCCGCCAAATCCGCCATTTCCTACGCGGTCACTCCCGAGGTATAGTTGCGCGGCTCCGCCGCCGCCGCCGCCGCCAAACCCGCCATCTCCACCGGTTCCTGCTCCGCCGCCCAGATATCCGCCGGAGCCGCCTCTACGATCTTCTGTGCCGCCCCCGCCCCCGCCGCCCAATCCTCCAACGCCCCCTCTGTCAAGCCCCCCGCCGCCGCCGCCGCCATTGGCTCCGGTACCGCCGGTCGTTGCCGCGCCTGTAGGTATTGTGCAAGTAGGGGAGCAGCCATCACACCCCCCACCCGGCGCAGCATTGAGCATGCCGGTGTCTGCGGAGCAGCCTCCCGCTGCTGTACCGTTCCCCGTACCGTTTCCCCCATTTCCCGGAATCGATCCAAATCCCCCGCCGTTATTAGGGGCTCCTCCGCCCCCGCCGCCAAGCGAAACTCCTCCGGTATTGGGAATGACTCCGCCTCCTCCACCCGAGCCGCCGTTATAAGGCGGTGCCATAGTCCCATCGATCGCCCCCCCATATCCCCCTGTCGCATTTGTCCCTCCGTATCCACCGCCGCCGCCGCCGCCACCATTGAGCCCTCCTCCGTGTCCCACGATGCCAGCCCCTCCGTTTCCCCCGCCACCGAAGGCTCCGCCTCCTCCGCCGCCGGTACCCTGGGCGCCGCTGTCTCCTCCTTCGCCTCCTGTTCCACCGGTGGCTCCGGAATGGAGTCCTCCTCCACCGCCGCCGCCGGCGCCGACTCCACCTGCACCGCTCAGACCATTTAGCCCTCCGGCTCCTCCGGATCCTGCAAGACCGCCGCCGCCGCCGCCGCCGCTATATTGAGACATGGGGACAACGGAGACATCGCCTCCGCTGCCTCCGGTGACGTTGTTATTTGCAAGAGTAACGTTCGCGATAGTGACATCCGCCGCATCGATGAAAAGAGCGCCTCCGAGTCCCGCGCCGCCGCCGCCGGCGCCATCCCCCCCGTTGCCCCCTTGGGCAGCTCCCGAGATGCTCATGTTTTGCAGCGTAACAGTGCCTTGATAGGCGTAAAATGCGCGGCAGCTGTTTGTGATTCCATCAATGACGATTTGCTGCCCGCTATTGCTCCCATCAATGGTCACCGTATTCGCTGAGTTCAGAGAACTCACTATGGGAAAATTCAGAGGAGGGAGTGCGGTTTGTAGGGTAATTGTATTGCTGACGCCTAAGGCAAAGTCAATCAAATAGGGACTGTTTCCTGCAGTTGCATTCGTGTTGATATAGTTCAAAGCGCCCCGCAAGTCGATATTTCCTGCGCTAATGTAAGTTCCCCCCGTCGCGCTTGCCGTATCTCCGGCAAAGTTCACTGTAATCGTAGTAAGAGGACTTAATGGATTCGCGTACGCGATTATGGAGGCGAAAACGACACGGCAAGCAACTCTTCCCATACAACCATCCTGATAAAAAGGCTATATATCAAAAAATGGATGCTGTCAAAGAATAGGAAATTCAAGGGTACCTTTTGAGGAGGATTTTCTTTCCAGATTATTAAAAATATTTCTATGCTTCCTGGTATTTCAACAGCTTGGAGGCAACAAAATGGTTAAGCTTTCTTTACATCAGAGCGCGCTCTTCCTCTTGAACCTGCTGATTCCTATTGCGGGTTTCAGCAATCCGATCACGCCGGGTACGCCGGAAATGATTCCTCCTGGCGCGAGCCCTGTAGTATCTGCGACTGCTGTGGCAGGATCCAGCGATGGCTTTATTGCCGTGTGGAGGGACTCGATGAATAACATCTTGTGGAATTCTTCAACTGACGGCATTACTTGGAATGCCGCCGACATCATAGAAATGCCAATGGGTGGCGGAACTCCGGGGGAAAATCCTTCGGTTTGCAAGGGGTCTTTAGGTTACGTGGCCGCTTGGTATGTTCAAAAAGCGCTGAATAATGCAGTCCACGTCAGCCTTTTCAATGGATCCTCTTGGAGTACGCCTCAAACATTGGATTTCAGCGGTCCTGTTTTAATTGGAAATACTGTGTCTGTAGCTGCAAATGCTCAGGGTTTTATGGTGGTTTCTAGTTGGCATGCGGGTTTGAGTGAGCATGTTTATTCTAATTTCTCAAGCGATGGAACGACGTGGGGTACAAAGGTAAACATAAGTACTATGCCAGGCGGCTATGCACCTTCGGTTGCAGGCTACGGAAATACGTTCATTGCAACATGGGAAGAATCAAACAATCCTCAGGCAAGCATTTCTACAGATATGGGGACTACTTGGAATTCCTATTCGATTGCAAGCGATGGCTCTGCATACTCGCAGGTTACAGTTAGCGCAACAAGCCTTGGCTATTTAGCTGCTTGGGTCGATATGAGTGGAGTCGCGCATTCGAGTTTTTCAAGCGATGGCATGGTTTGGAGTGCTCCAGTACAAATTGCCTCCGGTGTGGATACTGCCGATGCTGTGGGAATTGGATTGAGCGGCACTTCTCACGGTTTTATAGCTGCTTGGGAAGATAGCAGCAACAATGCTAATGCAAGCTTTTCGGCAGATGGAGCTTCATGGAGCAGTCCCGTTCAGATTGGAACGGGCCTTGATGCAATCACAGGCTCTCTGGTTGGCGTAAGTTTCTTTGGAGCCCGGAGCTTATTCACTTGGACAGGCAGTTCAGATCCCTATTCAAATCTTTCTCAAGTGCAGATCTCGCTCTTTTCGCCTCATTCTTACCAAAGGCCCTCTAACAGAAGATGAGCATGCGGGGGGCTGTTTTAAGGAAGATGAAAAATGGCCTCCAGGTTCTCTGTAAAAAAATCATTTTAATTATTAGGCATGTAGACGGCTTGCGATCGCCGATTTTCGGCAGCTTTCATGCAGCTCAAATATGAATTTATCTGTTGGGATTGGTATTATTCGCTTTTGGGCAAGGAGCCGCTGCTTTGCAAAATATCTCGGATGGCTGCTGCTAACTTTTGGTTTGAAACGAGCTCTTCCAGGGTTGGCTTGAAGCGGTATGTCCAATTTTTAGGGCTCACAATCCCGGGAACATTGATCCTTTCGTCTTCCGGGTTAGCGGCGACAAGCTCGGGGAAAAGGGCAAGGTACTCTTGCAAGAGATTGATATGAAAGATTGTGGGTGTATGATGGGAGTCTCGCAGGATCTCTTTTCTCTGCCATGAGGCAAGATCGGGGTCATAGGTCCAGTTTTTGAAGGCTGCAAAGAGAGCTGCTTCTACGGGCAGCTCTTTCCACCAAAGCTGCAAGGGTTCAGCATCATGCGTGGAGACGGAGGTGATGTTCAGCGGATCGTATTTTTCATAAGGAATATAATTTCGCTTTTCATCCTCATATCTCTGCCAGCGGATCACGGCCAAGCCGCAAATGCCGTAGCTTCGCATCGTTTCGTCGACGATTGGCGGGATGGTTCCTAGGTTTTCCGCTAGGGGGAGAAGGTCGGAGACGGGGAGGATGGCGTCGAGAATCTCTTTTCCCCTCCCTTCCCAGAGCGACTCATCGGGAGGGAAGAAGTCACCTTCGGAAGGAGAGTCGGGCTGATAGCTCCAAACACGGAAAAGGCCTGCAAAATGATCGAGACGGAAAAGGTGAAAAAACCGGGCAGTGTGTCTTACACGATCTTTCCACCAGGCGAAGTCTTCTTTTCGCATCTCTACGCGGTTTAGGAGGGGAAAGCCCCATCTTTGGCCGTCCGGATTGTAGTAATCAGGAGGCGCCCCCGCACTGCGGCTCAAATCAAAGAGGTGAGGAGCCGCCCAGACATCCGAGCTATCGGGGCTCATAAGAAGGGGAAAGTCGCCGATGAGAAAGACGCCGGCTTGATCCGCATGGTTTTTTGCCTTTCGCATTTGAAGAGCAGCGTGATACTGGGTAAAGCAGTGGAAATCGATGGCGCGAGGATCGGCTGTACAGCTTTCGCGGGACTGTTTTTCTTCCGGCCACTCTTTCCATGCTTTGCCCCCAAACTCGTCTTTCACGGCCATAAATAGGGAATACGAGTCGAGCCAGGAGCGGTTTTGATCTAGAAAGAAGAGGTAGTCCGGTTGGTTTTGGAGTGAGGAAAAGGTCAATTCAAAA
>JAKBAE010000104.1 GCA_021809325.1 bacterium
ACTCTTTCAGAATGGGTCGTGGCTACGCAGCACTGCCGCCATTCTGAAAGAGTCGATTTGGCGTTGCCTCGCTCACCCGATTGTCACCTGTTTGGGTGCCGGGTTAGTAATATTAAATTCAATATTGACCCCGATTTTTTCTTCGATTTCAGGAGCTTTAAATCGGTTTGCGTTGGGGTAAGATTGAACCGGAACCAGTACATACCTTTTTGAAGTACTGATCGACCCCATCGGCCACTGCCCGGGCGAGCTGGTCGATATAATCGGGATCTTTGAGCTTAGCCCTCTCCTGAGGATTGGAGATAAAGCCCCCTTCTACAAGGATTGCCGGCATCTTCGTTTCGCGAATAACATGGAAATTCGCACTTTTTACACCGCGTGATACGGCGTGCGTTCTTCGGATCAACTGGGTCAAAACAAAGCTTGCCATCCTCCGAGAGGCCGCCGTCCTTGTATGAGAGCTTTTCCCATCGTAGAAATACACCTCGATCCCCTTGGCGATCGGATTGCGGGAAGAATTAAAGTGAAGGCTGACAAAAATCTCCGCCCCCGCCTTATTGGCAATCTCTACCCGCCTTTCAAGGGGAAGGAACTCATCCGTATTGCGGGTCATAATTACATGATAGCCGAGCTGCGAAAGGTATTTTTTCGCAAGCCGAGCGGTTTGCAATGCGACCCTTTTTTCTTCGCAATAGGGCTTATTGGCCCTCGCCCCGAGATTTTGGCCTCCGTGACCCGCATCGATCACAACCACCGGGCCTGTAGACAGATTTACACTCGATCCAATCGGGGACGAGATCTCTTTCTTGGGAGCTCCGCAAGCAGGCAGGAAAGGAAGGAGAAGAAATAAACACAAAAACCTCATCCCCTTGTCTCCAATGCCGAGTGCGCAATAGCCACATCGTCAAAAGGAATCGTCCGGTGGGCGAAAATCTGCACTTTTTCATGCCCCTTGCCGGCAATCACAACAATATCGCCTGGATGTGCCATTGCAATTGCCAACTCGATCGCCCGTTTCCGGTCAACTTCTACGCGCACGCGGGACGGCTCGCGGATAGCGGCCAGAATCTGACGGCAGATCGCTTCAGGGTCTTCTTGCCTTGGATTGTCCGAAGTGATGATGCACTGATCGGAAAGGGCCTCGGCTGCAACGGCAAGAGCGCCTCTTCTTCCCGGATCGCGCCCTCCTCCGGCCCCAAACACGGTGATGATCCTGCCCTCCGAAATCTCTCTCAGCGTTGAAAGGACATTTTCTAAGGCATCGCCTGTATGAGCGTAATCGATAAATACATGGATCTTTGAATCGCACTCTACCCTCTCCAGACGTCCCGGTACGCCGGGAAAAGTGGAGAAAAGAGAAGAGAGTTCTTGCAAAGTGCATCCCAGGTGCACCCCGAGTGCGATAGCCCCTAAAAGATTATAAATATTGAACTTGCCGATCAAACGGGTCGAAAAGAGCTCTTCTTTTCCCTGATATGTTACGGCAAACCGGGTGCCCCCGGATGAGCATGCAAGCACCTTTGCCTTCAAATCGGCTTTTTCCCCCAGTCCAAAAAGCAGCTTGGGAGAAGCAATATTTTCGAGTATTTGAGAGCAAAAAGGATCGTCCGCATTGGCAATCGCGATCTTGTTTTTCTTTACGCTCTTGTCCAAAAGCTCAAAAAGCCGCCTTTTTGCGGCTGCATATCCTTCCATGCTCTTATGATAGTCGAGATGATCAATCGTCAAATTCGTAAAGAGCGCAGCATCGAACTCCATTCCCGCTACCCTTCCTTGATCGAGGCCGTGGGAGGAAACCTCAAAAGAGGCCGCTTTGCAGCCATCGTCGACCATTTCTCGAAGCAGCTTCTGATTGTAGATCAGATCATGCGTCGTCAAACTGGAAACAAACCGCTTGCTTTGCAAACGGGTCTCAATCGTTCCCACAAGTCCACATGGCTTGCCCAAGGAATCGAGGAGATGCTTGACCAGATACGTCGTCGTCGTTTTCCCGTTGGTCCCTGTAACGCCAAAAAGAAAAAGCTCTTTCGAGGGAGAACGGTAAAAGCGATCTGCCAAGAGAGGCTCGATCAAAGCGGGGTCGGGATGGAGGATCTGCGCCGCTTTGACAAACGGATGGTAGAGCGGCGCAACAATGGCCGACGCTCCGTTTTCGACTGCTTGAAGAATGTAGTCGGCGCCGTCAAAGCCGCTTCCTTTTTTCGCGATGAACAGATTCCCAGGCCCGGTTTTCCTGGAATCGGAAGCAAGGCCGTGGATGGGCGTCTCTTTCGACCCTTTAACTTGAACGGGCAGCCCCTGGATGAGTGTTTTCAGCTTCACGTTTCTTCATTCCACTTTTGGTAGAGCAGCTTCAACTCCCGAATCTCCTTTGTCCAATCGGCCTTCTCCGAGTCGCGGCGAGGATCTCCCGGAGGATACCCATACGGGTCATCCGGCTCGACCCCTAAGTATTGAAGCGAGCGGGTTGCGATCTCCCGGAAAATCGGCGAGGCGCAGACGCCCCCCATTTGGTGTCTTCCTACTCCCGGCACAAGCCTCCTTTCCGGATCATCCACGGAAACGAGGAGCACAAAGCGCGGGTTTTTTGCCGGAGCAAAGCCGACAAACGATGAGACATTGTGCTGTTTTGAGTAAATCCCTGCAATGATCTTCTCGGCCGTTCCCGACTTGCCGGCCTGGGTGTATCCATAAAGATCTGCAAGCTTTGATGTCCCCCCCTCTTTTGTGACATACTTCAATCCGCGGGTGATCGTCTCAGCAATCTCGGGAGAAAAAACCCGCTTTGCTCCATAGGCATGAGCCCCCGTTCGATCGAGCAGAACCTCCGGCTCGCCGCCCTTTGTCCCTTTACGGATGATTTTTCGGACCAGATGGGGCTGCACAAGAAGTCCTCCATTGGCAATCGCAGCGAAGGCGCGCACCATCTGGATCGAGTTGACCAGGATGTTATGGCCCATGCAAAGCGAATAAGGCGTCGGAACGGACCACTCGAGCTTGCCGTTTGGGTGCAACTTGCCCGGCGTCGGCAGAAGGCCCGGGTTTTCCCCGGGAAGCTCGATGAGCGTCTTTTGCCCAAAACCAAACGTCTTTTCCAAAGCCGACCGATACCAGTTGTCGCCCAAAGTCTCGATCATCCGCTGCGTGATGCGGGCCATATAGATATTGGACGACTTCTGCAGTGCATGGTACATATTTAAGTAATGGTGAAGGCGCCCGTCTTTCAAGGGCCGGCTTCTTCCGGGAAACGAGCCGTTGGCCGTAGCCACTTTTTCATCGGGGCTAAAGATCGGCGCCCGGCCTTTCGCTTTCATCTCCTCATTGGCAATGAGTCCGATCGTCATGATCAGAGCCTTGAAGATTGATCCCGGCTCAAAGCAGTCGGAGACCGCCTTGACGCGGGTCGCCTCTTGCAGTTCGGGATCGTTGAAAAACTCGGAATAACGGGCAGGGTCAAAGGTCGGGGTCTGTGCGAGCGCTAAAATCTCGCCGCTGTCCGGATCCATCATGACGGCCCAACCCCCAAGGGCGCCGGCGGCTTTCACCCCTTTTTCCAACTCCGTTTCAGTGATCGCTTGCAGATAATGGTTAATGGTCAGATAGATATCGGCTCCGTTTTGCGGCTCTTCCAACACTTTTCCCGTATCGAGGGAGTGTCTAGGCGAGTGGAGCCTTTGCATCTTTCCCTTTTTTCCCACGAGATACGAATTGAAGGCCAGCTCGAGGCCGCCCGTCGGATAGCTTTGGAATGTGAGCGGGTCTTTCTCTTTTTGAACGGTATGAAGGACCGATCCGAGAAGAGAGCCGAAGGGGTAGGAGCGCTGGTAGTCCAAATGAAAAAAGAGGGCGTTTTTTGCGATTTTTTCCCGTTTGGCAAATCCTTCCCACCAGCGCAAAACCGTCTCTTTTTGTCCCCTCTCCATCCACATCGCGATCCTGCGGCAGCGGCTTTTGCGTTGAAATTCAGGAAGAAGCTGTTTTTCATTTATTTTCAGCTGAGCTGCGATCTCGCGCGACATTTTCCCCTTCACAGGATCGGGGATCGAATCGGGATCGATGAACAGGTGGAATTTGGGCACGTCGACGACAAACGGCTGCTCTTCTTCGGGATGATTGGGGCGGACGGAGGTATTCGAATAGAATGAGCCCCGCATAAACGGGATGGATACAACCGATTGATGCTGGGAAAGGGCTGCTTGCACCCATTTATCCCCCTCCAGGATCTGCACCTGGTAAAACCGGGCGACCAAAAGGGAAAAAAGAAGGCTGAGAAAAACAGCTAAGGCGACGAGTCGGCCCCGCTCTTTGGGGCCGGAGTGTTTTTTGATTACCAAAGGTCGGGATTGGGTTTATCAGTTTGTAAGGCGATTCCTTCTCGCACGGTTAAAACTTCTTTCATGAGCGGGTGCTTCAAATGCCGAAATTCAGGTTGATGGACCAATTGGATCAGCTTGGACGGACCCTCCGCCCGATCGATCTCAAACTGCAGCCTTTGCGTCTCTTCGCGAATGGCCCCAATCTCCTTTTCGATCTCCGGCAGGCAGATCTTGAGATGGGTCAGCTCGTTTTGTTTGCTCTGATAGGAGTAAAGAAAAAGAGTTAAGACGCCAAGACAAAAGAAAAGCTGAAGCAACAATCCACGTTGCATGGTTCTACCTATATTTTTTCTGCCGCCCTCAATTTCGCGCTGCGGCTGCGCGGATTTTTTTTCATCTCGTCTTCAGACGACTCGATGGGTTTTTTCGAAAGAAGCATCAAAGAGCCCTTCTCGGTCTTCTCTTTATATTCTTCTTCTCGAAAGCACTGCTTTGCGATTCGATCTTCCAAGCGATGAAAACTGATCACCGCGATTCTTCCACCCCTACAAAGGGCCCTAATCCCCTCTCGGATCCCCCGGTCCAGCTCGCCCAGCTCGTCGTTGACCGCGATCCGGATCGCCTGGAATGTCAAAGTCGCAAAATGGAGGTGCTTTTTGCCCCTCGCAACTCCTCGGATCGCCTCTACGAGATCGCGCGTCGTCTCGAGCTTTTTTTTCTTCCTCGCGGCGATGATCGCCCGGGCGACAGCACGCGCACGCGGCTCTTCGCCAAACTCTTTTAAGATCCGAACGAGATCCTCTTCCCGCCAGCGGTTGACGATCTCTTGGGCGCTCAGTTTCGCATCCGGATCCATTCTCATATCGAGCGGACCTATCCCTTGAAAGCTAAACCCCCTCTCAGGCCTATCGAGCTGCATCGAGGATACGCCTGCATCGATGAGCACCCCGTCTGCACACCGTCCCTCCAAAGGCTCTGACAAATGACTATGGGTCCCATGAAAGAACTTCACCTTCTCTTTCCAAGGCTCAAGCCTCTTTTTCGCCAGCGCCATCGCATCAGGATCGCGATCGCATCCTATAAACATCTCAATTTCGGGATGTGCGCGCAAAATCGCTTCCGCATGTCCGCCCGCGCCGAGCGTCCCGTCGACAAAACACCCGATCTCTCTCCCTTCAAATACGGCCAGCACTTCTTTTAAAAGCACCGGCTCATGCGGCACATTCACGATGGGCTAACCTGAGAGTTTCTGTGCATAGCGTGCTGGACCTTCTCGGCCAAGCTGTTTTCATCCGAGAGCAAAGCAAACGCTTCTTGCGCCATCGTCTCAAGGCTAAGGCCTCCCTCGCCTTGCAGCATATTCTGCAGGTTGCGGTCGTAAACCTCTTTCGGCCAAATCTCGATCTTATCCATTACCCCGGCGACGACAACCTCTTTCTGAATCCCTACGGCGCTCTTGAGCGGGGCCGGAATCGATACTCTGCCGATCTTGTCGCACTCGGTCTGATGGAGTGTGGAAAAAAAGAGCGTGAAGAACTTTTGGTATTGGGCCATATGCTGTTTCTCGCGGAATTTTTCCACAATCGCCTCGATCGCGCTGCGCCGATAGATCGCAAGGCAGCCCCCAAGTCCAAGACCTAGAACGAATTCGCATTTTCCTTCTTCGACAAGGCCGTAGCGCATCGATTGCGGAAGGACAAAACGCCCCTTGTCATCGAGTTTCGCCGAGGAAGAACCGCTGAAGAAAAAGCCTTTCATCACATTTCCACTTCTTCCCACAGACTAGCAAAGAAAACGCTAACCGCGCAATCGGTTTGTCAATCGCTCCCCTCCATTTTGACCCCAACCCCATCTCTTAGAAGGCTCTAAAATTTTTCAACAGCCGGTGGGAAATTGTGGGAAAATTGTTCACAAATTCCACCCCCATTTTTCTAAAAAAGCAGCAACCAGTTCAAAATGAAAAGGATAAGATTAACCCACACCGATTGGGGACAATGTTCAAAACTCCCCTTCTGGAGAAATCCCCCTGATTGCTACACTGAAGAGGCAATTGCAAAACTGGGGCGCCCATCAAAATCGCCCTTTTGAGTGCCCGAGTTTTGCAATTGCCTCTAAAGAAATGGAAGCCAGTGGGAGTATTCAATGACAACCGGACCTCGAGAGATCTCTAATTTAGGGATCGACGCATCAAAACAGTATGCGCTGAACCAAAAAGAACTTGCCCCCGAGCTTCTTCGAGATGCCCAGGCAACTCGAGGCAGGATGGAAGTTTCCGTCATCTCGCCGGCAAGACCCTTCGATATAAAATTCGAGATCGGCTACAAATCGATCTGGGCTCATTTTGACGAGCCGGCCGATTTATCGGCGGCGGCGGCCAACCTCTTTATCCATTTACTCGTCCCTTCATTAGGAGGGGCAGACATGCTGTCGCAGCTGCTCGATCGTGTTGCTGAACCGCATCTGCAAAAGCTTTTGAAGCAGCAGCTCGATGACGAGGAGATATACCGGATGATTCAAGGGCGGCTTCGCCAATTTTCGAAAGGATAGATTATGGACTGGATGAGTGAACTAGGCTGGCAAGAAACGCAGATCAATGACCTGCGCGCCCTTGCCCTGATGTACATTAAACAAGGCATCTATACGAAGGCCCTGACGATCTTTGATGCACTGACAATCTTAGTGCCGGAAAACGCCGCCGACCTGCGGACGCTCGGAGCTTTGCATCTGCAAATGGGCAATGGGATGCAGGCACTCGATCTCCTTGACCGGGCCTTGAAGTACGACCCTGCGCATTTGGGGACGCACCTGAACCGGGCAAAAACGCTTTTTATGCTCGGCTACCGCAGGCAAGGCTTATTGCAGGCAAAGGATCTAGAAAATGCATCCGACCTAACAATCGCCTCCCAGGCAAAAGCGCTGCTCCTGGCTTACCAATCGCCTCTTCCAAATATATAATTAGTAAAGGAACCCAAAGAGATAGAGCGGAATCACTCCTGTCGATCCCACGATCAAATCGTCTGCTAAGACATAGGAGTTTTTTTCATTCTTGATTTGCCGTTTATTTTTGCCCTTGCCCCCCACCTCTACAATTCTTTCATCAATTTTGAAATCGCCAACCATGCTATAAAACACAGATTGTTCTGCATTTTGCAGCTGATTGACCAAAAAAGTTTCGCGAATCTTTCCCTTGATTTGGTCATGCGCCGTGGGCAAATAAGCTGCATGAATCAAATTCGTATTCTCGGGATACATCTTGATCGAATTGCGAAGAGCCGCTTGGCCTGAATTTCCCGGAAAAATGAAACGAATCACCCCAGCTTCTTCTAAATATTTTAAATAGTTAGAGATGCTATCGAAATCTTTATCCAACGCATTGGATAGCTTTGATGCGTTAAGCTCACCGGGCGAGGAATTGAGCACATGAGCCTATCTCTGACTTCTTGACAAGATCTGCATGATTGGTTTTTTTGAACGTGCATAAAGTCTTTTTAGTCTTCAAAAAGGAACAGGATTTGCATGATCGCAAGCGGCATGATGTGCAGGATGA
>JAKBAE010000006.1 GCA_021809325.1 bacterium
ATCTTACGGGCGAAGGACTGGACTTCCATCGGAAACATCCCCAGGATCCTCGGAAATTTCAAACTATGCAGCAAGTGAAGATCCCCATTGCAAGTATTTCAAAACAACTGATTGAGGATTTTTCCTATCGATTCTCAACTGTCGAATATTTGTATGAGATGATTTATAATCTTCCGGGCGCCAAAGTACTCGTCTCTGACTCCATTCCTTGGCAAACCATGCAAAAGGGCAATGATTGCAGCCTGAGGTGGATTTTAGCTTTCTGCAAAAATCAGATGCCTGAGGAAGAATATAAGAATATGCTTGCACAGCTGAAACTAGATTGCCAATACGCTCGAGCCTACGGTGTGTAGATTTCGCTATATTTAGCTTTCAAATAGCGGCAGTATGCGTCTGCGCTTAAAGGTTTTCCGGTAATTCTTTTCACAAGCTCTTCGCTATTATACTGCTTTCCATGGGAGTGGATCTGTACTTTCAGCCAGTCGCGGACGAAGGCGAGATCGCCTTTTGAGACTCTCTCTTCCCAATCGCGATGCTCTTTGGAAAAGGCGCTGAAGAATTGGGCGGCGAAGAGATTTCCCAGGGCATAGGTAGGGAAATAGCCAAAGTCGCCAAGCGACCAATGGACGTCTTGCAGGCACCCTTCCCGGTCCGTTTTGGGAGTGATGCCAAGCAGTTCTTTCATTTTCGATCTCCATGCTTCCGGAAGATCGTAGACTTGTAAATCACCCGAAATGAGCGCTGATTCGATTTCGAAGCGGAGGATCACATGCAAGCAATAGGTCACTTCGTCAGCTTCGACGCGAATGAAGCCGGGAGAGACTTTATTGATGGCGCGGTAGAAACGATCCAGCGGCACTTTGCCGAGTTTTCCCGGAAACGTTTTTTGAACAAGCGGATAAAAATGGCGCCAGTAAGCAGAGGAGCGGCCAATGAGCGTTTCCCACCACCTAGATTGACTTTCGTGGATACTCAGGGAGACGGCTTCTGCAAGCGGCGTTCCCCACTGCTCTGTCGGAAGGCCCATTTCATACATCGAATGGCCGGCTTCATGGAGAACTGAGAAGAGGTTGCTCATGAAGCCTTTTGGTAAAATTCGGGTTGTGATCCGGCTGTCATGCGGGTGCATGGCGATAGAAAAAGGGTGGGCGGATAGATCGAGCCGGGAATAGGCCGGATCGATTGGCAATGCACTTAGAAGGCTCTCTCCTAAGGCGATCTGTTTTTTTGCATCGAACGATCCGTGTAAAAACCGATCATCTATCTGCTTGCTTCCTCGGATTTGGTCTAGCAGCCGGATCAGTTCTTTTTTTAGCGGCGTGAAAATTTTCTGCAGCTTTGCGCTTGTCATGCAGGGCTCGTAGCATCCGAGAAGTGCGTCATAGGGGTGTTCTTCATAGCCATAGAGGGAGGTTTTTTCCCGGGTCATATCCAGGATTCGCTTGAGGAAGGGAGCAAAAAGTTTAAAGTTCGATTCTTTTTTCGCGCTCTGCCAAATTTGACTTGCTTCTGATGTGAGCTGTGAAAATTGCTTAACGAATTTTGGGGAGAGTTTTTGCAGACGGAAAATTTCGTTTGTCCACTCGCGGACGGCCGCCTTTTCTCTTGCGGAGAGACCTTTTGCTTTGATCCTTCCGGTTGAGATGGAAGCGAGCTTTTCAATCAGGCTTTTATATTTCCGGCTCGTTTTGAGTTCGTGGATATACCCGGAGAGAAGGGCTATCTGTTCGCTTCTCGGGACAATAGCCCCCTGGGGCATGAACGTCTCTTGGTCCCAATGAAGAAGGGAGAGGATAGAATTAAAAGTTTGGATTTCGACTGATGCTTCTTTCAGATCGAGATAGGCCTGTGGAGCTTTTCTTGCCATAAATGCATCAAAACACGGGAACTCTTTTCTTGTCTATCGAGGGAATTGCAAACTCCATTCGGGATCAAAAAACGCTCTTTTGCCGAATGACTGTTTTTTCGCGGGACCTCTAAATCCAAAAGGTTATGTGGTCCCGCGAAAAAGCAGTCATTCGGCAAAATCATCGTTTTTTGATCTGCGAAGCGAGTTGGCAATTCCCTCTATCCATTGCCTTGCTGCCCCAAGCAGGCTAAAAATGGAGAGGAGCCAGATCGAAATAGCGGGCGGCAGCACGCGGTTTTCCGCCAAAATCAACATGCCATCCAAGACAGTGAGGAAGCCTACGAGAAGAAAAAGGCTTGCCGATGCGATGAGGAAAAGAGGCTTAGTCCTGGAAAAGCGCAAAAGGTGGGGGGAGAGGGTAAATGCGATGAGAAGAGGCAACAGCGCAAGCGCTAATTTGTAATGCAGATGCGCCCGGATCGCGCTGACATCGGCTCCCGGTTTCACGCTTTGGAAAAGAAGCGTTTTGAGCGGGCGATTTTCGAAGGGGACAAATTTTTGCAGCATCTCTTCATCGGAAAAATAGAGACCCTCGATTTGCAAATTCTCAAAAGAGCGGATAAGCGCCATTTGCTTATTGGCGTTGCGCTCAAAGCAATCGACGAATGAACCGATGCCTTGCATCGTAAGCGTTTTGATGTGCCAGATCTCTTTAGAATTTCGGAGCCAAAATACGTCGAAGAGTGTCTTTTCTTTGGGATCAAAGCTTTGATAGACGAGCTCGGAACCATCGCCGAGGCTTGCTGTTTGAGCATGCGAGCGCAGTTCTGATTTTTTTCTCTTGGCGTGTGTGGCCCTGAACGCATCGATCGAATCGAGGGCCTGAGGGGAGAGCCATTCGGCATTGACAAGAGAGAGGACCGCTAGAGTGAGAGCAACAGCAAAGAGGGGCGCTGCCAGCTTTTTCATGGACAGACCTGCCATATGGAGTGCGATGAGTTCCGAATGGTGCGCCAGATCGCTGAGCACTTTCAAGGTTGTCAAGAGAAAGGAGAGGGAAAAAAAGAGATCGAGATGCTGCGAAAAAGATCGTACGTAATAAAGGATCAAGTCGACCCCTCCCGCTGTTCCCGAAAAAAAACGGATCCCATGAACCGACAGGTCCATCAAGGTATAGATGCAAAAGAGAGAGGCGAGGATCAAGGCGAGAGTTTTAAAGAGCCGTCCTAAAAGGTGTCTTTGCCAGATTTTCATGCAGACCCTTTTGCTACCCGTTTGAGCTGGGCTAGGCTTGCCGCCCAAATCAACGGGTGGGGAGATAGAAAGATTGCAAAAGCGGGCAGCGCTTGCGATTTCAGCCCTTTGCCTAAGAGATAGCTGACCATGACGGTCAGTGCGAGAAGAAGCATGGCCAGGGTGCGCTGTTTTGCAACCCGTTTCGTGGAGATGGCAAAAGAGCATCCGAGGAGAGTAAAGCTGAAGACGGCCAAAGAGAGCGTCGATCTTCTCAGGATCTCGATGCGCGCTCTTCCCGCAGTCTTTTTCTTTTCCAGTTTTGCTTGCAGCATCAGCATCCTCAGCGACTTTGCTTCTGCCTGGAGCTTGGGAAGGCTTTTTTTCAGAAATTGCGACAAGACCGGGGCCGCTGTTGAAAGAGATACCTGGTTTTCAATGGCTAGAGAATCAAAACCCTCTTCTCTTGCTTCCGGGTGCGAAAGGAAAAAAGAGTTTTGCCCGATCAGCTCATCTTCTTCCATGAGGAGCCTTTGAGCTTGCAAGAGGATGAGGCGCTTTTGGTTTTCATTATAGCCGATTAAAGTGACATCCTTTGCGCTTTTCCCCTCCACCTCCAGAGTCATATTCAAGTAGGCATGTTTCAGCTTGCCCAAATGCTGGCGCTGCAAGAGAAGCAGGGGGTTGGCGCTTGTTTCGCGAAAGAGCATGGTCTTCGATTCCCTGCGGCAAAATGGGGCGAGTTCGGCGCCAATGGAAAAATTTCCTATAGAGAGAAGGGCCGATGCGAAAAGAAGAGGGGCTAAGATCGAAGGAAGACCGAGGCCTGTGGCGCGCAAGGCCGTCAATTCTCCCGTTCGGCTCAGCCTTTGGAAGAGAAGATGGGAAGCGATCAGGGCGGAAATGGGGATTGCCATCGGCAAAATGAGCGGAAACTGGTAAGCTATAAACAATAGCGTCTTTCCCCAATCGCCGCTCAAAGCAGTGAAGCGGGCTATTTCTTTGAAGCGCGTGACGACCAAGACGGCAAGAAATGTCGCAACGGAGAGCGTCAAAGTGCGCAGATAGCTTTGGAGGAAAAAGCGCCAGAGAAGCGGTAGAGCCATGGGTAGCAGTCTAGTCGATCTGAATCTAGTTGTGAAGGAGTTCCTCGAGAGCCGTTGGGATGGCAAAAGCCCCTTGTGCTTAGCCTATTCGGGCGGTCCCGACTCGCGCGCCCTTTTTTTTGCGCTTTTGCGCTGGGGCAAGGCGCCAATCCATCTCGCCCATGTCGATCACGGCTGGAGAGAGGAGAGTAGACAGGAATCGGCCCTTTTGCAAAACGAGGCCGAGCAGCTCGGCGTCCCATTTCATCTGCACCGGCTCGAGAAAAGGACTACTGAAGAAGAGGCAAGAGAGCTTCGCTTGCAATTTTTCTCTAAGCTCAAAAAAAAAGTCCCTTATCAAGCCCTTCTCATGGGGCACCAGGCCAACGACCTTGCGGAAACGGCACTTAAGCGCCTCTTTGAAGGCGCACATCTGCCCCGACTCTTTGGCATGCGAAGCGAGAGCCTGCTCCACGGCATTTTAATTTGGCGGCCCCTCTTGAAAGTCCCCAGGAAGGCGATCGAAGAGGCGGGCGCCATCATCGATCCCTCGAATCGCGACCCCCGCTATCTCAGGGCGAGGATGCGCCTCACCCTTTTGCCTTTTCTTGAAAAGGAGTTTGGAAAGGGGGTTTTAGAAAATTTGCGGATCTTGGCTGAGAGATCTTTAGAGTTGGACGCCTATTTGGCAAGGCGGGTGGAGAGGATCGAGCTAAAGACGGGGCCTTTTGGAGTTAGCGTCCATTGCGACGGGGCCGAAAGAGTGGAGCTGCGCTACCTTGTGCAAGAGATTTGTCCAATGCCTCGAGATGCCCTGGAAACGCTTCTTGACTGGGCTTATAAGAGGGATAAGGGAAGAGAGATGGTAGTCGGTCGAAAACGGATCATAGCCGACAGGGGCTATCTCTTTTTTCTTAAAGAAGAGCTGCCGGGGTTTCAAGAAAAAATTCTCTTGCCCTTTTCGGGGTGGATCCATTCCGGGGACTGGAAACTTCATATCGGAAGCGTGGATGGGCCGGGAGGCTGGAGGTCCCTTTGGCAGTCCGGGGAATCGACAATCGCTATCCCTGCAGAAGGGCCCCATTGGCTCTCCTTGCCGCCGCCCGGCATTCAGTGGAAAGATCGGACGCCGGCCTTTTTACGAAAAATTTGCCCTTGTATCCTAGGTAGGGAGGGGGTAGTAGGGAATTTTTTAAGTCCTCGCAATCAGGTGAAAGGAAAATTTATAAAAATTTTTATCGAAAAAAAGATATTGTAAATCAGTGTTTTATGATTGCCCTTGTCTCCTTTTAGCCGAGGCGCTAGGACAATTTAATCCATATTTGTTATAGGGGGCTTTTCCTAGGGTTTACGAAAATAGCTGGGAGATGGTTTAATTTCCTCGTTAAGTGTTCGTTTCTAAAGACTGAAAAAGAATAAGATAGAGGCATTTGAGGAAAAAGTCCTTAAAAGTCTCGCTAGACGCCGGGGTATATGGCAAAAGACAATAAGTTTAAAGATTCCAAGCGCGGACTTCCAGGGGGATTTCTCCTCTTTTTGCTAGCCGCAATCGTCATCATGCTGACGATCCAATCCCTTACATCTAGCCATTTGGCAAAAGTCTCCTTCAGCCATCAGGTCGAACATTTGATCAATTTGGACTTGACCGTACCTGAAGATAACCGGCAAATTGCCCAAAATGACAATCTCGTCACATTCATCGGAAAGTTTCGCGACCATCTTCCGGCAGAGAGCGAAGATCGGTATCACTATTTGGATTTGCTCAATGCCAATCACGAATTAACCGCCCGCCAAAGAGCCCTTACTCAGGATCTCGAAGAATCCCGCAAGAGCGTACAAGACTCTGCATCGCTCTTTTTGCAGCTCAGCGGCCAAGGCATCCCCAAGGGGGGCTATGTAGTCGTAGGGCCTCTATATGATACGGCGCAAAGCGAAAACGCGATTGTCATCCGTCAGCTCAGCGGCCGTGAAACGATCAGCTACCCTGCCGTAGAGCTTGCCCTGACCCGCGCCCAGCAGCTTCCGAATGAAGCGAATGTGGAAGAGCTTGGCAAAGAGCTACGCTCCCTTGTCGCAATGCTGCGATCCCCGGCTTTAGGAATTGGGACAGAGTCGATTAAACAAAACCTCAAAAACCTCGACCAAAAACTCTCCCTCGCATCCGATCAGTCCTACGACAACCAGATCGCTGTCTATCGGCAAGGCGTCAGCCAGGTTGGAACTGTTTTGCGCGAGCTCAATCGGGAACAAGACGGCGTACGCCTCCTTCATCTTCGCAGCGTCCGCAACTACGTCAAAGAGCTGCAGCAGAATAGTGAAGTGACTCAGGAGCTGGAGAATAACCAAGTCCGTCTCGACAAGGCCCGAACCAAAGTGGCCAATGTGATTTGGTATTTCAATAACCAGGAAATCTCGACCCGGGCTCTTGAAAAGCAGGATCCGGAAGTCTACGGCCGCTGGTTTGCCCAAGCAAAAGAAGAGTGGAAAAGCTTTGATGCGAATAAAGGGCTTGAGTTCCGTGCGCCCGACCAGCCTCGCAATACCGTTCTGGATAGAAACTTTAAGAGCCAGGAGCCCTCTCCCAACTACTTTAGCTATTTCATTACGGTTCTTCCCGTGCTCCTTGTGTTCCTCTTCCTTTACTTTATCTTCTCCCGTCAGATGAAAGGCGTAGGCTCTTCTGCCATGAACTTTGGCAAATCGCCGGCAAAATTGATGACGCGCGAGTCGAACAAAGTGACCTTTAAAGACGTCGCCGGATGCGAAGAGGCGAAAGAAGAGCTGAAAGAAATTGTCGACTTTTTGAAAGATCCGCAAAAATTTACGGCGCTCGGAGCCCGGATTCCTAAAGGCGTTCTTCTTGTCGGATCGCCCGGCACAGGAAAAACCCTGATCGCAAAAGCGGTAGCCGGCGAAGCGGACCGGCCATTCTTTTCTATCTCAGGTTCTGACTTCGTCGAGATGTTCGTTGGCGTAGGCGCAAGCCGGATCCGCGATATGTTCGATCAGGCCAAGAAAAATGCCCCTTGCATCATCTTCATGGATGAGATTGACGCTGTCGGGCGCCATCGCGGTGCAGGCATTGGCGGCGGCCATGATGAGCGCGAGCAGACCCTCAACCAACTCCTCGTGGAGATGGATGGCTTTGATACGAAAGAAGGGGTGATCTTAATGGCGGCAACCAACCGCCCCGACATTCTCGACCGCGCACTTCTCCGTCCCGGCCGCTTTGACCGCAGAGTTACGCTCGATCTTCCTGACGTCAAAGGCCGTCTTGAGATTCTTAAAGTCCATGCACGCCGCATCAAGATCGATCCTTCGGTAGATCTCAATGACCTTGCGAAATCAACTCCAGGGGCTTCCGGCGCCGACCTTGAAAACATCCTCAATGAAGCGGCTCTCCTCGCCGCACGCAAAGGCCGATCGGCGGTTACCTCTGTCGAGGCGAAAGAGGCGTGCGATAAAGTACGCTATGGAAAAGAGCGGCGCAGCCTTGAGATGGATGAGAGCGAGAAGCTGACTACGGCTTTCCACGAATCCGGCCACGCCATCGCCGGCCTCATTGTCAAGCATAGCGACCCTGTTGACAAAGTGACGATCATCCCTCGTGGCTTTTCTCTTGGCGCAACCCATTTCATGCCCAAGAAAAACCGCCTGAGCTATTGGAAGAAGGAAGTGCTCGACCAGCTCGTCGTCCTCATGGGCGGCCGTGCAGCCGAAGAGATTTTTGTCGGCGACATGTCCTCCGGCGCCCAGCACGACATTGCCCAAGCGACAAAGATTGCCCGGAGCATGGTCTGCGAATGGGGGATGAGCGATATTCTAGGCAAAGTTTCTTACGATGAGCGCGCCGAATCGGGACAGTACCTTGGCCTTTCCACCTACCACGATAAGAACTACTCCGAAGAGACGGCAGAAAAGATCGACCTCGAAGTTCGAGCGCTTATTGAAGAAGCCCACAAACGGGCGATCCAGATCCTCGAAGAAAACCGCGATAAGGTCCAGCTCATGACCGATATGCTCATGGAATTCGAAACCCTTGACGCTATCGATATTAAGAAAATCATGGACAGCACCTGGAATGCCGATGAAAAACGCCAGCGGATCCAGGCCGCAGACGAGCTGCAGCGCAAACAGCCGCCGCCCCCGCCGCCGCTCCCTTCAGAAGTTCCTCAGCCGCCGATAATCAGCGATCAGCCTGACGTGCAGCCTTCTTAAAGAGGAGGCTTCAAAGCAAAAAGTCCGAATTCACAAAGCCTTCCTGCGCGCGGCGTATAAAAATGTCTTTAAAGATCAAACACCTCCTTGTAATGAAAGAGACCCGAGCAGGGGAGACGCGTGTTGCTGTAACTCCTCAGGCAGTGTCATTACTACGATCTCCGCATTACCGCCTTCTCGTTGAATCGGGTGCTGGCTTTAAAGCGGGTTTTTCCGATGCTGAATATATCCAAGCCGGAGCAGAGCTCTTTTCTTTGACAGAGGAGGGTTATCCTGCCGATACTCTTTTTCTAAGGGTAAAGCGGGCAGAGAAAGATCGCGAATCCTTAGAACCTAAGTGGTTTAGTGAGAATACCGCTATGATCGGATTTTTAGATCCATTAGATGAGCCGGGAGATCATGTTCTCAGTTGGCAGCAGGCGGGGATCACCACATTTTCTGTAGACGTATTTAAAAGCTTGCCAACAGATGATCCTCGCAATATGCAGGCGGCGATGAGCCGAATGGCCGGAAGATTGGCCTTTCGGGATGCTGTAGGACATGTTCTATCCAAAGAGCCGCCCAAATTAACTGTCTTAGGAACGGGTCCTGCTGCGATGAGCGCTGTTTTGGAAGCCATTGAGACCGGCGTTCCTGTCCAAGTATTTGGACTGCAGGAAAAGTATCGCAACCGGTTTGAGTCTCTTGGCGCTCTATATCGCTTAATTCCAGAACATGCTGATCAGACAGAGTTTATCCGCCAGTATCTCTCGGATCAAACAATGGTTGTTTCGGCTGTAAGAGTAGCAGGAGTAAAGCCTCCGCTTTTAATCGATGAGGCGAGTTTGCAACTCCTTCCTAAAGGCGCTGCGCTTGTCGATCTCACTGTTAATGAAGGCGGCAGCATTTTTGGAAGTAAAAATGACCAAGTTGTGGAATTGTATGGTGTGTTCATTAGTCACATGTCTGGTTATCCAAAGATGGAGCCCAAGGAGGCTAGTGAGGCATATGCATCCTGCATGGTTCATCTTCTTCGTGAGATTCTTACCCCATTTGGAGAGATTTTACTCAATCACGACCTTGCAAGAGAGTCCTGGATTACGCATCAGGGAAAGTGCAATCCTTTCTTCATCTAACGAATTTCTGTGCGGAGCCCAAGTCACTCAATCAGTCGATTAATATCAATAAGTATTTTGCTTTTAATTGCTTGAATTTTTCAGGGAAAGTGGTGTATACTATTTGCGCTTTTAAAGAAATTGGTTATGACTACAGCCATTGCAGTTTATGTGCGCAAATCCCCCATGAACGTGGGACTAGAAAAAGTTGGTTTTCTGACACGAGAAAATAACCTTATCTATAGCGATGAGGGGCATCTCAGCACGATTTTGAAATTCAGTATTTTGACGGTTGCCTCTCCCTTAATTGCAACTGCCCGCCTCGTGCGCTCTGCTGCATTTCTTCTCGACTTGGATTTCAAGAGGGCCGGGGCGGAATTTATCGGTGGCATAGCGCAGACGTTGGTTGCCGGAGGCTGCCTTGCAGGGACGTTCCTCTCTTCTTCTCTCTGTGTAATTAGCGGCGGGGAGATTTCGTTCTATGTCACACTCAGGCGTACCTATGCCTATTTCGAGGCGTGGATCAATCGAATTGATCTCAAAGCCCCTGGCCTTGTGAGCTATTCCCATCGCATTAGCCCATCGATAGAGCCTTGCAATAGGATCTGGACGACGGCCCCTTGCATGCAGCCGCTTTTAGAAAGAGGCTACGCGAAGCAGGGTGGGTTGCAGGATCCGATCCGAATGCAACGCATTTTCCCATTTATCCCTGTTCACGACATGAGGATAGAAAATCGCAAGGTGGTGATCCAAAGCGATTATGTCGATCATGACATCCATTTCACAGCATGCAACGACGCATGCGAACATAGCAGCCATGAGCGCACATGCTGCTGTTGCTTTCGCGTCGAAGCTGTCTATGACCGCTTTCTATGCACTGAAATTGGACAGGGAAAATGTACTTCCATGATCAACGCAGGCGATTCTTGCGGCATCGTTAGTTGCAATACATGCGGGATCGGGGCTTGCTGCTGTTATTTGCAGGAAAACAATGAAGTAACGCTTGTGAACGCAGGGTGTTTTGGGCCGCAGGGGCCGAGCTGCCTCATTGGCATTACAAATTGAGCTTAGCAGCCTGCGATATTGAATCAATACAGGCCTGTTTAGCCCGAATTCCAAGTTTTGCCAGAGTACATTCTGTCTCTGAGAAAATTATCTTTTTTGTAGTTTTAAGTTAGGTGCAACAACGCCTTCTTGATCTTTGTATTGCTTTTGTGTAGCTTGTTCAATATCAGTAGAAAGTTCAGTAAAAGATAACATAGCCAGCGCAATTCTATGTCTTAATACGATATCAAAAGGTCCAACGTTTTTCATTTCCAACACAATTGTTCTTGCTTCTTCAAAATTGCCATCGATGACGCCTGAAGTGCAATGAATAGCTAATCCTACTCTAGCAACAGTACTTCGTCCTTCTATATGACATACTATGCTTCGTGGGACTTGAAATTTTTCGAAAGTAGTACCTAAAATAAATTGGCCGGGTTTTAATATAAAAAAGTTATTTAAAATACTAACTTGATTGAAGGCTACATTTTCATTTGATGCTAAATCCACTGTTTGATTTTCAATTGGAATCAACAGCTCACTCCCTAGATGAAGGCGGATACCTACAGGGCGAACATCCGATAGGTTAAATTCAGGAAATATTTTTATTTTTCCTGTCGCAATATAATTACGAATCGTTTTATCAGAAAGAATCATGTTTTCTCCAGATTTAGGAATAAATTCAAATCTCTCATTGAGCTTATGAATTAAATTAAAGGATTGAACAAGGGAACATCAGTATCTTGAAAATCCTTGATATTGTCTGTTACTAGAACAAGTTGATGTTGTAAGGCTGAAGCAGCTATAAGAGTGTCAATGACAGGAAGGGGGCGTCCCTTGTTTTGAGCTTCTCCCATGAGACGTCCCCAGAGTAAGCAAGTATGCTGATCAATTCCAAGAATACGATCGGCAAATCTTGGAATCAATTCGCTGAGAAGCCAATTTTCTAAAATCATTTTTTTTGTGTGTTCTTCGCGTTTGAGCTTTGAAATGCCCGATTGAATTTCTCCAATACTGACAGCACTGATAAAATAACTTGATTCGGGATACGTTGTAAGCCATTTTCTCAGCTTATCGTAATGAGAAACGGATAGTTTTCTCGATTTTGATAATATACAGGTATCTAGTAAGAAGCTCATAAATCAATGTCTCTTCCAAAGTCTTTGGTTCTTTTTATATCCAAATCGTATTCGAATAGTGGGGAGTCAAGCAAGAAATCGCCTAAATTTTTTTTAGGCTTTTTAATTTGTTCGAATTCATCATGAGAAATGAGCACTGCAACCGGACGTCCGTTTTTCGTAATGGTTTGGTAGCCATCTTCCATTACTTCAGTAACTAATTCTGAAAATTTCGCTTTTGCTTCCTGCAATTGCCAAGTTCTATGCCTACGCCCTTTGCGAACAGAGGAACGTTTTTTTTTAATTTTGCTCATATTTGCCTACTAGTCTGACTAGTCATAGTTTAGCAGAGGGTACTAATTTTAACAAGATACTCACTAATTCATTCACAGAAAGTGGGTTAGTGATTAGAATTCAGCGCTTTGATATTTCCAGATCCCTTCCTCTTTGACAAAGCGGCTCTTTTCGGTAAAAGAGACATCGCGCCCCTTTTGCTCAAGGTGGGCTGTGAAGGTGACAAAGGCAATCGTCTCTCCATCAACCCATTCATGGATTGTGAGGTCTTTAAATTTTGTTTCTTTAGAAAAGCGGAGAATCTCCTCTCGATTATTGGAGAAGTGGGGATTTGTTGGATGCGTTGTTTGGATGATGTAGTCTGCAAGTCCGAGCGCATAAGCTGCATAGCGAGAGCGCATGAGTAAAAGGACGTTTTCTGGCGGTTTTCCCTCATGAAAGGGCTTGCAGCACTCTTCGTAGGACTTTCCACTATGGCAAGGACATTTCATTAGACCTCTTGGTTTTGTCGTTTTCGATTTTTTGGGAGGAGGAAAGGATATGCCGCCCTCGGTCAGATTTAACATGATCGAGGTCGCTGCGGTTTTGTCAAGTCATCCCTTTACTCGCCTTCCATGGAGCGCGGTATGTAGTCCTCATTATTTCTTAGACATTGGAGTAAATTTCCTGCGCTCAGGGGGGGTGTCAGGAAGCTTATGTTCTGCTCTGTATCTCCTTTCTCTTTCTGTCATATCTGCTGACATATTATGTTCGCGCATACAGGGAATCATGTTAGTGTTTAACGTGCTATCTGCTAGGTACATGAGTGAAGTTGAGGGGAGGGCTATAATTTCTCTTCGAACTTTGTTGGTCTTTTCCGCCAATGTAGCCTGAGATCCACGCGAATAGTGATGAGAGTACTTTTCTCTCTTTCCTGTGTAGCAACCGCTTTCATCCCAAACTGATTCAGACCATAGTCCTCTCTCATTTGCTGGTGTAACTTCTCTTATATATCTAATAAAAATGTCTTCATAGTAATTATATTTACTTGGAAGGTTGGATTTTATCCATTCAAGGGCGTCATTCGCCTCTCTTCGGTATTTGTTGTGTACCTTGGATGATGAACTAGCTGGAGGGGGATTCATTAAAAGATCATGAGCTGTTTCATATTTTATTTCAAAAGCGCGTAAATCAAGGATTTCTTGGGTTCTTTGGTAAGCCTCACCACCAATTAATCTAAATGTAGAGTCCCAATAATTGCTCATAATGAATCTCCGTGTTATAAGTTGTTGATAATTCTTTTTTCGAGAACTGCAATTGCCACGTTTGTCGCTAAAATATAGCAAAGGTTAGTCATGGGAAAACAAGTTGCTAGTATAGTCGCCACGACTAATGAGCGGATCCATGTTTTTTCTAAATACAATTTTCCGAAATTATAGAGTGTTTCTCTAGCTATGTAACTTATTGTTAGAGTGGGTTTAGGTGTTTTGTTGGTTAGTAATTTGAGGGTATTAGGATGAATGTTTGTGTGCGAGATTTTAGTAGTGGATCTCTTCACTTCGTTTGCATCATTCAATCCAATTTTATTTAAGAGATTCAAGTATTCAGAAAAAAGGTTTGTGTAATAACTGTATTTGCTCGGTAAGTTTTCTTTAATCCAGTTAAGAGCCTCTTTTGCTTTTATTTGGTAGCTAGTGTGTATTTCGTAAGCAGCGTTTGCTGGAGGTGGATTTTTTAAAAGTTCATGAACTGTTTCTTGCTTAATTTCAAAAGTACGAAGGTCTGAAATTTCTTGAAGTCTTCGAAAAGTTTCGCCTACAACAAAACTTGACAGACCTCTCCAATAAACACTCATAAATAGTCTCCTATTTAAAATTTCAAGTTCTCTTACATTCACTCATTTGAACATTCGAAAATTGTAAAATGCGAAAGAATCCTAAGAGAATGAAAAATTTAATACAAGAGAAGGTGGTTGCAAAACTTGCGCATCCAGAAAAATCGATGATTTTGAGACAGTTTGCCAATCACGAAGCGGATGAAGCCCTGTTTCTGAGCACATACTTAAGGTGAGTAGCGCTAAGAGGCAGCGTGGCAAAATGACTCAAAAGGGCGATTATTCTGGGCGCCCCAGTTTTGCAATTGCCTCAGAGGTCTATTCTTTGCCGAAGCGCCCCAGTTTTGCCTCTGCTAGAACGAGTAGGTCTTTCGATTTCATGATGATCGATTCGGTTTGCGATCCGCAGTTAAAGGCGGATCTCTCCTGACTTGCAATGCGGTCATCGAAATAGTTGTCGAGGTTGATCAGGTTGCCAAACGGCGGCACGCCGCCAACGGGGAGTCCAAAACGTTCCAGGATAATAACAGGATCTTCGAATTCGCATTTTTCTCCGACCGTCTCGGCGCAGGCCTTCATGTCGAGCTTCATGTGGGAGGGGATATTGAACTGGTAGTTTTTCTTGCTGCTTTTTCCTCGAACGATGATCGATTTGACTCCCTCTTCCAACGTGGTATTGCGCACTCTCGCAGAGTCTTGCGAAGTAGGTGTTGCTTCATGGGTTAAGTGTTCGAATTCGCACTCTTCCTTGCGGAGCTTGCGGATGATCTCATTGCGGATATTTTCACCGCCGAAGAAGATTTTCGCTTTGATTCTATTCCCGGCAATTCGCTTGGTGTCGGAGGGGAAAAGCGAGGCTTCTCGGATATTTTTTAGCTGCAATAACGTCATCGTGAGCCTTTCCAGTCCCATCCCAAAGCCGCCATGCGGAGGCATTCCATAGCGAAAGATGCTCAGATAGTCGGCGAAGTTATCGGGGTTCATCCCTTTCATGAGGATACCTTCCAGCATCGACTCATAAGTGTGGCGGCGCTGTCCCCCCGAAGTGATCTCGACTCCTGCGCAAAGAAGATCAAACGTATTGGTCAGGTGCGGGTTTTCCTCATTTGGAAATGCGTAGAACGGCCGCTTTTCCGTCTTCCAGTCGATGATAAAAATTAGATCGGTACCAGAGGTCTCGCGGCTCCACGTGCAAAGCTCGCGCTCTGCGGCGGGGCTCAAGTCAGGCTCGTTTCGCTCATCGATGCCGGTGCGCTGAAAATAGATCTCTTGCGCCTCTCTAAAGGTGAGCCTTGGAAACGGCACATCTTTGGGGCAGCGAATCAACGGCTGGCCCAGCGCTTCTAAATCGCTTGCACACCTTTTTTGCAGCGATTCTACAATATACTTGATGCACCCTTCTTGGATGTCGAGGACCTCATGCCAGTGCTCAAAAAAGCCCATCTCGAACTCAAGCTGCTTTCCTTCTGATAAGTGCCTGGATGTGTGAGACGGCTCTGCGCGGAAAAAGGGCATCAAGGCGAAGACGCGCTCATTGACGCCGACCATGATCTGCTTATAGAGCTGGCTGCTTTGTGCAAGCGTTGCCGTATACCCAAAATAGTCGACATTGAAAAATTCCGCACCTCCCTCAGAAGAGGCGCCGATGATATTGGGGGCGAAATATTCGACAGCATCCACATGGTCATGCATATAAACCTGATAAGCATGTGCGATCTCAGCTTGGATGCGAAAGACTGCTTGAAGGCGGCGGTTGCGAAGCGCAATCGGCCGATGATCAAGGACAAAGTCAAGATCATTGTGCATCTCCGACTTATAATATTCCAAGGGGGGCGCCTCTCGGATTGCCTGCTCAACTGTGATTTTTGGATGATGAATCTCTGCGCCGAGGAGCGCTTCTTTCGAAGAGGCAGCCGTCCCTTCGACCTTTAAGATCGATCCTGGCTGTAGAGCTGCGATTTTTTTCCCCTCAATCGGATCTTCAATTACAACCTGGACGATGCCGGTTCTGTCTCGTAAAAGAAGAAATGTGAGCTTGCCAAAAGCGCGTGTTGTACTAAGCCAGCCACGCAAAAAGACGGTTTTTCCAATATGTTGAGAGATTTCTTGAACAAGTGTGCGATGCATCTTTGGAGTCCTCTTTCGATTCTACAAAGGACGCAGACCTTCGGAAACTTGGGTTTCCAAAGGGCTGGCCCGTTTGAGGCAATTGCAAAACTGGGGCATCCAGTAAAATCGCCCTTTTGAGCCATTTTGCCACCCTGCCCCCGAGCCCTACTCACCTCGAGTATGTGCTCGGGGGCAGGGCTTCGGCCGCTTTGCGGCTGGCAAACTGGCTCAAAATCATCGATTTTTCTGGGTGCCCGAGTTTTGCAATTGCCTCCTTTGGCGGGATCGTAAGGGCGGAGCCCTTACTTAACCACCTACCTATCGATTCGCGCTTTGAGCTAAAAGAGCCTTATGGCTGAGCTTGATTTGCCCTCTGTCGTTGACGTCAAGGACCTTGACATCGATCGTGTCTCCAACGCGGAACGGGGTATCCTTGATGTTCGCAATGCGTTGGTGGGAGATTTCGGAGATGTGGCAAAGCCCTTCTTTGCCGAAAATTTCGACAAAAAAGCCGAAGTCGACGATCGAGCTGATCTTTCCGGTATAGGTCTTGCCGATCTCCACTTCCGCTGTCAGGTTGTGGACGATCTGCTTCGCCTTTTCCATCGCCTCGACGTTGGTGGAAGAGATGCTGACTAGCCCGCTGTCGTTGATGTCGATCTGGACGCCGGTCTCTTCGATGATCGCGCGGATTTGCTTACCGCCCGGGCCGATGACGACGCCGATCTTGCTCGGCTTGATCTGCATCACTTCGATGCGCGGGGCATAGGAGGACATCTCTTCACGCGATTTGGGGCACGCCTCGAGCATCTTTTTCAAGATGTGGATTCGTCCCATTTTCGCTTGGGCAAGCGCGCTTTTCATGATCTCGAAGGTGATTCCTTCGACTTTGATGTCCATCTGGAAGGCTGTGACGCCTTGCTCGTCGCCTGCGACTTTAAAGTCCATGTCGCCGAGAGCGTCTTCTGCTCCGAGGATGTCGGAGAGGATCGCGAAACGATCACCTTCCAAGACAAGGCCCATCGCGATGCCAGCTACTGGCCTTTCGATTGGGACTCCGGCGTCCATCATCGCAAGGCAGCCGCCGCATACCGAAGCCATCGAGGAAGATCCGTTTGACTCGGTGATGTTCGATTCAATGCGGATGACGTAAGGGAACTTTTCTTGTTTAGGCAAGATAGCGGCGAGCGAGCGCTCGGCTAGCTTTCCATGGCCAATTTCGCGGCGCCCCGGTGCTCCCATGCGGCCGACTTCGCCGACCGAAAACGGCGGGAAAAAGTATTGCAGGTAGAAGCGGTGGGTTTTTTCGCCGTGCAGATCTTCGTAGCGCTGCGCGTTGGTCTCTCCGCCGAGCGTACAGACGGCGATCGTCTGCGTCTCTCCGCGGGTGAAAAGCGAGCTGCCGTGCGTCCGAGGAAGGAGCGACTGCTCGACATGGATCGATCGAACTTGGTCGAGCGCCCTGCCGTCGATACGGCGCTTTTCGTCGAGGATCATCTGGCGCATTAAGTCTGACTGCAAGTTTTTGAATGCGAACACAACGTCTTGCTTTTGAAATTTCGCGTCGGTTTCAGGAAGCAGTTCCTTTAGAAGAGCTTCTTTGATCGAGCCAATTTCAATTTCGCGCTCGCCTTTGGCAGCGATGCGAAGAGCCGTGTGCAATTTGGAAGAAACGCGGTCTTTGACCGCATCGATGACCTCTTGCGGGATTTTGCGGATGGTGTCGCGTTTTTTGGGGCGGCCGATCCGCTCTTGCCAAGCGCTGAGCTGGATGCAGATCTCGCGGATGGCCTTATGGCCTGTTTCGATCGCCTCCAAGATTTGCTCTTCTGTAAGAAAATCGCAATAGCCTTCAATCATGAGGATGGCATCTTCTGTTCCCGCCAAAACGAGGTCGAGCTTGGACGATTTCATCTCTTCGGTTGTCGGGTTAATTACGAATCTATCCTCGAGATAGCCTACGCGGACGGCGCCAAGCGGCTTCGATAGAGGAATATCGCTTAAGACTAGGGCGGCAGAAGCGGCGCAGATTGCCAGCACGTCCGGGCTGTTTAGACTGTCGTAGGAGTAGACGTAGGCGAGGACTTGCGTTTCGGTATAAAAGCCTTCTTCGAACATCGGGCGCAGCGGCCTGTCGATCAAACGGCTAACGAGAATCTCTCTTTCTGTCGGTCTTCCTTCCCGTTTGATGAATCCGCCGGCCGTTCGGCCTACGGATGAATAACGCTCTTGGTAATCGACGCGGAGAGGGAAAAAGTCAATGCCTTCTGCGGGGGCGGCGGCTGCGCAAGCGGTTGCGAGGACGACGGTGTCTTCACAGCGAAGGACGACGGAACCATTTGCTTGACGGGCGATTTTTCCTGTTTCGAAGTGGAGGGTTTTTCCACCGATGGATACGGTGATAGTATCTCTGTTCATGAGTTTCCTTTTGTTGTATTTGGGTGAGGAATCTCAAGGATAGAAATCAGAAAGAAGACCTTTTCGGCTAGGGCTTGTTTCTGCTCTCTATCATTTTGAGTCCTACCCGGTTGTTGCCGGAGAGGCATGCTCTCCGGCGTTGAAAAATTTTTACTTTCTCAGGTTCAGTCGGACAATCAGGTTTTGATAACGCTTGGTGTCCGTAGAATTGAGATAATCGAGTAATTTTCGACGTTGGCCGACTAGCTTTAGCAGCGCGAGCCGGGAGCTATGATCTTTCGGTGCCAATTTCAAATGCTCGGTCAGTTCAGCAATGCGCTCGGTCAGAATTGCGATCTGGACATCTGCAGAGCCGGTATCCTTCTCATGCAATTGAAATTTTTTGGTGATTTCTTCCTTCGTACCCTTATCTAGTGACATTGGGAGAAGCTCTCCATTTGAGGTTTTAGACGTTTACGGATAGATTCTAACCGAAAATCAATATACTCGCAACCGCTCAGTTGATCCCCTTTCGGATTTGGGTCTTTTAAGACCCTGATTACACTGGTCTTGACTTGCGAAAACGGCGCTCTCCTGCTATGGTATTCCCACAAAGGAGCGCCCTATGCAAAAAAATCCCTTCCCGTCCATCGGTCCATGGATCCCAAAAATACTACATGCGATTAAGAAGGACATCAAGACGGACCACCTCAGTGCTGATAAAATTTTTTATAAGACCCATTTCGGCAGCCGCCCCCTCAATAAGCTGACCATAGACGAGATCCTGGCGGTCTATGAGAGAGAGCTTCTGGCTGGAGCCGAGGATCTTGTCGAGTGGGTTGTCAATCGGTGGGTCTTCAAACATGGCGATCTCTATCAGCGATTTGCGGGGCTGCTCTCCCAGGTTGACCCCGAATTTCATGCGATCGATTTGCTGACAGAGGCTCAGTCGGAAAAGCTGCTCGGCTCTCTTGGCGATTGTAGTGCGATCGAGGTTTACCTTTTCTCCCACATCAACCGCGTCGTATTTCCTGAGGCGGTTTTTGAGCGCTTACGAATAGCGGCCGAAGCGGAATCTGCGGCAGAGCAGGAAAATGAAGCGAATAAGAAGGCTGAAGAAACGGCTGCGGATGAGCTTCAAAGGCTCCGCCGCGATGTATGCCGGCTCAAGGAGAAATATGAAGAGAAGCTGGCCGGAGTCCAGCGCAAATATCAGACTGATATCGATGCGCTGAAAAAGCAGATTCGCGCTCTTCAGCAAAAACTGGATAGACAATCGTGACGGCGCTAACAGAAGGGGAAGATCTACGCGATATCGCTTTCATGAGAGAGGCTCTCAAGGAGGCGAAGCGGGCGTTTGACGAGGATGAAGTTCCGGTTGGGGCCGTCCTTGTCGTTGACAGCCGAATTGTTGCTCGCGGCCGCAATCAGGTCGAGCTTCTCTCCGATGCAACCGCCCATGCGGAGATGATCTGTCTCAGCGCAGGGGCGGCGCAAGCTGCGAATTGGCGGCTGGGGAATGCGACCCTTTATTGTACTCTAGAGCCTTGCTCTATGTGTGCGGGAGCGATGTTTCTTTCGCGTCTCAAGAGGCTGGTCTGGGCTGCTCCCGATTTGCGGGTTGGGGCGAATGGAAGCTGGATTGATCTTTTTTCGCAAAAACATCCGATCCATACGGTAGAAGTGGCCTCTGGTATTTTGCAGGATGAGGCTGCCGATTTGATGCGGGCGTTTTTCCAAAAACAAAGGAAGAAGAGTGAGCCAAGAGATACGTGCTCTCATGCAAGAGATGGTTGAGCAGCAAAGAGCTAAGCTGCTAGCGTGCGCACGGAGAATTCTGCCGTACGCCACATCCGACGATATCTTGCAGCCGAATGATTTTCCTGAGTTGGAAAACCATCCCCACTTCCGTTATGAAGAGGGGATTTTAGACGGTCTTCAGGCAGCTCAAGCAGCGCTCTTAGCGGCATTAAAGAACGATGGCTTGGTTTTGTAACCGCCACCTTCATACAGGAAGTATTGGTGATTTATGGGGCGTTAGCTGTTCTTGAGCGGCTAAGACACGTCCAATGGCGTGGCCTATGGTGAAGATGGTTATGACGGGTATTGCTGCCTGTATCAAACTGTTGCAAGCGTTCATATCACCTAACATGCAATTTTTAGTATCAAGATATATCGACAGCGAACCTTTTGAAACCATCACGGCACAGTAAGAAGCGAAGGCGGGAATGAGAGTTTTGAGCGCTGATTTTACTGCATCGAGCTGTCCATGATCGCGGAGGTATTGAATCGCGTTGTTTGAAGCTTGGTATTCTTGATAAAGTGTGGGTAAGCCACCAACTATTGGCGAAACAAAAGAAAATATAGGAGAGCGGGTCAAGAAGTAGAGCGACGGGTTCAGTCGATGTTGGAAATCCTGCGCGTGGCCGCATTCATGTAGAGCCATCGACGGATCGTTGGAAAAGAGATTGACGGTGTTAGCCATCGGGTCATAGTGGTCAGCACCTATCAATTTAAAGAGGCCCAAGGAGTGGGTTATGCCTGACCCCAAACCTAGGGTGCATTTACCTAAGAGGCTAGTACGGGGATTGGAAAAAATCCGATGCCAAACAGTACCCGGGCTATAAGCATCAGCTAAAATGGCTACGTTATGTAGCCCGCCATCATGAAGAAACGTCTTGGCGGCGTCAATCGTTTCAGCCGAAATGTTTCCCGAGCCTATATATCGATTCCAGAGCAAAAGTTTGCTAGGCGCATTAAATAAAAATCGGAATGCGCTTAGGGCTGTTCCTGTTTTGCCTTGTTGGACTTCGACATCTTCTTTCTTAGCCGAAGGTCGGAGGGAGGATGTGGTCGCAAATGGGTTGAAGTAAGCTAATATCGTGTTTGGTGTCATATTTTTCTCCTTTTTGGAGCGGATAGTCTAAATATAGTAGGGATTATTAGTCTACAAGAAGAGAGTTGGATTGGAACAGCCCATAGATCATAAGCCCATCACCGATCACTAAAAAGGATGATGCCTCGTTTACACAGCTTGGGCAGTTTTTTAAACGTATCAGCCCTTTTGGGTGCAAGTGAAGTGGAACCACTATAGGTTGTTATGCTTGCGAGTTGGAGTGGTTGTTGATTTCAAAGAAGGGGCTGGTTTAAGATAATCGCTTTAAATTTAAATTTTCACTTGGTGATTTATGGCGGTTTGTATGGCTTCATCTTTGAATAGGCATAGTTTTGATAAGCGTTGTTTTGAAATTGACTGTTCTGATTTGGAGGTGTGTCTAAAAAATCGGGAATTTGAACGCGTACTGTCAGATACATATTTGTTTTGGAAAGCATTTTGCAAGGTGTTCATGGAAATGTCCCTTTCCAAGCACTATTTTTCTGTTCGTAAAATGGGGAACTCGGTTCTTCGAATAAAGGGAAAAGAGGGTAACATTAAGGAGATCAGCGAAACCGTAGGAAAGCTTTGGAAATTTTTTAGGGAAAGAAACTGCACCTTTGTAGCGATACGAATCTACGATTCTTATAACGGGCTTTCATCGTATTATTTTGAGAAAAAAAAGGAGCGTATATCCCTTTTGAATGTGTCCGATTCTCAGCTTATTTCAGGCTCTCTATTTGACCAATGCCTATTGCCCGTGTTGCCAAAATTAGCTAATACCTTGGGCTTAAGCATGAAAAAAACCGAGAGGCAGCAAGTTGTTATTCCTTCCGTGGCGCCAATTCTCTTTGGCTTATATAAGACAGCAATGCCCCCAGAAGAGACCGTTCTTTGTGATGAGTATCAGCTTGGCAGTGCTGAATAATTTACTTGGATAGGTTCTTGTTGCGGGAGATCTGCTCCATCCGTTTTTTCTCTTGAGGAGTGAGAGAGCCCTCTCCGTGTAAAGAAATTCTTGCGAGCATCGCGTCCATGAACTTATCGTCGTCCTGCACCGGCCGTCCCGAGTGGATATCGAAGATCTTGGCTTCCTTAGAAAATGTATTCCTTCGGCTAAAGAGGGCTGGCATTTTACTGTAGAGCCATCCAAAAAGAGCGCCTCCTGCATTGGCTGCCAGGGGAACCCAGTTGTTTTGCGAGAGGTGGATCAAAAGATCCATGCCGATAAAGGAGCCGATAAGCAGGCCCGCTTTGATGGAAAATCCGAGAATGAGGAGCGATGCGCCGCGGTTGAGCTGCATCCAGGCAATAAGGATCGCGAAAAAGATCGGGGCCATCCCGGTCAGGGGGAGGGGGGATTTCAGGATCAGGGACGCTAAGCCCGCCGAAAGGGCGGCCCCTGCAATCAAGGCAAAAAAAGATTTGTTCCCCTTCTGCTCTACAATGGATGCGCTATAGATCCAGAAGAAAAGGAGCTCGAGGGCTAAAAAGATCAGCGACCACCAGCTCAGGGGCGCTCCCAGGATAAATGGGTATGTAAAGAGCTGCCAGACCTTTCCTTGCAAAATCCCCGTATAGGAGAGGCCGAAAGAGAAGGCGGCGGATCGGAAAAACAGGCCGGACAGGATCGAGCCCAGGCCAAAGGCAAAGAGGATCCCCCTCAAAAAGGGAGGGGTCGTCTCGGGGGTATAGCGTCTGTGATATGGGTCCATATTTAGAAGTTTGTGAGAAAACTTGTTTTTTTGCCAGAAGAAGGGTATGCTTTCTGTGCAAAACAGATTCTATTGTATAGGAGCTCCAATGAAAGAAAATACCCATCCCCCTTATGGTCCAGTGCTTTTCGTCGATTCCGCGACGGGAACCAAATTTCTGGTCGGAAGCACGCTTCAGCCAAAAGAAACCGAGACGTTCGAAGGAAAAGAGTACCCCGTTGTACGCGTTCCCGTCTCTTCCGCATCCCATCCCTTCTTCACGAAAGCGACCCAGTTCATTGATACTGAAGGCCGCGTAGATAAGTTCACCAAGAAATACCAACGCAAACGTGAACAAGAGAAGGAGAATCAGGAGAAGCAGGAAGAAGCCAAAAAAGCGAAGACTAAAGCGAAGAAGAAGTAACCTCTCTTCCCATGGAAGAAAAGATTCAACAGCTTCTTTTTAGGTTGCATGAGGTTGAGGAGGCCCTTGGCCAGCCCGATTCGGTGGCTGACCAAAAGTCCTATCGTCTCTTGGCGCAAGAGCACGCCCATCTTTCCGAACTCCGGGAAGCTTGGGACGAGCTCCAGGCTGTTCAAAAAGAGTTTGCCGAGGCCAAATCGCTTATCGCGACCGAAAATGATCCCGAATTGCAGCAGATGGCTCGCGACGAGATCATTCGGCTCGAAGCAAGGAAAGAGACTCTCAACCAAAAGATTCAGACTTTGCTTGTCCCTCCCGATCCGCGCGATAGCCGAAATATCATCTTGGAGATCCGCGCCGGCACCGGGGGGGAAGAGGCGGCGCTCTTTGCCGCCGATTGCGCGCGGATGTATCGCAATTATGCCGATTCCAAGGGCTGGAAAGCCGAGGTGCTCTCTGCATCTCCGGCTGAACTTGGGGGCTATAAAGAGTATATTTTCTCCTTGTCCGGCCAGTTTGTCTTTCGGCTGATGCAGTTTGAAGCCGGGGGGCACCGTGTGCAGCGGGTTCCGGATACCGAAACGCAGGGGAGGGTCCACACTTCGGCTGTGACGGTCGCCGTTTTGATGGAGCCGAGCGAAGAGGAAGTTCATATCGATGAGAAAGATCTCAAAATCGATACCTACCGCTCTTCCGGCGCCGGCGGACAGCACGTCAACACGACCGATTCCGCCGTCCGCATCACCCACTTACCAACGGGGACGGTTGTCGCCTGCCAAGATGAACGGAGCCAGCATAAGAACCGGGATAAAGCGATGCGTCTGCTTTCGGCCAAAATTGCTGAAGAGCAGCGGCGCAAAAGCGAACAGGAGATGGCCTCTCTCAGGTCTACCCAGGTTGGCAGCGGAGACCGCTCCGAGCGGATCCGCACCTACAATTTCCCGCAAAACCGGGTGACGGACCACAGGATCGACTTGACCCTCTATAAGCTTGACCGGATCATGGAAGGGGATCTCGATGAGCTGACCGGAGCTCTTGTTTCCCATTTCTATCAGGAGAAGCTCAAAGAGTGAAGACGATCGCCGAGATCTTGGCTCTTTCCACTACATTTTTAGCTGAAAAGGGGGTTTTTCGGCCCAGGCGCTCAGCCGAAGAGATCCTCTCTTTGATTCTTGGCGTCAAGAGGATGGACCTCTATCTGCAGCATGACCGCCCTCTTATTGAAGGCGAGTTAGAGGCGATCCGTCCGCTTTTGAAGAGGCGGGCCGCGGGGGAGCCGTTAGAGCAGATACTGGGCGAGATCGAGTTTTATCATTGCCGGTTAGCCGTCACTCCCAATGTCTTGATCCCCAGGCAAGAAACGGAGATCCTTGTCGATCTAGTTGTGAAAAAGTTAAACGAGAGGCCGCTTGCGGGGAAAACTCTCTGGGATATCTGCACAGGGTCCGGCTGTATAGGCTTGGGCTTGAAAAAGGCGCTTCCCCAGCTCAGCGTCTCCCTTTCCGATCTTTGTCCCAAAGCCTTGGCCGTAGCAAAAAAAAATGCGGAAGCAAACGGTCTTGATGTTGATCTTCGCCAAGGAGATCTTTTAGAGCCTTTTTTTGGCGAGGCGGCGGACTTCATCATCTGCAATCCTCCGTATGTCTCAAAGAATGAGTACGAGGCCCTTGATCCGGGCGTGCGCGATTTCGAGCCTAAAGGGGCACTTTTGGGCGGAGAGAGGGGAGACGAGTTTTATGAGCGCCTAGCAAGGGAGATTCCCCCGTTTCTCCGCCCCGGGGCGCAGATCTTTTTTGAGATCGGAGAGGCGCAGGGAAAGGCTGTTCAAGAAATTTTTCACTCGCTGCCTTGGCGCCAAAGCCGGCTCCTCAAAGACTGGGCCGGAAAGGATCGTTTCTTTTTCCTTGAAATCGAATGATTTTTTCCTCTATTCTATTACACAAAAAAGACCTGCTTTGATTTTGGAAAAAATATGTTTCAGGGACTGACTGATAAGCTTCAATCCGCCTTTGCCGCCTTGCGTGGGAAAAAGGTTCTCTCCGAAGAGAACATTTCCGATGCAGTCAGGCAGGTAAGGCTAGCCCTTCTCGACGCAGACGTCAACTATGGCGTAGTTGGCGAGTTTGTTAAGCGGGTGCGGGAAAAGGTGATTGGTTCCGCGGTCCTTAAGTCGGTATCCCCGGGCCAGCAGTTTATTAAGCTTGTCCACGAAGAGCTAGCTGCCTTCATGGGCCTCGAAGAGGCGCCGCTCGATCTCAACGGAAAAATCTCCGTTGTAATGCTCTGCGGCTTGCAAGGGTCCGGCAAGACGACGACCTGTGCGAAGCTTGCGGCTTATATCGGGAAGAGTGAAAAGCACAAGCGCGTGATGATGGCGGCTTGCGACTTGCAGAGGCCCGCTGCAGTTGACCAACTGCAAAAACTGGGGCAGGCGATCGGCGTTAGCGTTTTTGCAATGCCGGGAGAAAAAGATCCGCTCAAAGTGGCGAAGAGAGCGATGGAAGCGGCCAAAGAAGGGGATTACAACGTCCTTCTCATCGATACGGCCGGACGCCTTCACCTCGATGAAGAGCTGATGGAGGAGTTGGAAGCTCTAAAGAAAGAGCTCGACCCTCGGGAAATCCTATTCGTCGCCAATGCTGCGACAGGACAGGATGCCGTTCGGACGGCAGCTGAGTTTGATAAGCGGGTCCAGATAACGGGATCGATCCTCACGATGCTCGACGGCAATGCACGCGCAGGCGCTGCGATTTCAATCCGCGAAGTGACGGGAAAGCCGTTGAAGTTTGAAGGGGTAGGTGAAAAGAGTTCCGATTTTCAGGTGTTTAATCCACGTTCGATGGCCGACCGTATTCTCGGCATGGGCGATGTGATCAATCTGGTGAAAAAGGCGCAAGAGGCTTACGACGAAAAGCAAACAGAAGAGCTGGAAGCGAAGTTGCGAAAGGCCTCTTTCACCTATGAAGATTACCTGAAGCAGATGTCGATGATCCGGAAGATGGGATCGTTTAAGAGCATCTTAAAGATGCTCCCGGGAATGAGTTCTCTCGGCGATCTTGATTTTTCCGAAAAGGAGTTTGGAAAACTCGAGGCGATGATCCTTTCGATGACGCCGGAGGAGCGCCAAGAGAAACACGAATTGACGGTCAGCCGGCGCAAGCGCATTCAAGCCGGCAGCGGTGTGCACATCGATGAAGTAAACCGGATGGTCAAGGGATTCAAACGGGTAAAGCAGCTTTTTAAAAGCATGCCGAATATGAAAGCGCAAGCAAAAAAGATGGGCTTGAGCGATATGATGAACATGGGCTGGCCCCCAAAATAAGAAGGATAAATTATGGCATTAGTAATTCGCATGAGGCAGCAGGGCGCCAAAAACAGGCAGACCTTCCGCGTAGTTGTGACCGATGAGCGGAGCCCCCGCGATGGAAAATATCTTGAGAAACTTGGCTGGTACAATCCGCATGCGGAAGAAGAGAAAAATTTGCATCTCGATCTTACACGTTTGCAGTATTGGCTGGACAACGGTGCGCAGATTAGCGACCGCGTCAAGACGCTGGTAAAAAAGACGGCGCCTGATGTTGCCAAGCAAATTTCCGCAAAAAAAGTAGCCGCGAGAGCAAGAGCCAGGGCTAAGCTGAAGAAGCAATAAAGAGATGCTGATCGATATCCTCTCCCTCTTTCCCGCCTATTTTAAAGGGCCGTTCGATGTGAGCATTATCGGCCGGGCGATCGAGAGCGGATTGGTACAGATCAACTTGATCGATATTCGCGACTTCTCTCAAAACCGGCATAAAAAAGTTGATGACCGACCCTTTGGCGGAGGGCCTGGAATGGTCATGGCCCCTGAGCCCGTAGCAAGTGCGATCCGGAGCGTGAAAAAAGAGGGGTCCCATGTGGTGTACCTTTCTCCTCAGGGAAAAAAGCTCGATGCCGCTAAATGCAAAGAGCTGGCGAAGCACGAGCACTTGATCCTCCTTTGCGGCCACTATGAAGGCATTGACGAGAGGGTGATCGAGAAAGAGGTCGATGAAGAGATTAGCATCGGCGACTATGTGCTGACGAATGGATGCGCAGCAGCCATAGTCTTAGTCGATGCGACGCTTCGTTTTGTCGAGGGAGTCATTGGACATCCCGAAGCGGCGATGAAGGATTCATTTGAAGAGACGGGGCTCTTTGACGCTCCGCACTTCACGCGCCCCGTGATGTTTGAGGGAATGGAGGTCCCCGAGGTTTTGCGCCAAGGAGACCATCAAAAAATAGAAAAGTGGCGTAAAGCCCAAGCAAGAGAAAAAACAGTCCGGGTACGACCCGAATTAGTGAAAGGAGAATCATTGTGAGCCGCACAACTGTCATTGAGGAGCTTGAGAGTTCCTATTTGAAGAAGAACTGTCCGAACTTCAACATCGGAGATACGATCCGCGTTCAGACCCGCATTGTCGAAGGGGACAAAGAGAGAATACAGGCCTTTACCGGCATTGTCATTGCAAAGAAAGGGTCCGGCCTGTCCGAAACATTCACCCTTTATCGGAATGCGTATGGATCGAGCATGGAGAGAGTTTTTCTCTTGCACAGCCCCCGTATTGCAGAAGTGGAAGTGATCCGCTCCGGAAAAGTCCGAAGGGCTAAGCTTTACTATCTCCGAGGCAAGTCGGGTAAAGCGACGAAGATCCGCGAGCAGTTTGTCGGTGCAGCGAAAGAGACGGCGCCCGAAGCAACGGCTTCCGAAAACGAAGAACCGCAACAATAATTCTTTTCAAATATTTCGCGGCTGTCTATCCTCTGCATCTAAAACTAAAAGTTTTAGATGCAGAAAACGCTTCTTGATCCAGCCGAATACGATCGTCTTCTCAATATGTCCCATTACGAACAGCGCTTAAAGGCTCAAGGCTTTCAAGCGATTGCAGGGATTGACGAAGCGGGCCGAGGACCACTGGCCGGGCCGGTTGTTGCAGCGGCTTGTATCTTGAAGCCGGGCAAACTCATGGCCGGCCTTAATGACAGTAAGCAGATTAAGGAAAAGCTGCGCGAGTCTCTTTTTGAAGAGCTGCTCTCCGATCCCGACATCTCTTTTGGAATCGGGATCGTCTCTCCCGAGCGGATTGATCAGATCAATATCTTGCAGGCTACTTTTGAGGCGATGCAAATCGCGGTAAAAAGTCTACCTTGCCTTCCCGACCATCTTTTAATCGACGGCAGCCAGCTTCCGCGCTTTGAGATTCCCACTCTTGGAATTGTCAAAGGAGACACCCTTTCTCTTTCCATTGCAGCAGCCTCAATCTTGGCAAAAGTGACCCGCGACCGCATGATGAGAGAGGCCGCCGAGCTTTGGCCTGAATACGGCTTTGAAAAGCACAAAGGGTATGGGACGGCGGCCCATCTGGGGGCGCTGCGGCGCTTGGGTCCAACGCCTATTCATCGAAAGAGCTTTATTGGGAGTTTTTTATGAAAAAAATTTTCTCGCTTTTGTGTTGTAGTGTATTTGTATCAAGCGCTCAGCATGCCTCTCTGCTGCATCCTCAGGAAACGGCCCGTCAAGAACTGCTCACCACTCTTTCGGGCGAGTGGGTCTCTCGCAGCCTTTATGTCGCAACAAAGCTCGGCATTGCAGATTTTTTGGAGGAAGGCCCTCTTTCTGCGGTGCAGTTAGCGGAAAAATCCTCTTCCCATCCTGAGTCTTTGAAGAGGCTCTTACATTTGCTCTCTAGCCATGGCATCTTCGAGGAGATATCCGAAGGGGTGTTTATCAATACCGAGGCAAGCCGGTTATTGATTGCATCCCATCCCAATTCCTTGCATTCTTTAGCTATATTTTATGGGGAAGATATTCACCGCAGCTTCGACAACCTGCTCGGTTCCGTTCAAACGGGGACGACTACGTTCGAGTTGGCTTTCAACCAGCCTGTGTTTTCCTATTTTAGGAGCCATCCGGTAAATGCGGCCTTGTTTCAAGACGCGATGAAAGAAAAATCGAGAGCTGTTGCCCTCTCTGTCCTTTCGGCCTATGATTTCAGCCGGTTTTCCCAGATTTATGATATAGGCGGCGGAGTGGGACAATTTTTATCTGCCATTTTGACTAAATCTCCTCATGCCACGGGGGTGCTTTTTGAGTTGCCTGAAGTCATAGAGAAGGTCAAACCAATGGATCGCTGTTCGCTTACGACAGGCGATTTTTTCACATCGGTCCCAACTGGAGGCGATGTCTATTTGTTAAAATCCATTCTTCACGATTGGGATGATGCAAAAGCGAAAGAAATTCTCCGTCGTTGCTATGAAGCGATGGGCCCCGAGAGCAAGCTTCTTATCATCGAGGTTGTCTTACAACCTAAAAGCCTTTCTTTATTTGCCAATGCGATGGACTTGCTTATGTTAGCCGTCACGGGGGGCAAAGAGCGGACAGCCGCCTCATTTACCAGACTTCTACAGGAAAGTGGTTTTGAGCTGGAGGCGATCTATCCGACTACTACTGAATTTTCGATTCTCGAGGCAAAAAAGCTTTGAGTTTTTTATTTGCTTTTTATTGCTGTGTTTTAGTCTATCTCTGAATTAAACACGAACTTGGTGTAGGACTCCGTAACCCCTATGGGAGTTGCGTCGACTAGGATTGTAAAAAAGTCGCCCAGGAATTTGGCTTGGTCTTTTATGGAATTTGGAAACAAAGCTTCTGCTAACTCTCCCATGTGCTGGCCGCTTTTCCAGTACTCAAACATTTTTTTTCCATTTGTTTGCACTAACGTATCTGTTTCCATCCTCACCCGACTGCACTCATTCCATTGCAATTCAGCTTTTTCTAGAGCCAGATCAAACTCTGAGCGGTCTGTCAGATCTAGGTTCATGTCTAGGTACTGTACGTGCTCCCAGGTATGTAGGTTGGCTTCAGAACATGCATGAAATTCATCAATGGCGGCAATGGTTTGAGCGTTTAGAGATACAATTTCATTGAGGGGTGTTAACATATTTTTCTCCTGTTGCAATTTTTAAACGGCAAGATTTTAAACTAGTTTAGAAATTCACCACAAGGAGCTTGTTTTTTGAGCTTGACCCCTCTCTAGCTCTTTTCTATACTGGATCGGATATGGTTTTTTAGGTAAGCATGTTAGTTAGCATGACCGGGTTTGGACGGTCGGATCAAAAAACCTCCTTTGGAAGGATTATCGTAGAGGTCCAGTCGGTCAACCGAAAGCATCTTGAACTTTTCGTCTCTTTGCCCAGAGACTTTTCTCTTTATGAGATGGAGATCCGAAAGTGCGTCTCCGAGAAGATTGGGCGCGGCCAGGTGAGTGTACGCGTCTATTTCAGCCCAAACGCCAAGAGCTTAAGCGCGATGCTGCCGGATACAGAGCTTTTACGGCAGATGAAAGAGGCTTGGGGGCAGGTTGCTTCTGAGTGCGGCTGCGATCAGCGCCACATTGATCTTCCCTTTTTGCTCCAGGCGCTTGCCAACTTGCCTCAAAGCAATCCGTCAGAATGGAAAGAGGAACATCTGCAAGCCTTGAAGGAATGCGTTCTTGAGTCAATCGAGGCCGCCCTCCGGATGAAGCGCCGCGAAGGGGAAGCCTTAGAGCGCGATATTGCAGGGCGTTTGCACCAAATCCAAAGATACGTTGAGGAAATTAAAACGCTTTCTCCCGATCAAGTATCTCGGCAAAGGGCCAAGCTGCAGGAGCGGATGAAAGAAGTGCTTGAGCCGGGAAGCGATCTCGATGAGCGGCTCCTTCGGGAGGTGGCATTTTTTGCGGAAAGGGTCGATATCGCAGAAGAGCTGACACGCATGCACTCCCATTTTAGGCAGTTTGAGCAGGTGCTCCGCTCGACTGAGGGTACGGTGGGCCGGAAGCTCGAATTTATTTTGCAAGAGATGGGAAGGGAGATCAATACGATCGGGTCCAAGTCTCAGGACGCAGCAATCACGAGGTTGGTGGTTGAGGTAAAGAGCGAACTTGAAAAGATACGCGAACAGATCCAAAACGTAGAGTAACATGGGACAGAAGCTGCTTGGCTCTTTGAAGAACGGGATTGTCTTTGTCCTCAGCGCTCCTGCCGGCACGGGGAAAACGACGCTCGTTCGGATGCTGACAGAGGAGTTTCCTTCCGTTGTGGAAAGTATTTCCTATACGACCCGCAAGATGCGCCCCAATGAAATTGAGGGACGGGATTACCATTTTATCGGAAGAAGCGAGTTCGAAAAGAGGGTCCGGCAAGGCGATTTTCTCGAGCACGCGGAGGTTTTTGGGGAGCTATACGGCACTTCCAAAAGCGCCGTAGAATTCCAGCAGCAAGCAGGGAAGCATGTCGTTTTGGTGATCGATACACAAGGGGCGATGCAGCTGATGGGGCGGATGGATGGGGTCTTTATATTTCTCTCTCCTCCGGATATCCAAGAACTGAAACGGCGTCTGTCAAAGCGCAAGTCGGAGAGTCCGGATAAAATCGAAGAGCGGCTCTCTTGGGCTAAAAAAGAGATGGAAACATCCGATCGCTACGACTACCAAATCATAAACGACGATTTAGAGACGGCCTATGCGATCCTTCGAGCGGTCTTGATCGCCGAAGAGCATCGGACAAGACAGAGAAAAAAGTTGATTTAGTGTTCAATTTCTGATATTCTTTTGGGAATCTTATAGGGGTTTTCTATGCTAACAGCTGATATGACAACCGAGCGGTTTAGAAAAAAGTTTAAGACAAACTTTGATCTTTGCAATTTTTCCATTAATATCGGACGCAATATCGTCTTGTCAGGCGTCCCCTCGACCTTGAAGTCAATTCTTGAGGCCGTTGACGAGAGATCAGATGAGCTTGTCCGAAAATAAAAAGATCCTGATTACCTCTGCGCTGCCTTATGCAAATGGCCCTCTTCATTTTGGGCATATCGCAGGGGCTTATTTGCCCGGAGATTGCTATGCCCGCTTTGAAAGGCTGCGGGGCAATGAAGTCCTTTATCTCTGCGGGTCCGATGAGCATGGCGTTGCGATAACGCTGAGCGCGGAGATGGCCGGCCGTACTCCAAAGGAGCATGTCGATCATTTTCATCAGGTCATTCAAGGGATTTTTCATCAGCTTCAATTCTCTTTTGACCACTACAGCCGGACAACTTGGCCTGGTCATTACAAGACCACGCAGGAATTTTTCGAGGTTCTGGAAAAAAAAGGCTTTATCGAAGAGAGAACGGAAAACCACCTTTTTTCTGAGAAGGAGAACCGCTTTCTCGCTGACCGCTATGTCGTAGGGACTTGTCCGAAGTGCGGGTTTGATGCCGCAAGAGGGGATGAGTGCCAGCGCTGCGCTAGCTCTTACGAGGCGATCGATTTGAAAAATCCCCGCTCGAAATTAACCGGCTCTCCTTTAGTGCTGCGGCCTAGCTCTCACCTCTATTTGCGGTTCGATCTTTTTAAAGAGAGGCTCAAAGATTGGATTTTGTCCAAGAACTGGAAGGAAAACGTCGTTCGCTTTGCCATGGGATATATCGATGATCTCAAGCCAAGGGCGATTACGCGGGACTCCGATTGGGGCGTACCGGTTCCCGGCTATCCGAATAAGGTCTTCTATGTCTGGTTTGATGCGCCGATCGGCTATATTAGCGCCGCCAAAGAATGGGCGGAAAAAATTGGTCAGCCTCAGCGCTGGAAGGATTTTTGGCTTGATCCCGAAACGAAGCTGGTTGAGTTTATCGGTAAGGACAACATCCCGTTTCATGCCGTCTTTTTCCCTGCGATGCTGATGGGGCAAGATCTGCCCTACAAGCTGCCGGATGAGCTGCCTGCGAATGAGTTTTATCTATTGGAAGGGCGCCAGTTTTCCAAGTCGGACAATTGGACCATCGATTTGGAGTCGTTTTTTCAAAGCTATACTTCCGATCAAATCCGTTATGCTATCGCGGCCAACGCTCCGGAGACAGCGGATTCTGACTTTAGCTGGAAAGATTTTCAGATGCGCTGTAATGCAGAGCTGCTCGGCAAGCTAGGCAACTTTGTCCATCGGGTCCTTGTGTTTGCCCATCAGCACTGCCAAGGAAAAGTTCCTCCGCTCCATCCGATTGATGACGCTGACAGAGACTTTTTGGAGAAGATCACCCTGCAAGTGGAATTGGCTGCTCAGTGCTATGAAGCCTTTCATTTGCGAAAAGCGTGCCAGACGCTTATGGAGCTTTGCCAGATTGCCAACAGTTATTTCGATGCGAAAAAACCTTGGGTACTAGCGAAAGACCCAGCGCGCAGCCAAGAGCTTTATTCTTGTATTGCTCTTTGCCTTCACTGCATCAAGGCAATTGCCCTTATCGCGTCGCCGCTGATTCCTGAGTCGGCTCAAAAGATTTGGGAAATGCTGGGAAATAGCACTAAATTGAACGAGTCTCGTTGGAAAGAGATCCAAGTGGGCCATCTTCCTCTTGGACAAGCTCTTTTGCCCTCTCAAGTTCTCTTTCGCAAAGTGGAAGACGCCGAAATTCTTGAGCAGATTGAAAAACTGGGAAAAAAGACAAAACAAGAAGAACCTATTTCTTATACACCTTTAAAAAAGACCATCCATATCGATCAATTCCGCGAGATCGATCTCCGTGTAGCGCTTGTTCTGGAAGCAGAGCGGGTCCCCAAATCGAAGAAGCTTCTTAAATTGAAGGTCGATCTGGGCTTTGAAAAGAGGACGATCCTCTCCGGCATCGCATTATCCCATACGCCGGAACAGTTGATCGGTAAAAAAATTATTGTTGTCGCTAACCTTGCGCCTGCAACACTCATGGGCATTGAGAGCCAGGGCATGGTTCTTGCCGCTGCTTTAGGAAATCGGTGCGACCTTCCCGAAATTCAGAACCTACCCCCTGGTAGTGCCATAGATTAATTGTATGATGTTGTTTTAACTTTTTACTTATTTTGCGTAATTGCGTATAGTATATAGATATTATGGCGGCAATTAATTATCCTGTTACAAACGGTGTTTATTCTGATGCGGTGTTGGCAAAACAGCATGCATTGGGAGAGCCCCAGGCGCCTGTTCCAGGCGCTAACCAACCCAACCCAGCTCTAGCGCGTCAGTGGGTCGCTATGCATCCTGATGATGTACGACCTAGTACAGCTTTACAAAAGTATTTAAAATAATTCTTTACATTTGCTAAACTTTGACGCGCTAAAATATTATGGAGGCGTCATGGCCAGGAAAGTTGA
>JAKBAE010000105.1 GCA_021809325.1 bacterium
TGTCCTTCTCTATGAACAAGGCATGTCAAGAAATTCTTCGTGCAATCGCCCTGAAGGCTGGAGGCTGTTCACAAGTAGCCAATTTTTGAAAAAATCGAGCCTAAGAGATGAGGTGAACTTAAAAAAATCTGATTTTTGAGGTTTTGTGCCAGTAATTTTTTCAAAATCCCGACGAAGGCGGGAGTTTTGCAACTGCCTCAATGGTATAAAAACAGATTCTTCAGGTTGCTTCGGTATAATTTATTGATTGATCTTGAATTGTTTTTGCAGCTGCTCGAGAAGATAATTTTCCATTTCCTTCGGGGAAGCTTGCATTTTCTTTGGGAGAAGGAGGGTGTGCTTCTCAATCTCTTTGCCCATCTGTCTTTCAGCGAGAAGCGTTAAGTTCTGAAATTTGAGAAGCGTAAATTGATGGTGGGAGGCAAATACGCGTAACCTTGCCAAGTGATATAGCCATAAAAGCTCTTCTGGAGGAGTGCCAAAGCGGTCTTGCAGCTCAGAGAGAAGGTCGTCGATCTCAGCCGTATTCGAGGCGTCGCCGAAGCGGTAATAAAACTCCATGCGCAAAGAGACTTCGGGAATATAGGATTCCGGAATGCGCGCATTGAATGCAAACTCGAGCTTTGTCTCATTGAATGAGATAGGCGCCTGTCTTTTAAGAGCGTCGATGGCCCGCTTGAGGAGCTTACAGTAGAGATGAAAGCCGATGGCGCTCACTTGGCCCGATTGCTGGACGCCAAGGATATCTCCGGCGCCCCGGATCTCGAGGTCCCTCATTGCGATCTTCATCCCGCCGCCATAGCCGCCCGCTTCTACAAGGGCATTGAGCCGCTTTTTCGCAATCTCGGGCAAGCTTACATTTTTGGGGATGAGAAAGTATGCATAGGCGGACCTGTTCCAGCGCCCTACGCGGCCCCGGAGCTGGTAGAGGTCTGCCATCCCGTAGGTGTCGGCGCGGTCGATCAAGATCGTATTCGCATTCGGGATGTCGATGCCGTTTTCGATGATCGTCGTCGCAAAGAGGAGATCGAGCGAACCCTCCTTGAAATGGTGGAAGACGGGATCGATCTCGTCGGGGTCCATTTGTCCGTGGACAACTCCGATCCGCGCTGCAGGGACGAGTTTTCCGATCACTTCCGCTCTTTGATAGATGGTTTCAACCCGGTTGTGGATAAAAAATGACTGCCCGCCTCTTGCAAGCTCGCGCAGGATCGCATTTTGGATCAGATCGAAATCGGTTTCCGCAAGGATCGATTTGACCGGCAGCCGGTCTTGCGGCGGCGTTCCTATAACCGACATGTCGCGTGCTTGGACGAGAGACATGTAAAGCGTCCGCGGGATCGGAGTGGCGCTTAGCGTCAGGCAGTCGACTCCGGCTTTGAATTTTTTGAGGTGCTCTTTCGCCCTGACGCCGAAGCGCTGCTCTTCATCGATGATGAGAAGGCCGAGGTCTTTAAAAAGGACGTCTTCGGAGAGAAGCCGGTGGGTGCCGATCAAAATGTCGATCTCGCCCATTGCTGTTTTTTGTACCATCTCCCGATTTTGCTTTGGCGTGAAAAAGCGCGAAAGGGCTCCGACGCGGATAGGAAATCCGCTCATCCTCTGGGAGAAGGTCTCATAGTGCTGCATCGCAAGCACTGTGGTCGGTACCAAAACGGCCACCTGCTTTCCGCCGTCGGCGACAGCTTTGAAGGCAGCGCGCATAGCAACTTCGGTCTTGCCATAGCCGACATCCCCACAGACGAGCCTATCCATCGACTTTGCCGCCTCCATATCCTCTTTGATCGCTTGAATTGCCTTGAGCTGATCGCTCGTCTCCGTATAGGGAAAGTCCTCTTCGAACTGCCGCATCAAATCGCCATCGGACGGACAAGGAGAGCCGCCGTGTACAGCTCTTTCGGCATAGAGCTGCAAAAGCTCATTTGCATAGCCTAAAATTTGCTGCTGGGCTGCGATTCGGGTGTTTTGCCAGCGCTTGCTCCCGAGCTGGCTGAGGGTCGGCGCCTCTTCTTTTGTCCCAATATAGCGAGAGACGAGGTATGCCTGCGAGAGCGGGACGAAGAGCTTGCTCCCTTCAGCATACTGGATGGTCATGAACTCCGTCTCTTGGCCGAGATGGTTCACCTGCTTTTCCATCCCAAGGTATTTTCCGATCCCGCTATGGAAATGAACGACCGGATCGCCGAGAGAGAGCTGATGGAACTCGGCTGCCGGCGTATGCGTCGTGCCGCGCCACTTTTGGCGGCGGATCCGCTTTCGCCCCGTCATTTCGGCGTTCGGCACCACAGTGAGCGGCAGGTCCGAGAGGCAAAAGCCGGAGGCGAGATACCCCCTTTCAAAGCGGATGTTGGGAGATGAGGGATCAAGGCCCCGCTCTTTGAGCTGTTTTTTAACTTCATTTTCTTCCGTCTCATTCGCATTCAAAAAGAGAAGAGGGGAGGAAAGATCGGCCAGGTCCTCTTCATCCATTTGGCGGAAAGAATGAAACCAGCGCTGGGCGGAAAAGCTCTTTTGAATCGCTTCAAAGGTGACCCCTTGCAGGTGTTTGCTCCTTTCCCGGTTGGACCTTACGGGGGAGAGCTCTTCGATCAGCCGGGGCATTCCTAAGAGCTGCTGGCTGTTTTTGAGGCGCTTGAACAGCTCATCAAAGCTGTAGAGGAAAGGAGAAGCTGCGCCAGGCATCGTTTTCAGCGTCGTCCAGGTCTCTTCGATGGCGACCAGATCGTCCCAAAATACGAGGAACTCTTCGCCAAGGTAGTCTGCGATCGATGAGAGCTTGGCTGTTTTTTGGAGAAGAAGCTGCTCATTGGCCGGAGCCAGCCGAATCTCGGTTGCAGATCCAATCGACTTTTGCCCGATCGGATCGAAGGTGCGGATCTCTTCGATCTCATCGCCCCAAAATTCGATCCGGAACGGGTCGATCGATGCAGGGGGATAGAGATCTAAAATGGAGCCGCGCACGGCAAACTCTCCCTTATCGGAGACGACGGCGGCGCGCTTGTAGCCGAGCTGTGTGAGTAGCTCAGGGAGGGAGGAGAACGGAATTTTTGTCCCCTTTTTCCAGGCGCTGAGGAGTTTTGCCAGCGACTCTTTCGGAATGACTTTTTGGAGCAGGGCTTGAAGAGGACAGAGAAGAATCGATGGTTTTTTTCTGGTTAAAAGAGCGCTGAGAGCATCAAAGCGTTTGCCGATGATATCGGGACTCGGTGCGATCTCTTCTCCGGGAAGCGTCTCCCAGGCGGGAAACTCGATGGCAAGATTGGGGGAGAGGGTCTCTAAGCTATCGAAGAAGGCGTCCTCGCGGACGCCGCCTGTGATAAGAAGAACGCTTTTTCCCGTTTTTTCGACGGCAAAGGCCGCCACGAGGGCTTTCGGTACGTCCCAAAGCGACTCGAAAAGCACCGACTCTCCGGAAGAGAGAGCTTTTTGCAGCGCCGCAAAAGAGGGACTCCGTTCGAGAGCGTCAATCAAGGCGCCTGTCCAACTAGCTGTTTGATTTTAGCCAGCGCCTTCGGCAGGCCGGAAGGATCTTTGCCTCCGGCTTGCGCGCTTGTAGGCCTTCCCCCGCCGCCGCCTTGGATCAGAGGCGCAGCCTCTTTGATGAGAGCTGCTGCCGGAAGGCTCTTAGCTAGATCGGGGCTGACTTGCACAAGAAGCTGGCATCTCTCGCCCGTTTTTGCCCCGAGAGCAATCACGCCCGATTTAAGCTGGACCATCAGCTCTTCTGCAAAAGAAGGCAGCTCCTCTGCATTCAGTTGGATCTCGGAGGCGATCAAGAAAATATTGCCGATGAGCTCTTTGGCTTGCATCATTTGGACGGCAAGCTCTTTCATTTGCCCTTTCCTCAGCGCTTTCAACTCAAGCGCTTGCTCTTTCATCTCATTGAGTAGCTGCTCGAGTTTTTCAACAACGCCAGATGGAGGGGATTTGAGAAGAGCGCCTGCTGTTTCCAGGGCCTCTTCTTCTTGCTGGACTTTTCTTTCAGCCCATCTGCCGCTCACCGCTTCAATCCTGCGAACGCCCGCGGCGATGCTGCTTTCTTTGACGATCTTGAAAAGGCCGATCGATCCCGACCTGTCGGTATGCGTTCCGCCGCAGAGCTCCTTAGAAAAATCGATGTCGACCACTCGCACCGTCTCGCCATATTTTTCTCCGAAAAACTGTTTGATGTCGGAGCGCTTTTGGGCGTCGTCAAAAGAGAGGGCGTAGGTTTTGACAGGAGTGTTTTCACGGATCTTTTCGTTTACGAGATCTTCGATCTCGCGCAGCTCTTCTCTACTTACGCTCTTGTGATGATTGAAGTCGAAGCGAAGCCGCTTGTCTTCGACCAAAGAGCCTGCCTGCTTGATGTGCGCGCCGAGCACATTTTGCAGCGCCCAATGGAGAAGATGGGTTGCCGTGTGGTTACTCTGGATTTCTTTGCGCCGGACGGAATCGACATTTGCCTCGAGCTCATCTCCTTTTTTCAGCGATCCTTTCGCCATTCGGCCGAGATGAGCGATGACACCGGGATAAGGAGAGATCGTATCTTCGACGAGAAAGAGATTTCCGCCCTTGGAGATCTGTCCGGTATCGCCTACCTGTCCTCCCATTTCTGCATAAAATGGGGTTTTGCCGAGGATCAGCATCCCTTCTTCCCCCTCATGGATCTCGTCGGTGAAATGAGGTCCAATGACAATGCCCGAAAGAGGGGACTCGCAAGAGACGCTTTCATAGCCGACGAACTCGCAGGGCTTATGCGTGCGGGTGAAGTCGGCAAAGAAGTTTTGGTCAAACTGCTGCGCCTCGACTTTTCGCGCTTTGCGCGATTTTTCTTTTGCCTCTTCGTCAAGCTTTTCAAAACGGGCGAGATCGACCTCTAGATGTTCGTCTTTGGCGATGAGTTGGATCTCTTCCAAAGGAAACCCGTACGTGTCTTTGAGCTTAAAGGCATCGTCGCCGGAAATTTTTTTAGAGGAGCGGGACTCCTCGATGACTTGGCCGAGAAGCTGGCCCCCTCGCTGCAGGGTGCGAAGAAATGCTTCTTCTTCAAGCGTCAGGATCTCCGCAATCCTCGTTTGGGACGCTTTCAGTTCAGGGAAGTCGTCTCCCATCGAAGAGACAAGCCTTGGCAATACGTCGGCGAGGAAGGGGCGGTTTAACTCGAGCATCCGCCCATAGCGCACCGCGCGCCTGAGGATTTTGCGCAGCACATAGCCGCGGTCCGTGTTGCTCGGCTGCACTCCGTCTGCAATCGCAAACGAGAGTGAGCGGATATGGTCTGCAATCACATGGAAGGCAGGCGCCGATGAGAGGTTTTTTTCGTCGTAGCGGACCTTCGAGATCCCTTCAACTTCTGCGATGAGGGAGCGCAAGACGTCTGTTGCAAAGACGTTGTCAACGCCGATTTTGAGAGAGGCGACGCGCTCGAGGCCGGCCCCGGTGTCGATCGATTGTTTCGGCAATGGCGCTAGCTCTCCCGAGGAAGAGCGCATAAACTGCATGAAGACGAGGTTCCAGAATTCAAGATAACGCTCGCCGGCCGGGTCATCATGAGGATTTTTCGCCTCTCCGAATTTTTCCCCTCTGTCATAGAGCAGCTCCGAACAGGGGCCGCAAGGCCCGGTGTCGCCCATCGCCCAAAAATTTTCCTTTTCCCCAAAGCGTACGATCCGTTTAGACGGCAGATGTTTTTCCCAGAGAGCAAACGCCTCGTCGTCATCTTTGAAGACGGAGACCCAGATCTTGTCCGGATCAAAACCGAACACGTGGGTTGAGACGTCCCACGCATAGCCAATTGCTTCTTTTTTAAAATAGTCGCCAAAGGAGAAGTTGCCGAGCATCTCGAAAAAGGTCAGGTGCCGCGACGTATGGCCGACATTGTCGAGGTCGTTGTGTTTGCCGCCGACGCGGATGCATTTTTGGGTTGTCGCCGCTCTTGTGTATTCGCGCTTCGAGTGGCCGAGAAATACGTCTTTGAACTGGTTCATCCCCGCGTTGGTGAAGAGAAGAGTCGGGTCGTCCAAGGGAGCGACAGGGGAGGAGGGGACAATAGTATGTCCTTGCGATTTAAAGTATTGAAGAAATTTTCTGCGAAGTTCCTGAGAGATCATATTAAACCTGTTTAAGCTGAACGAGACTCCAGTTTATGCGATCTTCCTCATAAGCTTGAAGGTTTTTCTGAAAAGGACGTATCATTGCCCGCTCAAATTTTTATAGGAGAAGAGCGTTATGGGTTCTGTTGTTTTGATGGATACTTTGCCGGGCGCATCCCGGCCGCAGGTCATTGAAGAAGAGTGGAAGGGCTATTGGAGTCCTGTAAAAGCGCAAAAAGCGGGACTTTGCGCCTTGTCCGCCCTGACCATGGCCGGTGCGGCTGCGGCCGTATGCCTTGTGAGCGCTCCTCTGGTGTTTACAGCTGCCTCGCTGGCTTTTGCCTCTGTCAGCTTCGCCGGGATTGCGTATCGGCTCATCGATTATGACGATCAAGTGGTTTTGGCGCGTCTTAGAGAAGAAGTTTGGCAGGCGCCCTTACCCGAGATTCTGGCAAAACACGGATGGGAAAAGCTCTTCGGGTATGCCCTTCTCGATGCGCAAAACTTTGAGCGGGCCTACAAGGACCATGTCGAGACGATATCTTTTCCGGAGCTTCTCAAATTCTTCCATGAGGCAGAGGCCGGACTTCTGCATGCGCCGAGGCTAAACAATTTTTCTAAAATGCAAGAGTATGCCATCTTGCCGCCGTCTCTTTGGAAAGAAAAGTTTGAGCTAGAGACTAAGGAGATGCGCTGTGATGCAATTTTGACTAGCTACCCTCTCGAAGACCTCAAAACATTCAGTCTGATTACAGAGGCTCAGCAAGCGGCGCTGGAAGGGGCGGGTAAGGCAATCCAAAGTAAAGAAAAATGCGATGCTGCGCTCGAGCAGGAGTTTTTAGACCGTACTCCGCATGAACGGATGGCGCTCGATCGGGCCGTAGAGCTGGCCGAATTGACTTACCGCTCCCATGCCGCACATGCTGATCTGAGACAAATAGATGCAGATGAATGCTTTGCAGTTTCCGGTTTGAGAGCTTGCATCCGTTCTCGCATTTGCGATGAAACACATGCGCTCGAACAGTATCGCTCGAGGCTTTTGACTTCGGGGTGCTGTCTTCCGCCGGAGGTGCAGCGCGAGCTTTGCTGCCGGGAAAGGTGCGCTCGATCTGCCATTGATGCCCTCCGTCGAGAGGAAAGCGCAGGCATTTCCCGAATTCGATGGGACGCTATGATTCGCCGGCAGGCTGTTATGCAGGTGCTCAGTTTAGCAGAAGGGGTCAAAAACACCTCAATAGCAATGGCGAAAGAGGAGTTTTTGTTCCGTACACGGCCGATCCGTGAAGAAATCGATGCCAGAAAAGCAGAAAACCATGAACAATGCGAACAAAAAATCAAAGAATTAAATAAACAGTATCGTTCGTAATTGGTGGATTTGTTTTGTTAATTTGTGTATTATTCTCTCTGGAATAAGGGGGGGTATGTTTGTTTCGCAAGTTTTAGGGGATGGTCGGGCTGTTCAATTTTTTTCTACTGCGCCCGCGCCCTCTGCCTGTCGTCATTGGACTTTCCTAGATAAAAACAAAAATGAGATCCGCC
>JAKBAE010000106.1 GCA_021809325.1 bacterium
CAAACTGGCTCAAAATCATCGATTTTTCTGTGTGCCCGAGTTTTGCAACTGCCCCAATGGTATTATTTATTGGGATTGGTATCAGTCGATTTTTCGTGTTCTTTTGAGCCGCTTTTTCATTCATTCTCAGGCGGAGGAGTAAAGCCGAGGTCTTCGATGAGCCTGTCTGCGGCCGTTTGGATTTCGCCGCTGACACGGTGCCAAGGGTCGTAGCTCGCCTGGAATTGCACGGACTCCGCGAACATGAGAACATCTTGCTGGATCGGGTCTTCTAAAAGAAGAGAACGGCTCTTTACCTCTTCGATCAGGAGGTCCGCTGCAGATCGTTGACCCGTATGGAGGCAGTGAAGAATTTTACCGATCTTTTCGACGATTTCTATTTTAGATCGTATTGGCAGCTCTTTTTTCATATAATCCCTCTTTTAATTTTATTATAATTGAAGTTGTTTTTATTTGTTTTTAAATTGCGCCCAACTTGCGTTGACATTGGCAAGCTAATGAGTTAACATTCCTTCCATATATGAGTGCGACGCAAGATTTTTCAAGGAAAGAGTACCCTTACGGCTTTGTGACCCCGATAGAATCGGAGGTTTTTCCTAAGGGACTGAATGAAGAGGTGATCCGCGCTATTTCAGCGAAAAAGGATGAACCGAAGTTCTTGCTGGACTTCCGCTTGAAGGCATTTCGGAAATGGCAAGAGATGAAAGAGCCCGCCTGGGCGAACATCCACTACCCTCCGATCGATTATCAACAAATTTCTTACTACGCTGAGCCTAAGACAAAGCCGAGGCTGGAGAGCCTAGACGAAGTGGACCCGGAGCTGCTGAGGACCTTTGAAAAGCTCGGGATCCCCTTGGACGAGCAGAAACGGCTGACCAATGTGGCGGTTGATTTGGTATTCGATTCGGTCTCTCTTGGGACAACCTTTCAGAAGAAACTGGAAGAGGCGGGGGTGATCCTCTGCTCGATTTCCGAAGCGGTGAAGCGCTATCCCGAGCTAGTGGAAAAGTATCTCGGCTCGGTTGTCTCGATTGGGGATAATTTTTTTTCCGCCCTCAACTCGGCAGTCTTTAGCGACGGCTCGTTTGTCTACATCCCGAAGGGGGTCCGATCTCCGATGGAGCTTTCCACTTACTTCCGGATCAATGAGAAAGAAACCGGCCAGTTTGAGCGGACGCTGATCATCGCAGAAGAAGGGTCTTATGTAAGCTATCTTGAAGGCTGCACGGCACCCGCCTTCGACACAAACCAGCTTCATGCCGCTGTGGTTGAGCTGGTTGCTTTTGAGCGGGCCGAAATCAAGTACTCGACGGTCCAGAACTGGTATGCGGGCGATCCGAAGACAGGCAAAGGGGGCGTCTACAATTTCGTCACGAAGCGAGGCCTTTGCGCAGGGGATCATTCTAAAATCTCCTGGACGCAGGTGGAAGCGGGGGCGGCGATTACCTGGAAGTATCCAGGCTGCATCCTAAGAGGCGATCATTCAGTGGGTGAATTTTATTCGGTTGCGCTCACGAACGGCAAGATGCAGGCCGATACCGGCACCAAGATGATCCATATCGGAAAAAACACCCGCTCGACCATCATCTCGAAAGGGATTTCCGCCGACGAATCGAAAAATAGCTACCGCGGCCAGGTCCTGATTTCGCCCAAAGCGAAGGGAGCTCGCAATTTTACGCAGTGCGATTCGATGCTGGTTGGAAACCGCTGCAGCGCAAATACATTTCCCTACATCGACGGCGGCAACGAGTCGGCGCAGGTAGAACATGAAGCAACGACGTCCCGTCTCAACGAAGAGCAGATTTTCTATCTGCAGGCGAGAGGGATTTCAAAAGAAGATGCGATCAACTTGATCGTCAACGGCTTTTGCAAAGAGGTCATCCGCGAGCTGCCCCTTGAGTTCGCAGCGGAGGCGCAAAAGTTATTGGCCTTGAAACTGGAGAACTCTGTTGGATAAGATCTTATTGCAAATCAAAAACCTGCATGCTGCGATTGACGGCGCACCCATCCTAAAAGGGCTCGATTTGACCCTTCCGGCAGGGGAGGTCCATGCGATCATGGGGCCGAACGGCGCCGGCAAATCGACATTGGCCAAAATTTTAGCCGGACACCCTGCCTATGAAACGACGGATGGGGAAGTTTGGTTCAAAGGGCAGGACCTCCTTTCGCTGGAGCCCGAAGAGCGCTCTCACTTAGGCCTTTTCATGAGTTTTCAATATCCGCCGGAGATTGCAGGGGTGGGCAATGCGCAATTTTTGCAGCTCGCTCTCAACGCGCAGAGAAAAGCGCGCGGGTTGGGGCCTCTTTCCGACGAGGCGTTTTCTTCTATATTGGATGCGAAGATGCAAAAGATGCAGATCCGTCCGGAATTTAAAAGCCGCAGCGTCAATGAAGGGTTTTCCGGAGGGGAAAAGAAGCGCAATGAAATTCTGCAGATGTCTCTCTTTGAGCCCGACTTGGCCGTTCTCGATGAAACCGATTCGGGTCTCGACATTGACGCGATGCGTATCGTCGCCGATGGGGTGAATGGGGAAAGGGGCGAGGGGAGATCGATGCTGATCATCACCCACTACCAGCGGCTGCTCGATTTCATCCGCCCTGATGTAGTCCACGTCCTTGCGGATGGGCGGATTGTAAAAAGCGGGGGGCCAAGTCTTGCGCTTGAGCTGGAAGAGAGGGGCTACGAATGGGTCACGGCTTAATCGAAGACGCCCTTCTTCCCGTCAGAGAGCGCTTTTGGAAGCGCTTTTCCGAGCAAGGGATGCCCAAGCCCAGTCAAGAGGCGTTTCAATATTTGCCCTTCTCGAAGATTGTCCCTCCGACAGAGCCTGCCGCCGAAGCGCCGCAGCAAATGCCCCATTTTCTGCCGGGCTGTGCAGGGCGGATCGTCTTTTCCAACGGCTATTTTTCTCCCGAGCACTCCATCCTTCCCAAGGGCTGCATTCTTCTTCCCCTAGAAGAGGCAATGAAGAGCTACGGGCTGGTGTTGCAAAACCGGTTTGCAAAGTCTCTGAAAGAAGAGAGCGATCCTCTTGCCGCGCTCAACGGCGCCTTTCATGGACGAGGGGCCTTTTTGTATGTGCCTCCGGGACTTGTCATCGAGCAGCCAATCCAGATCATTTCCCTCTTTTCGTCTGCGAATTGGATGGGGCAGCGGTTGCAGCTCTTTTTAGGCAAGGGCGCAGAGCTCAAGCTGGTCCAGACATTTGCCGGCAAAGGATCTGCCGTCGAGATGCTCGATGCCGTCCTCGATGCAGGGGCCAAACTTTCGGTCCAAGACTGCAGCGAGCTGCAAGAGGAGGCTGTTTTTTTCCGAAATCTCCGAGCGAGCCTTAAAAAAGATGCTCGGTTGAGCAGCTTTTCGTTTTCGGAAGGGTCGTCGCTTTATCGAAGAAGCCTATCCGCCTCCCTTTTAGAAGAGGGGGCAGAGGTGCACTTGAAAGGGCTCGATCACCTTACAGGTTCGAAGCAGGCCCATACCCATGTGCTCATTGAGCATCATGCGCCCCACTGCCTCTCGCGCCAGCACTTTAAAAAAGCGCTCCAAGGAAAGGCCCGATCGAGTTTTGAGGGGAAGATCTATGTACAGCCCCAAGCGCAAAAGACGGAGGCGTACCAGCTCAACCAGAACCTGATCTTAAGCGAAGAGGCTGCCGCGCATGCGAAGCCGAACCTTGAGATTTTCGCAGACGATGTCAAAGCGTCTCACGGCGCGACCTTCTCGCAGCTCAGCGAAGAGGAGATCTTTTATTTCCAAGCACGGGGCATCCCTCCCGCCGATGCGAAAAAACTTCTCTTCCACGGTTTTTGCTCGGAGCTGCTAGAAGAGATCTCCTTTTCGCCTTTGCGAGAAGCTCTTTTAGCGAGACTTGTCCGATGAACAGGCGAGATGCGTTCCCCTTTTTGCGCAACCACCCGTCTCTGGTCTATCTCGACTCTGCAGCGACGGCCCACAAGCCCGATAGCGTCATTGAGGCGATCAGCCAATTTTACACGCACGACTATGGGACGGTGCATCGCGCCGCGTACCGTCAATCGCTTCATGCGACGGAGCTCTATGCCGAGGCAAGGGAAGCGGCGCGCCGCTTCTTGAATGCCGCATCTTCCGACGAGATTGTCTTTACCCGCGGGACGACCGATGCGATCAACCTGGTTGCCAAAACGTTTCCCTTCGAGCCGGGGGATGAGATCGTCGTCTCCAAATTGGAGCACCACTCCAATCTGCTCCCCTGGCAGATGATTGCCAAAGAAAAAGGGCTTACTCTTCGCTGGATCGGTTTGCAAGAAGATGGTTCGATGGATTTGCATCTGCCGCTCACGAGCCGGACAAAGCTCGTCGCCATCACGCATGTCTCCAACGTAACGGGTGGGATCACCCCGCTTGCCGAGATCGTCAAACAAGCAAAACAAGTCGGTGCCGCCGTGCTCGTCGACGGCGCGCAGGCAGCAGTCCATCTTCCTCTCGACGTACAAGCGCTCGGCGTCGATTTTTATGCCTTCTCCGGGCACAAATGCTACGGGCCGACGGGCATCGGCGTCTTGTACGGCAAAGAGGAGAGGCTTGCCATGATGGGGCCGCTCCAAGGCGGCGGCGGTATGGTCGAGAGGGTCGGCTTGGAGGAGAGCAGTTATGAAATGCCCCCTCTTCGCTTCGAAGCAGGCACCCCTATGAGCGCCTCCGCCATCGGTCTCAAAGCAGCTCTTCAATTTATGGAGCAAAGAGATCCGGCCCACGAGCTAAAGCTCCTTGACCTAGCTACGAAAGCCCTCCAAGAGATTGAAGGCCTGCGTATCCTGGGGCCGCTCTCTCCAAAAGCTCCGATCCTCTCGTTTTCCATTGAAAAGATCCATCCGCTCGATCTCGCCTCCTTCCTCGACGCCAAAGAGATTGCAATCCGAAGCGGCCACCTCTGCGCTCAGCCCCTCATGCGCTCTTTCGGCCTCGAACACGCCGCCCGCGCCTCGTTTGCCCTCTATAATACCGAAGAAGACGCCTTTCGGTTCGGAGAGGCTGTTCATAACGCTGTCAAAATCTTGCGATGATTTTTTAAGGGCTCCGCCGGCCAAGGGAACAAGTCCCCTTGGAACCCCTTTTCTTTTTTTCTAAGAAAAGTAATACAATTTGTAAAAGGGGTTTTATGGAGCCGATTTTTTCCGACCACTTTCAGAGCCGCACTCCATCTTCGATCCGTCTTGCGCAAATAGAGTTTATGAAGCGGACAGACGGCGTCCAGGCGGTGAATACCGCAATCGGCAATGTATCGCTTCCAATGCATCCCGCGATGGTCGAGCGGATGGTTTCGCTCGGAAAAGAGGGGAGTCCGTTCCAAAAAGGCGTTGTGAAGTACTCTGCAACAGTGGGAATGGAAGAGGCGAATCAGACGTTTTTGCACTTGATTGCAGCGAGCGGTTTTTCGACGCAAGGACTCTATAGCCAGACGACCGACGGCGCAAGCCACGCGATGGAGCTTGCGATCTTGGGGGTGTGCGGCCCGGCCGGATCTGAAGATCGGCCTCTTTTAGTATTTGATCCTACCTATTCGAACTACGCTTCCATGGCTAAGAGGACAAGGCGCTCTTTAGTGGCTATCGAGCGCCGCTTGGACGAGGATGGGAAATTTTCCATGCCGTCGATTGAAGAGATTGAAAGAGTCATTCAAGAAAAAAAACCGGGCGCCCTTCTCGCAATTCCCTACGACAATCCGACAGGACAGTTTTTCTCTCAAAAGTTGCTCAACGAGCTGGCTGCTTTATGTGTGAAATATAATCTCTGGGTGCTTAGCGATGAGGCGTACCGCGAGCTGCACTATCTGCCGACAGGCACTAGCAGCATTTGGGGTATTTCAGAGACGGACGTTCCCGGGATTTTGGGGCGGAGGATCAGCATCGAGTCGGCTTCCAAAGTCTGGAATGCTTGCGGCCTTCGCGTGGGAGCGCTGATCACGGACAATCCTGAATTTCACAAAAGGGCCGTCGCCGAAAATACGGCAAACCTCTGCTCAAATGTGTTGGGGCAGTATGTTTTTGGAGCGCTCCTATATGAATCTAAAGCAAAGCTCAATACTTGGTTTCATCAGCAGCGGGAATATTATCGCGAAATGGAGACTCTTGTTGCTTCGGGATTGAAGCGGGAGATGCCGGATCTGATCGTCTCGAAGCCCGATGCGGCTATTTACACTGTTGTGGATTTGCGCAAGATGGCAGGGCCGGAGTTTGATGCGAATGATTTTGTACTCTATTGCGCAAAAAAGGGAGCAGTTTCTCTCAATGGCGTGAAGACGACGCTTCTAATGGCTCCGATGGACGGCTTTTATTCCCCCCCTCCGGGCAAGCCGAATCCTGGTAAAACAGCTATGCGCATTGCCTATGTAGAGCCCTTTTACTCCATGGCCGAGGTCCCTAAGCTATTCGCACACCTTTTCAGGGATTATGCAGTTTGATCTATCGGATTGTTCGATTGTAGTGCCTGTCCATGTGGACTCGAAAGAAAGGTTGGAGCATGTTCAATTTCTCCTCGCCTATTTTAAGAAATACTTCATCAATTACCGTCTTATCCTAACCGAAATAGGAAGAGAGCCAAAAGTTCCGGCGTCAACCGACCCCCAAGTGCAGATTCAGTTTGTCGAACAAGAGATGTTTTCTCCGGCTGATGTCAATTGGGGGGCATCTCTTGTAACAACGCCTTACTTTTGCAAGTGGGATGCGGACGCTCTCATTCATCCCAAGGCGATTTTTGATGCCTTCGAGGTTCTTAAAAACAACCCGAACCAATCCTTTGTTTATCCACTTAAGGACGCTATTTTCAATATTGCCGATCCATTGCGAAAAAAGATCTTGCAAACCATCGATTTAACACCTTTGCCTCTCTTTAGGAAAGGGACTCTAAATTCATTCTTGACAATTCCAAATATCAGTGTTTGCGTCCTAAATCCTACCGGGATGATTCATGTATTTCGACTATCCGTTTTTAAGGAGCTCGGGGGATACAATGAAGAATTCGTTGGATGGGGTTATGAAGACGATGAGATTGTCAACCGGTTTGAGAAATTTGGCCATCCTCGAGTGTACTTAAAAGATTACATTGCATACCATTTCGTCCATCCTCGAGTGCTCCAAAATGCTGCTCAGGTATTTAAGAATCTTTGCAGAATGGGGATGCTCAAAGGAGCTTCTTTAGAAGAAGTGCGTCTCGATATGCAACGTTGGAGCCGTTTCATGAAATGAAAATATTGTTTTTCCTTTTAGCGCTAACTTTCCAAGTTTTCCCTTTCCAAGAAAAGGAATCAGTCCTCAGCTTTACAGTGATGAAATCTGGAACTAATTTGCTCGGCACTTTGTTTCGCTTGCTAGGATTGCCTCATGAAGAAGATCATTTTTGTTGTTTAGAAAAATTAGAGCCGGTTTTAAATGGTTCTGAAAAGTTTATTATTTTGATTCGAGATCCAAGAGATGTGAACATATCTTTGACTAGCCACTAAAATCTTTATGTGGCATCGTATTTCCCTCATTTTAGCTGAAGGAGATGATGGGTAAATTTACAGGACTGAACGATCAAGAATGGGCAGTTGTAGAACCCTTG
>JAKBAE010000107.1 GCA_021809325.1 bacterium
AATCGGGATCGTTGTTTTCAAATAGGCCCTGCGAGGGATGAGGTGGGGGTGCATCCCGAGAGAGCCGAGCATCGACTTGAGCTTTTCGTAGAGCTTTTTCGCCGGAACCTGGTTATTGGGGGTATAGCTGAGCGTCACCCTCCCCTCCCGGTCTACTGTCACTCGGTTCTCAGGCCGGGGCAGATCCTCTGTCGAGAGCCAAAAATCGACTGCGTGATGGGCAAAGCGGTCTAGAAGCGCTGTGGGGACAAGGCCGGTCAAAAGGGGCTTTTCCCCCTTGAACATCGCGCCCATCGTCTTCCCGATCATCTGGATATTGCCCATTGGGTATTTAAACCCTTCCATCCCAAAGTAGAAATCGTTCAATGCGATTGTCTTTTGAAACCGGGTCATGTTGGGCTCATAGGAAAAAGCCAAAACAGCTTGGCTATTGTGGTACATGTAATTGCGCCCTACTTGATCGGAGCCGTTGGCAAGGCCGTTCGGATGGCGTTCATTGGCTGACTGAATGAGGAGCTTGGCCGAATTGACCGCCCCGCAAGAGACAACGACGACATCTCCCCGATATCGCTCTTTTTGTCCATTCACGGTGGCGACCACTTCCGTTATGGACGTCCCTTTCGGATTGGTAAGGAGCTTTTCAACCAAGGCGCCTCGGATCAAAGTGACATTGGGATATTCCAAAGCAGGGCGCACTCCGACCATCTCAGCATCCGATTTTGCTTGGACAAGACACGGAAAGCCGTCGCAGGTATTGCACCGGACGCACTTGCCAAAGGCCATCTCTTTTTCATTGAGCATGATGCCGCATGGCGCCGGAAAGGGGTGATAGCCTTCTTTTGTCCAATCATCAAAGAGGCGCTGGATTCTCGGTTCATGCGAAACGGCAGGGAACGGATAGGGAGCGCTACAAAAGGACTCCGTCGGATCGATCCCTCTTTGCCCATGTACATGGTACATCTCTTCTGCTTGGCTGTAATATGGTTCCATCTCTTCATAGCGAATGGGCCAGGCGGGAGAGATCCCGTCGTGATGGGGAAGCTCTTCAAAGTCTTCTTTTCTGAGACGGTAGAGCGCAGCCCCATACATTTTCGTAGCACCGCCGACGAAATAGTGGACTTGCGGCTGAAAGGCTTTTCCTCGATTGTCATACCAGATATCGGGAGAGATGTAGCGGTTTTCGACAAAGACCGAGCGGACATTCCAATTCTCAGGCTCTCGTCTTAGAAAATCGCCTCGCTCGAGAATGAGGATCTTTTTTCCGGAGCGCGCCAAATGCCTGGCCAGGGTTCCGCCCCCGGCCCCGGAACCAATAATAATTACATCGTAGTCCATTAGATTTACCTGTAGATGTTTCTCTCTATTTTTTTCTATATTATCTAGAGGATTTTTTTGACAGGCTTGATTCACCTCAAAAAAACACTGGAAATACAAATAAATTAACTGTATAATTAAAAACCAAACAACAAGTTTTATTAAAAACATGATTTCATGCCTAACAAATAGCCAGTGTATAATTTCTTCTTTAACAGACCTTACTTGGGAGACTGCATGGAAAAGCGCAGCCGCGCTCGGAATCATTGGAGGGCTTGGGGCACTGTGGAAATACCTTCCCTGCCTTTCGTCAAATAAAGTCCAATGCGCTCCTTCAGATGAAGAAAAAATCAAGAACTGCGTGTTTTGGATCTTTGCTGGCGCTTCATGCGATCCTACTTTCTCGGATAAGTGGTTAAAGGGAGGCGATGTGATCCGAACAACCCATCCTTTTACGGGAAATTTGCTAAAATTTGTACGCCATTTTCAAAAACATTTGACCGAGCCAGAGATCAACCGCTTTTTGTATGCCATTGACCTCCTAGGTAAGGCATGCATGCTTGAATGCAAAAGCAGAACTTTTCAAAATAAAGACGCAGATCCCAGTCTCATTGCCAGCATAGCACAAATTGTACCAATGAGCGTAAGCGAAGAAATAGAACAACTTCAGACTTTTGAGAGGCTAGTAGTTTATGGAGGTTATTCATCCTCTACAATTGGGCATTGCGTTCTCTATGAAATATATCGAGAGGAGGAAGATCGCTATCGTTTTACTGTCTTTAATACTGGCGAAGCAGCTACTGCCCCCCTCCCTCCTGATCTTGATATAAGAAGATTTGGGGGGCTCAATACTGATCCTAGCCAACGGAGAGCAATGATAGAGCTTTTACTCGAGATTGGAATTTCTTATACTGACCAAATAAAAGCACTGGAAGAGCTTAAGCCTGGGGACAAAGCAGCCCCCGTTACCTGGTTAGCTTCAAAAGAAGCAGTTTGCAACGAACAGCTCTGGAAAAAGCTTTTTTATTATAACGAAAAGTGCTCTGATGCACATTCGATGCGCTGCATTTACAACGATCTCCATAGACATTTTGTCCAATATGAATCCAATCCTGAATTTTTGCCTCTGCATCCGATTCAAAGTTGGGGAAGCTGCTCTTTCGACCCGCTGCTTATCTGGACTAAATCCGTTTTTCCGAAAGACTTGGGCTTAGCTTTTCATCTCTTTCTAGTCTTAGAAGCTGATCGAGAACTGCAAAAACTCTTGCCTATGGCTCAGCTAAGCCACATGCTCCAAGACAGCACTGTTGAGCTGATCATACACCAATCGGTTGAAACCTTGCAAAAGCTCAAAGCCGAAAGCAAAGCATTATGGAGTTCTCATCCAACCTACGGAATCGCCCAACGGCTGTCCCAAGAAGGACATCTAAAGGATCCTGAAGCATTGAGAGAGGGCATCAAAAACAAAATCTTGCGAAAAGCCGCACTCGAAAAAGAAATGGTTCAAGACCCAAACCTCAGACCGGAGTGGGAAACGTTGCGAGACGAATTAACAATTTGTGAAAACGAATTGGAAAAGCGCCTTCCCGGCGAGTCGCTTTTAAATGGCATTCAAGAACTTTTTAGCGCATTGCAAGACATCCTTCGAAAGTGCGCTTTACACGAGGAAATCTTGAATTCCTTTGCTTAGATAAGAATCAAGGGTGATCAGTTCTCCATCGACCTTTAATTCTTTCATAGCCGCTTTCAGCGCCCTCTTTTCTCTCTCCAAGGTGAGCGCTTCATCTATCTTCCACACGACTTGCAACAGCTTCTTTTGGCCTTGCCCCGTCTGGATTAAAAAATCTACTTCGTAACGCTCTTCAGTTAAGTAATAACTAACCTTATATCCTTGCCGCCTCAATTCTAAATAAATTATATTTTCAAAAAGTCTTCCAAGATTACTTTCATAATCTAATGTTGTAGATCTCACCATCCCGGAATCGATTGCATAGACTTTTTTAGGGTTAGCTTGTACTTTACGAATCGATCTATCATATAAGGAAACCGAAAAACTCAAATAGGCATCTTCAATATAATTAATATATTCATATAAACTCTCCTTTCCAACCGAATAACCCTTAGCCTTTACATCATTGTAAAATTTATTTACAGAAAATGGCTTACCAACATTATGAATCAAAGACAAGATCATGTATTTGATGAGGCTTGGATTTTTAATATCATGGCGCTCAATGATATCGCGATAAACAGCAATATCAAGATATTCTTGTAAGACTTTTTGACGAACTCCGGTGTCAAAAGAAACTACCTCAGGAAATCCTCCATCGGATAGATAATAATGAAATAGATGGGCTAAATTATCCTGTGTTTTTTTGTCATACAAGCTTTGATCAATTTGGGCATTTTTTGCCTTCATGAATTCAGCAAAACTGTAAGGCCATATTTCAATTGCTAAGGACCTTCCCCTTAAGCTAGTTGCAATTTCTTTGCTCAGCAGTTTTGCTGATGATCCGGTCAAAAATATTTCCGCATCTTTTGTATCGTGAATTCTTCTAATTACAAGCGGCCAATTTTCAATATTTTGTATTTCATCTAAAAATAAATAACATTTCCGTTCGTGATTGATGGGATAAAGCGCATAGAACGCATCAACTAATCGCGCAAGCAGCTGGTGGTCTAGAGGCAGAAGTCGATCATCCTCAAAGTTAACATAAAAAATGGAGGCGGGGTCCACTCCTTGATCGATCAATCTGAGAATATGTTGATAGACAAAATAGGTCTTGCCTGAGCGGCGCATCCCCATTGCCACCTTAATTTTCCCGGGCGCTTCGGGAAACTTTGCTTCCCTTGGAACCATTTCCTTAAGTTTTTGCAACTTATCATTCAGCTCGCCTCTCAGAATTATAAGAATCTTTTTAAAGTCCATACTCACCCCAAAGAAAGACTGTTGCAATTCTTTCCTTCTCTAAAGACCAGATTACAGAAAAAGCTCCCTTTTTGACAACCTGACTTTGAGAAAAAACACGCAAGGCTTTGATTTTCAGTATATAGGATTGTTCTTACTTTGAAACAGCTCCAAGAGAGTGCGCTCTTTCCAAGTAAGAGAATAGGGCTTGTTTTCCAAAACGACTGAGAAAGGCGAAAGACCTTCATTGTTTTCAATCATAGGGTCAGCACCCTTTTGAAGAAGCCATTTGACTACCGGACTATTTGAATTCATAACCGCAAAATGAAGAGGAGTGAGCCCTTTTTCTTCTTTTGCGTTGAAGTTGACGCCTTTTTCCGCCAGCGCCTCTAAGATCGGTTTGATCTTCTTCCAGGAGTGTCCGCTCCAAGTAGCATAATGTAGAGGCGTTTGCAAAAGGCAATCAAGAGCATGAACATCTGCGCCATGGTCCAAAAGCTGTCGAAATAGGAGAAAATGCGCATCCTGTGCAGCGCAGTGCAAGGGCGTTGCGCCCAAAAAATCTTTCTTGTTTAGATCGATGTTGTAATCGAAAAGCATCTCCACAATCGCTTGCGTCTCATAAGACCTTCTATCATAAAAAGACTGCGCTGCAAGAAGATGAAGATAGTTTTTTCCATCAAACTGTTCTTGGTTAGGGTTCGCCTGATGCTCCAAAAACAAACGGCAATGCTCGATCGAAAACGCGGAAATCGCACACCCTAGCGGAGTAGTGCCTTTCAGATCTTGTTGATGGATGTTAGCTCCTTGTTCTAATAGCAACTGAGCAATCTCGGTTGTGTCATTTTCCGCAGAGAGGTGCAGGGAGGATTTATGATCCTCTCTTTTAGCACAAACATCGGCTCCGGATTGAATCAAGAGTTGAACGAGATCAAGTGCTTCTCTTTGAACAGCTAAATGAAGCGGGGTTTCCTTGTACCAGCGCCCCCCGCGAAAGTTTACGTCCGCGCCTGCAACAATCAGAAGCCGAACGGTTTCAAAGTCATCTTCTTGCACAGCCAAATGGAGCGGAGACAGACTATCTTTGCAAGGAGAGTTCGGGGAAAATCCATTTTGCAACAAATAAGCGATGATTTCCGGCTTCTTATAACAGGAAGAGACGGCGGCTTCCAAAAGGGTTCTCCCTTCGCCATCGAGAATAAAAAGGTCTGCTCCCCGCCGGGCTAAAAGAAAAAACACATCCTCGTCACCACGACTCAGGGCGCTATGCAAACAGGTGGACCCATAGGAGCTATAAACATTAAGAGAAGCTCCCCGATCGATCAGCTTCTCAATCAGCTCCTTCGGAGCTCCACTGGATACTGCCTTGAATAGCGGAGTTTCTCCCCAAGAGTTTTTCGCATTTAAATCCGCACCAAGATCGATCAAAACATCGATCCGATCGGGCTCAGAGCAATGGTGCAAAAGAGTCTCTCCATGAATATCTCTTGCATGCACATCAAGAACTTCTTCATTTGCAACTGCAGCAGAGGAGAGGAAAATAAATCCAAGGCACTGAAAAATCGTCTTTTGCATCCTATCACCAAAATCTAACGGCCAAAGAGCATACCCTTGAAATCCATTCCAGTCTATTTCCTTTTCCACTAAAATTGGGCCCATGCACGTAGCCTTTCGATTTAAACCTATCGAAGTTTCCCAAAGAGAGCTCATCCACCGGTGGCTCAAAAAGGATTATATCGCCGAATGGATCCACGGCAAAGGACTCCAAAACACCTTGAATGGGATTGAAGAGTTTTTTCAAAACACCTCTCCTGCCACCTATTGGATCGGCTATGACGAAAAAACTCCTTTTGCATTTCTCATCACCGAAGGCGGTGAGACGATCACGCTGGACCTTTTCATCTGCGAAGAGAGCTATTTAGGCAAAGGGCTCGCCGTCCCCATGATCCGAGAGTTTCTCAAAACCCATTTCCCCCATGTGAAACGGGTTTTGATCGATCCGGAAAAAACGAATCGGCGAGCCATCCATGTCTATGAGAAAGCAGGCTTTAAAATCATAGGAGAGTTCATCGCTAGTTGGCACCCGGTGCCTCACTACCAAATGGAGCTCCTCATGGAAAATTTATAGAAGCGGGATAAAGATTTTTGTCACAAGTTTTTCCGGGTTTGTCTTCACAAACTCCAGATGAAAGTACTCGGTGAAACAGCGTCTTGTTTCATCGAACGTCTCCTTGCTCGCCGGAAGCCATTTTAAAAAGATGCGGTTAAAGCTCTCCTCCAATGTGCTGTAGGGTCCTTTGTGAGTAAAGACTGCGTACTTGCCTCCTTGAAGGATCTCTCGGCCGACCTCCCCCCTCTCTTTTACACCCGGTGCTAAAATGGCGGCGTCATAGCGAAGCTTCCCTTCCGGAGTAATATTGGGATCATCGTGGGAGATGCCAAAATACCTGAGCTTTTTAGAATCTAAGCTATTTTCTTCGATAAATTTATGAAGCTTGATCCAAGCTTCTGAGGGGGATTTAGAATAGTCTCCTACACTTCGGATGAATAGAAGCTCTAAGTCGTCGATCTTTTGAATTGCGTCTGGATGGATCATTGGATACTCCTTCAATTTTTTTAGTGCATTGTCGAATCGATACCGTTCCGGAGAAGTTCCCATCGATTGTTTGAAGGCTTTAGCAAACGCCGAAGGCGTCTCGTAGTTGGCGTCCAAGGCAATTTCCGTCACAGGCAGGCTCGTATATCTTAGCTTGCCCGCAGCCCTTTCCAACTTCAGCCGTCTCACATACTTGTGGACCGTCTCTCCCACTATGGCAAAAAACACCCGATGGAAATGATAGGGAGAGTAGCAAGCCTTTCTTGCCAGCTCTTCTAAAGATATTTCCTCATCAAGGCGTTGGTCGATGTAGACTAGGACCTTGATGATTCTTTTGATGATGTCTTCTTCTATGCTCATAGCTAACAAATAGCGTACTAAAACAGAGGGATATTCAACTGTTCCATTCTTGCGAAGCTTTGCAAAAAAATAATTTCTTAGGCCTGCCAAAGGGGCAAGCCCCTCTGGACTCCCTTTTGTTTTTTTTCTGCAGACGCAGGAAAAAAACAAAAGGGGTTCCAAGGGGACTTGTTCCCTTGGCGGGTTTAAGGGCGGAGCCCTTACTTGGGTTAATTTTATCAATTAACTGCAGGGAGTTAAAGAGATAGAAAATACTTCACAAATTGCCGAGTCTGGCGCTCTCGATCTGCTCGGGAGGCTTGTGCTGCAGCTCATATTCGGCATACTGATGGATCATCTTGGCCACCACCGC
>JAKBAE010000108.1 GCA_021809325.1 bacterium
GATTTTGCTGGGTGTCCCAGTTTTGCAACTGCCTCAAATTACAGGATATGTAAGATCAGGCAAGATAAGCAAGATGCAGGGAAGCCCTGCAACCCAAAAGGAAATAAATTTATCCTGCCTATCTTGCTGCTTGCGATCTTGATCATCCTGTCCTCGCTCGACTTTGCAGGCGTCCTGCTTAAAACCCCACTTCGTCAGAGTTTTGCAACTGCCTCCATTTATCAAAAATAACGTGCAGTTTGGCTGCGTCAAAGCCCCTAGGATCGACGTTCAAAAAGCAGTCGTATTGAATTAATACTGCTGCTTTTACGATCGCCGATTGTAGGGGCTTTGACGCCGAAATTACTCCAATTCTTTATGAAAAGGTGCACTAGAGAATCTATAGTACTTTCATCCGAAGGGCGCCCTTCAAGTGAAAGCCCTATACCCGCCTCAATGGCAGCCGCAGGCCCCGCACTGCCTCATTTTTTTGGCAAAGGCCGGCGCTTCCAACACATATTGAAAGATGAGCGGCGCTACGATCGTTGCGTCGGATTCAATGATGAAGCTCGGCGTCTCCGGCGCAATCTTGCCCCAGGTGATCTTTTCGCTCGGGGTCGCACCGCTATATGATCCAAATGACGTTGTGCTGTCGCTGATCTGGCAGAAGTAGCTCCAAAGAGGGCACTCTTCTTCCAGATCCTGGCGCACAAGAGGCACAAGACAGATGGGAAAGTCGCCGGCGATCCCGCCGCCGATCTGGAAAAACCCAATCGGCTCGCTCTGGCTTCGATACCAAGAGACCAGGGCCGCCATCTGTTCCGTTCCCGATTTGACCGTGTCAAAGCGCGATAGATCCCCTCGGATCACATGTGAAACAAAGATATTCGCTGTTGTAGAGTCTTCCCACCCGGGGGTAAAGATCGGCAGGTTCTTTTCATAGGCAGCAAGGAGCCATGAATTTTTTGGGTCGATCTCGTAGGAGGGCTCCAAAACACCGCTTTCAAAGAGCTGGTAGAGATACTCGTAAGGAAAATAACGCTTCCCCTCCGCTTCCGCCTTTTTCCAGAGCTTTAAGATGTGATGCTCAATTCTGCGGATCGCCTCGTCTTCGGGGATGCAGGTATCGGTCACTCGGTTCAAGCCCCGATCGTAGAGCGCCATTTCTTCTTCTTTTGTAAGCGAGCGGTAGTCGGGGATCCGCTCATAATGGGAGTGCGCTACGAGGTTATAGACGTCTTCTTCCAGGTTCGCTCCCGTGCAAGAGATCCCGTGCACCTTTCCTTGACGGATCATTTCGGCAAGCGAGATCCCTAGCTCCGCAGTGCTCATCGCCCCCGCAAGGGTCACGAACATCTTGCCACCTTCAGCCAGATGGTCCGCCCATCCTTGAGCTGCTTCTACACAGACGGCGGCATTGAAATGTTTATAGTGTTTCCGCATGAATTCATAAATGCTCATTTCTTTACCCCATCGAATAGATAACTTAGCGTTTTATAGAGAAGCTTGGCCGCCAAAAAGTCCGGCGCTCTCAGTTGTTTGGAAGGACAGAGCTCGACGATATCAAGCCCGATGATTTTTTTTCGCTTGGCCACCGCCCTCAGCGCCTTGGCCGCTTGATGCCAAAAGAGGCCTCCCGGCTCCGGAGTGCCCGTCGAAGGCATCAAAGACGAATCGAAGACATCGAGATCAAACGTGATGTAGACGGGATCAGACAGACGGCCGAGCATCTTCTCGATCCAGCGCTCGTCTTCATGGATCTCATGGGCGTAGAGGGTGTTTTCCTTCTCAACGACCGCCGCCTCTTCAGAACTCATGCTCCGGATGCCGACGGCAACCGAGCGCTCGACGCCCGGGATCTCGCGGACGCGCGCCATCACCGAGGCGTGGCTCAACGGGTTGCCTTCATAGGCATAGGCCAGATCGGAGTGTGCATCAAACTGCAGCACCGAAATTTTTCCAAAATGGTCCGCATGAGCGCGAATGGGCGCTTGAGAAATCGCATGCTCGCCGCCTAATGTAGTGACGAACTTGCCCATCTTGAGAAAATGGAGCGTCCTTTCGTAGGTCAAAGCGAGCATCTCCTCCGAATTAGATGCCTCGATAGCGGGAGCGGTGTAAATACCGCGGCGAAACACTTCGCTTTGCGTTTCGATGTCAAAAAGCTCAAGGTTTCTCGATGCCTCGATCAAGGCCGCAGGCCCTTTGTCCGCGCCTTGGCCATACGTCGTCGTTTGATCAAAAGGGACCGGCAGGACGACGATTTGGGCCGACTCGAGATGCGAGAACTCGTCGGGCAGGCCGCCAAAGCGCCCCTCGATCCCATGCCCTTGTAGAAAATGATTTTTAATACATTCCATTTAGACCACCAGATAGGTATAGCTTTCAAGGGCTTCCTTGAACCGTTTTTTCAATTTGGCCGACTCCTCATTTGTGAGAAGGCCCTCTCTTAGCGCCTTGTCGATCGAAAGGCGTAGCCTTTCCATCAGATCGGCAGAGTCGTATTGCACATATTTGAGCACCTCGCTGATGCTGTTGCCCTCGATCTCGTGCTTGAAGGCCCAGTTGCCGTTTTCATCGAGATCGATATGCACCGCATTCGTATCTCCAAAAAGATTATGCATCCCGCCGAGCGTCTCCTGATAGGCTCCTACCAAGAAGATGCCAAGGTAGTAAGGGGTTTTTTCCAGCTCGTGCAGCAAAATATGCTTGGCCGGCTCTCTCGGGCTTACGAAACGGTCGATCTTTCCATCGCTATCGCAGCTTAGATCGACGATGGTCGCCTGCACCTTCGGCTTTTCATCGAGCCGATGGATCGGCATGATCGGGAACATCTGCTGGATCGCCCAGACATCCGGAAGCGACTGAAAGACCGAAAAGTTGGAAAAATACATGCTGAAAAGCTTCTCATCGAGCCTTTCGATATCCTCCGGCACATATTTCAGCTCCTTCGAGACAGAGCGGATCTTGGCGATAAGCTGCCAATACGCTTTTTCCGCATAGGCCCTCTCCGACAAGCTGATGTCGCCTTGGATGAAACGCTCAAGTACATTCTGCCTTAGCTCCGCCGCGTCGTGCAGCGCCTCTAAGCAATTCTTTGCAGTGACGCTGCCATGGAGATGGATAAAGTCCTGCAGGAGGTCGTGGCCGCTTGGCGGCGGCTGCAGCTCTTTCGAGCAGCCGAGCGTCGGTGCGACATCGATGATCTCAGTCACCAGCACAGAATGATGGGCAACAAGGGCTCTGCCCGACTCGCTGACGATGACCGGATGGGGGAGCCCCGCATCGCTGCAAGCCGACCCGATCGCATAGACGACGTCTCTCGCGTACTCTTCCATCGAATAGTTCATCGAAGAATCTGCGCTCGTCTTCGTGCCGTCGTAATCGATCCCAAGGCCGCCGCCCACGTCGAAAAAGCACATCGACGGACAGAGCTTGGCCAGCTCGGCGTACATCCTCGACGACTCGCGCAGCGCTCTTTTAATGGGTACGATCGAGGTGATCTGGCTGCCGATATGGAAATGGAGCAATTTCAGCCAATGGTCCTTGCCGGCCTTTTTCAACAGCTCAACGCCGAGCAAAATCTCATGGATATTCAAACCGAACTTCGCCAAATCGCCGCCGGAAGAGGCCCACTTGCCGCTCCCTTTGCTATACGGCTTCATCCGAAAACCGATCTCGGCCTCAATTCCGAGCCTAGAAGCAATGTCCAAGACGAGGTTTAACTCATAAAACTGCTCGATGATGATGATCGAGCGCCGTCCGATCTTTCTCGATAAAAGGGCCAGCTCGATATACTCGGCGTCCTTATAGCCGTTGCAAAGGAGCAAAGCCCCGTCCGTATTGTGGATGCTGAGGACCCCAACCAGCTCCGGCTTGCTCCCCACCTCCAAGCCAAGAAGCGAGTCGCGCCCCGCATTGCGGATCACATCGACGATCTGCTTTTGCTGGTTTACCTTGACCGGATAAGCCGGCCGATAGTCGCTTTGGTAGTCAAACTCCCGGATCGCCGCCTTGAAGGCGGAGCAGAGCCTCTGGATCCGGTCCCGGATGATTCCATCGAACCGAAACAAAATGGGCGGCTCTATCCCCCTCTGAACCAATGTCTTGACCAGATCATAGAGATCAACGCCCGGTCCTTTCTTCTGCGGCCGGACAGCCACCCTGCCTGCCTCATTGATGTCGAAGTACCCCTCGCCCCATCCTTGAATCCAATAAATCTCGTTATTTTCCGCAATTGTCCATGCTTCTTTAGGCAGCACTTCCGGTTCGGTTAAGCCAAGCGTCTGAACCATCAAGATTTCCTTGCTTTTAGTTTGTTGTAAACAAGTATAAATCGAACGGAATTTTCGGGCAGTTCTTTTTAAGGGCTCCGCCCTTAGAGGGTGTCTTCAATTTAAGGATTCGTCGATTTTCGGGATTATTTTGGCCGATTTTCGAACCATTTTCAGGGGGCCATATACCTTTTGTCGATATTGCCCCCTGAAAATGGTTCGAAAATCGGCTCAAAAGAACCCGAAAATCGACTGAACCTTAATTTGAAGACACCCTCTTAATATCCCGCCAAAGGACTTCGTCCTTTGGAAACCTTGGTATTTTTATAATAAAAACAATAAGGATTCCAAAGGACGGAGTCCTTTGGCGGGTTGTTAAGGGCGGAGCCCTTAAACTGGTGCGCCTAGCCAGCCTTGGCTGCGCCAATGCTGGAACCAGGAGAAAATATGGGGCTCTGCGGCGGCGCATTCTTTGGGGGAGAGCGAGCCGAGGGCATCTTTGAGAGAGGCCTTTTCTTGGAACGCGCTGAGGAGGCGGAATGCGGGGAGGGGGAGCTCTTCGGTGTAGAAGGATTCGTTTTGGTGGGAGAGGAGGTAGTATTGGGTGGGGCCCCAGGAGATGGGGGGGAAGTCGCGCTCGAGCCAGGTTTCAGCGGGGTGTTTGAGCAGCTCTTTTCGGAAGGAGAAGAGGTCTGCTTGCATTTCGAGGAGGGCGAGGGTGGGCTGGAGGCAGATGGGGCCGTGTTCGTTTTGGAGCGGGGGGAGGGAGGCTTGGTTTGGGATCTGCAGGTAGGCTCTGTCTAGAAAGGCGAGGGGGAGGACGAGCCTGCGGTCTTCCTCGTGGTAGTGGGTAGTGAGGTAGGCGGGGAGCTTGGAGCCGAGGAGGATGAGGGCGGAGTCGAGAGGCCAGTGGGCTTGGAGATAGGGCTGGGCGATGAGGAAGTTGAAGTCATAGTCGCCAAAGAGTCTGATGAGCGAGGGAAAGTCTTTTTGGAGCAGGTTGAAAAAGCGGTACCAGACTTGGGCGTTATAGATCCCAATCCGTTTTTCGGGGGAAAGGGACGGACTAGGTTTGATCCAATTTCGGGTATTGAGGAGAAGGGGGCTTTGGCTGTGCTCTTGGATTGGGAGCCGGAGCATTTGCGCCATCCATTCTTGGAGACTAGCTAGCATTGCAGGACGATCTCTTGTTGAAAGGCTTTGGCTTTGAGCGCCTCTTTCCATGTCGCGTCAAAGGGGAGGAAGTTGTCGTCCCACTCGAGCAAGGTCGAGACGCCGCCTGTTTTGGGGTAGACTTTGGCGTAGAGCTGCCAGACTTCATCGCAGACGGGGTGGTCGTGGGTGTCGAGAAGATGGGTGCCGCAGTCGGTATGTCCGGCCAGGTGGATCTGCAAGACCCGGTCGAGGGGGATATTTGAGAGATACTCTTCGGGGGAAAAGCCGCTGTTATGGCTGGAGACGAAGACGTTGTTGACGTCGAGCATCATGTAGATGTCGGCCTTTTCGACGACGCGGGAGTAGAACTCCCACTCGGTCATCTCGTCGATGGTAAAGGCTGCATAGGCAGAGAGGTTTTCGAGGGCGAAGGGGATCTCGAGAAAATCCTGTACGATGCGGGCTTTTTCGGCGACGAAGTCGGCCACGTCTTTTCGGAAGGGAAGGGGGAGGAGTTCGTGGAAGTTGGCCCCCGGGGCCCTGCCCCAAGAGAGGTGGTCGGAGATCCAGGGCGTTTTGGTGAGTTTGGCGAGTTCTTTGAGTTTTTTTAGGTAGTCAAAGTCGAGCGGCTCAGCGGAGCCGATAGAGAGGTTGACCCCGTGCTGGACAACGGGGTAGCGCTCGAGGATCCGAGCGAGGTTCTTGAGCGGCTTTTTTTGACCGAACATGAAGTTTTCGCTGATGATCTCAAACCAGTCGATCGCAGGCCAGGAGGAAAAGATCTCTCGGTAGTGGGCGGCCCTGAGGCCGATCCCGATCCCAAGATTGGGGATCGCATTGGTTTTTTTCATAGGATAGGATGGGGAGAGGGCCAAAAACCCTCTCCTTATAACTTACTCGCCTTCGACAACTCTTTTGGCTGCGCCTTTACGAGATGCTGGGCAGCTCTCGCAGCTAGATGGGCAAGAAGGGCAAGCTTCTTCGCAGGTGGCAGGGCAAGGGCATGCCTCGCATTTCTTTTTCTCACAGGGCTTGCACGGCGTACATTTTTTCTCCGGGCAGCTCTTGCAGGAATTGCCGCATTTGTTGCAGCTGTTTGCATTCATTTGCGTGTTTGTTGCTGCAGACCGGCCCCTGCTTGCCATCGCGGACTGCGCAGAAAGGCAAAGAGTTGCGGCCATAGCGATTAGCGCCATCTTTAGAATACCACTACGAATCATGGGTGTATGCTCCTCTCATGAATGATTGATTTGATTTTGGTATAAGACGAGCGGACTTATTTGTCTACGCTCGGTATCTTATCTTCTCCCATTGCCATTTTGGCGGCGCTCAAGCGCTTGGATTGCACGAAGTTTCGGCTAGACAGCGGTTTGTTTTGGCTGCTTTGGTCTCCTTGATTTCCGCAAGAGTTAGCGCAAGAAGATCCTTGTTGAGAGTGGCATGAAGAACCTTCATTCATCTCTTCGCCGGTTTCTTCACCCTCTTGTTCTTCTTGGTCATTTTGCTGCATCATTTGTTTGTTCGAATTTTGGTCTTCGTTAACGGTAGGGGTCCTTGAGCATTTTGTCATTGCGATTTCGCTTCCCCCTCCTTGAGCTGAAAGGCACGCGCCCGCAGCTAGGCCGGTTAACGCTAGTTTCAATAGGTCTTTTTGCATTCTGCCTCCTCAGGCTTTAGATCTTTTGATGCTTTTTGTCTCTTCAAACGCAAGGAGTTTGGCGTGGGCTCTTTGCTGCTGACATCGCTGCAGTCGCTAGGAACCGTGCAGCTTGCGCAGGTAGGCCCTCCGCTGCAGTGCGTCTCCGCCTCTTCAGTTTGGGGAGGTTGAGGTTGGGGAGCAGGAGCTTTTTTCGCACACCCAAGCAAGCAGGTGCCTGCAGCCAACCCGCCAAGAGCAAGTTTGAAAAGATCGCTGTTCATATATTGGGTCTTTAACTTCTAAATGAAAATCTGTCTAGAAATTATTGAGATTTTCGTGTGGGCATTGAGGTGGGATGCAAAATTTTCTCTGTACTGGACAAAAAAACAGGATAAAGACGATCGGCGAAGCGCCGACATGATCTGCAGGATAAATTAATCTATCTTGCCTATCCTGCCGCTTGCGATCTTGCGCATCCG
>JAKBAE010000007.1 GCA_021809325.1 bacterium
CAACTGCCCATTCTTGATCGTTCAGTCCTGTAAATTTACCCATCATCTCCTTCAGCTAAAATGAGGGAAATACGATGCCACATAAAGATTTTAGTGGCTAGTCAAAGATATGTTCAGGATTTGGACTTTGTCTTATTGCTGAGTTGCTTTGAGATGGTATTCGCTGTACCACTCGAGAAACAGCTTGATCCCTTCTTCGATCGCCGTTGTTGGCTGAAAGCCGAGCAGTCTTTGACTTTTCTCAATGTCCGCGTAGGTTTGCGTCACTTCTCCCATCTGCATCGGGAGAAATTCTTTGACTGCTTTTTTTTGCAGTCCCTTCTCGAGCAGCTCGATCAGATAGAGTAGGTCGGCAGGGCGGTTGTTGCCTAAATTGAACGTCTCAAAAGGGGCGCCCAAATCAATGGCTGCCGCAGTTCCCTTAACGATATCATCGATATAGGTGAAGTCGCGCCGCATCTGGCCGTGGTTGAAGACCTGGATCGGCTGTCCTTCGCAGATCTGCGTCGTAAAACGGTAGTAAGCCATGTCGGGTCTGCCCCACGGGCCATAGACCGTAAAATAGCGCAGCGCTGTTATGGAAAGGCCGTAGAGATGGTGATATGCATGTGCCATCGCTTCATTCGCTTTTTTCGTCGCCCCATAGAGATTTGCCGGTTTGTCCGTCGGATCGTCGACGCTAAAGGGTGTTTTGCGGTTCAGCCCATAGACGGATGAGGAGGAAGCGAAAATGAATTTAAGGCCGGGAAATGTGCGGCACGCTTCGAGGATGCTGACAAAGCCGTGGAGGTTCGAGGCGATGTAGTCGTCCGGCTCGTAGAGCGAATGGCGGACGCCTGCTTGAGCGGCCAAGTGAACGACGTGGGTAATTTCATTGCGCAAAAGCAGCAGGCGGAGAAAATCGCGGTCGCGGATATCGGCAGTCAAAATCTCAATTCCCTCCTGCACAAGACGATCTCTTCGGTCGCGCTTGAGCATCGGGTTGTAGTAGCCGTTGAAATTGTCAATTCCTACGACCAAGTCTCCCCGCCTCTTGAGATACAAAGCGAGATGGTAGCCGATGAATCCGGCAGCGCCGGTTACGAGAATTCGTTTTGCAGCAGCTTTTTGCATTTTCCCTTAAAAAAAGATCTGCTATACATGACCGTTATACTCACTATCTTAAAAGAGAATCGGGCTTAATTGCCATGAGAAATCTGATCTTTTTCTCCTTAGTGGTCGCGCTGGCCTCGTGCGGATCTCCGTACATGGGCAAAGATGTGTATGGCGCAGATGAGTTTGTCCTCGACTCGTATAAAATTCGAGAGGGAAAATTTTCCATCCTCGAGCTGGAAGGCAAATGCTATGAAGAGCTCGATGAAAACCTTCTTGCGGAATACCAGGACTGCATCCACGAAGACGATCTTTTGGAGATTGCTCTCTATCACCCGAAAAGGCTCGATCTCGTCACTGCTGTCCAAGAGATTGGAAAATCCGTTGGCTTCCGGGTCGTGGATGGGCAGGTCGCCTTGCCTGATTTGCCTTCCGTGGAAGTCAAGGGACTCACTCTCGAAGAGGCGCGGCAGAAAATTCAAGAGTGCTACAGAAAAGAGATCCGCGATATGTCGGTCTTTCTCACTTACCGCGACCGTTTCAGCCGAAAAGTAGAGCTAGCGGGGCTGGTCGCCATGCCGAGCATCCCGGTCGACGGCAAGATCCGGCTCTTCGATGTGCTTGCCAAAGCGCGCGTACCAACCGATGCGAACCTCTTCAAGAGCTATCTTTTGCGAGACGGCCTCATGCTCTCCGTCGATCTCCATAAGCTCCTCAAAGAGGGGGATATGTCGCAAAACATCGTGATGCGCGGCGGAGACAAGGTCTATATCGCCGAAACATCTGCCGCCTCTTTGATGGTGATGGGCGAAGTAGGCGTAGAGCGGGTCATCAGCCTTCCCAACGGGTATATGCCGCTTCGGCATGCTCTGGCGGAAGCCAGAGGAATCCCTTACACCGGGGACAAGTCGTATATCCAAGTCATCCGCGGCAATATCGTACGGCCCAAAATCTATACCCTCAATTGGGAGCACGTCATCCATTTGCCCAACGACGCGCTTCTTCTCATGCCGGGCGATATCATTTACGTAGCAGCCAAGCCGATCACCGAATGGAACCGCTTTATCTCGCAGCTTCTCCCGAGCTTTACAACGGTTGACGTGCTTAGCAACAGCTGTGGAAAATTCGGGTTAACGTTCCCATGAAGCCTCTAGATCCGGATGAAAAGATCTTTTCCTTAAGCGATATCGCCCGCCTGTTCCGGCAGCAAAAAAAAGGGATGTGTAAAGCAGCTTTACTTTGCGCTGCGCTTGCTGTTTGTTATTGTCTGATCCAGCCGGTGAAATATCGGGCGGAAGCGACGTTTAAGGAGCGCGCAGAGAAAAGAGAAGGCGAGGGTCTGCTAGGTGCGTTGGGTAGCTTTGGCGTCTCTTTAGACGGATCTCCCCAGGCAGCCGCGCTCATGAAATCGAATCTGGTGTTAAAGCCGCTCGTTTCGGAGTTTGGCCTTCAAATCGCACTTGCCCCTCCTCATAAGCTCTTTCGAATCCAAAGGAGGCTGAGGGAAAACTTTCGCATTGCCAGGGGCGTCCCCTTAGAAGATTCCGACCCCTTCCGTTTTTCCGATGTCGTCTACGAGGGGGAGCGGTCCAAAGGCTTTCAAATCCGCTTTTCGAGTCCATCTGCATTTATTGTTTTGTGCGCCGGCAAAGAAATCCCGGCCCGGCTAGGCGATCTAGTGAAGTTGGGTGAGGGGATTCAGTTTCGATTGACGCGCACTCCCGAATCGCTGCGGATGGAAACCGATTACTTTTTCTCTCTCTCTCCTTGGATAGGGGCGGTGGAAGATCTGCGGGGAGCCCTGCAGATTGCGCAGGATAAAGTCAACCGCTCGCTCTGTACGCTTTTTTTCTTCCATCGGGATCGCCAGCTGGCCTCCGATCTTCTCAATGCCTTGATGGCCGGATACCAGCGCTATCTTAAGAGCGAGCACGACAGCATAGCCGAAGCCCAACTCGCTTTTCTCGCTAAACGGCAGAACGATCTCTATGGGATGCTCCAGCAGACCATGGATGAGCATATGGGCTATTTGCGCAGCAACTTTACGGAGGGAGGGGTTCTCTCCCTTGAAGACGAGATGAAGCTTTTTTGCGATCCGCATGCAGATCTCTATAAGAGCGCATTCAATACCGATTTCGCTCTTGAGCTGCTCTCCCACTCTCTCGAGGGCAATGTGGAGCCTGAAGATCTTGTCGATCAAAACCTGAGGGCGTTGAATCAAGAGATCTTCGCGATGGAGAGCCAGCGGGATCTTTTGCTCGCATCGCGTTCTCTATCTCAGCAAGAAAGGGGCCCTTTTGAAAAAGAGGAGAGGCTTTTTGATTTAGAAAAGATCCGGGTGGATCTTGGCCAAGCGAGGACGGCTTTATCGAACCTGGAAAAAGGCGAGCTGCCTTTCTTTGTCGATTTGCGGCTCGACCCCAATCGGATCGTTCAGTCTTGGGCCAAACGGATTGCAGAAGGAGGGGGGCAAAGAGACGATCTCGAGATCTATTTACGCAACCTGGTCCGTCTCTATTCCGTGCAGGAAAAAATTCTCTTTGAGAGGCAATTTCAAGAGAGGCTGTTTCCCGAATTCGACGATCTCGATCTTGAGGGGGCAAAGCAGTTGCTCGTTTCTGCCCGCCAGGAGTTAGATCAGAGCCGGGCGATGGTTGAAAAATATGGCCACTTTTATAAAAAACTAGAAGATCCCAGCTTCGAGATCGCTACTCTCAATGCTGTCTTTCACGATGCAGTCAGCCAGAGCCTTTTGAAGAGGTCCGCAGATCTCCATTTTGCTTTGAGCGATGAAGAAAATTATAGTGGAAAAGAAGAAGAGCGGTATTTGCGTGAAAGATCGCTTCTCAGAGATCTTTTGTCGCAGCATTTGAAACAGATGGGCGAAATGGAAGAGATGCTTTTTTCTCTTTGCCAAGACAAGATCGCAGCCTTGCAGCAAGTAGGCATCGATAAGATGCAGCATCAGATCTCCGTCAATCAGGAAAAGATCGGCGAGCTTGTCGAAGAAAAAAAGAAGACATTGAGAATCCGGAAGGGTCTTCTCGAAAACAAAATGGGCGAGCTGCGAAGCCAAATGGCGAAAACTCTTCCGGAAAAATGGCGTGCGGAGCAGCTTTTGGAGTTTAAGGCGGAGATGGGGGCGAAGATGATGGAGTCGATCGGCCAGCTCGTCGAGTCGAAGACGATCGGCCACCATCTCCACCATGTCGAGTCAAAGCCCCTCGATAGCTCATTTGCCCCAACCTCTCCTCAAGAGCCAAAATTCGCCCTCCTGATGGCAGCCGGAGCTTTCCTTGGCGCATTCGGCTCTTTTTCCCTCTCCTTTTTCCGGGGGCTCTATAGAGGGTTTTCCGCTACCATCGACACGCTGCAAGCTCTTCATTATCCTGTTTTAGGGACTATCTCCTTCGCAACAGACGGCCCCTCGATGGAGCCGGCCGAGGCGGATGATCTCGAGACGCTCCGCAAGGGGATTTTAGCCATCGGCCAGCCGCATGAGGGTAAAATTCTTTCGCTTCTTGGATCCAAAGGCCCTGATTATTCGTATACCTTGGCAAAGCTCCTCTCTCAAAGCGGCCGGAGGGTGCTTTTGGTCCGCTGCGATTTTTCTTCGCCGTTTCAAGGATCTCCAAGGCCCGGCCTCTTGCAATTTTTAGACGGCTCGATCGACTCGCTGCCGATTTGCCTAGAAAGAGGGTATGCGCTCCTCCCGAGCGGAGGCTATACCCGCTTTGGAATGGAGCAGATAGCCTCTATGAAATTTGGACAGCTGCTGAAAGATCTTAGCGCTAGCTATGACCATTTGCTGCTTTATTCGCGCGCAGAAATCCTCAGCGCCGAGAGCGAAACACTGCTGGATTTAAGCGGCAAAGCCCTAGTGACGATTACAGGAGAATCAATAGAAATGTTGACACCGTTATTGCAGAGGTCTTACCATGAAGGCCGAACTCGTATACTATTTCTCGTGTCCAGTCGTTTATGATGAAGAATTTAACTCGGAAGAGGATTCTTGTCGCCGGAGGGGCGGGCTTTTTGGGCTCGCATCTATGCGATCGTTTGTTGAAAGAAGGCCATGAGGTTCTCTGCGCGGACAATTTTTTCACCGGCAAGAAGGAAAATTTGGCCCAGCTCTCTTCGCACCCTCGATTTGAGATTTTGCGCCACGATGTTACGCAGCCCTTGTTTGTTGAAGTTGACGAGATCTATAATTTTGCATGTCCTGCATCTCCTCTGCACTATCAGCATGACCCCGTGCAGACGCTCAAGACGAGCGTCCTTGGCGCGATGCATCTTTTAGGTCTTGCTAAGCGCCTCGGCGCTAAGATCTTCCAAGCTTCGACGAGCGAGGTCTACGGCGATCCGACCCTCCACCCACAGACCGAGGAGTATTGGGGCAATGTGAACCCGATCGGTTTTCGCTCCTGTTACGACGAGGGAAAAAGATGTGCGGAAACTCTTTTTTTTGATTACTGGCGAAGCTACAAAGCGCGAATCAAAGTGGGGAGGATATTCAACACCTATGGCCCTCGCATGCATCCCAACGACGGCCGCGTTGTCTCCAACTTTATCGTCCAGGCCCTCACGAACGAGCCGATTACGATCTATGGCGACGGAAAGCAGACCCGCTCATTCTGTTATGTTGACGACTTGATTGAAGTGATCGTCCGCCTCATGCAATCGGACGATACGCTCGTCGGTCCGATCAATATCGGCAATCCCGCCGAATACAAAATCGCAGAACTGGCACACCAAATCCGCGAGCTCACCGGATCTCGCTCGCCTATTATCACAAAGCCGCTTCCCTCAGACGATCCCAAACAGCGGCGCCCCGACATTAGCAAGGCCAGAGAGTTTCTTGGCTGGGAGCCGAAAGTTCCCTTGGAAGCCGGTCTCAAAGCGACGATCGCCTATTTTGAGGGGGCTCTTTCTTTACGAACCGTTTCCGGCCCGGATCTCGCGCCATTTCTGGATCACCTGCGCAGCTAGAGGGGCGGCCTCTTTCCCGCCTGAACCATACCGAAGATAGACGGCGACGACGATTTCGGGCTTGGCCCAGGGGTCTTTTTTCGATGCCGGGCTAAAACCTATCCCTCCGAACCAAATGTGTTTGTAAAGAGCGCCGGCGCATCCGGGATTTACGCTTGCTTTGCCCAGGATCTCTGCCGTACTGGTCTTTCCCACCATCTGATGCTCTAGCTTAAGGAAGTCCTTTAAAAGAACCGGCTTCGCATAAAATTCTCTAATGATGCTCGGGCGGGCGCTCCCTTTAGGGCCCCAGACGACGCGGTCCATCGCATCCAAAAGCGTATTGCGGCTCGATTGGGGGAGCGGGATCTCGCGGCGCGGACGGGGATTGGAAGCGGAGCGCTTGATCTCTTGGCTGCTCCTCTCCTGGTTGCCAAAGAGGGGGAAGTCGATGCCGAGAAAGGCGAGTTCGGCCTGGTTGGGAAAAGAAGGCTCGCTCTGTTCGGAGCTCACCCCTTCAATGGAAGCGACGAGTTTGGGTGTAAAGAGTTTGCCCCCATTGGCTAGCGCGCCGAGCATGCAGGCGGTCTGCAGCGGCGTGACGACGAGCGTATGCTGGCCGATTGCAAAGGAATAGAGTCCCGTCCGGTTTTGGGCAAGGTCGTCAGGCAGCCGGCCCTTGATTTCGCCCGGAAGATCGATGCCTGTACGCTCTCCAAACCCAAAGGTTGCAGCGGCGCGGAGGAGGTCTTGCGGGTCTTGGAGAAGATCTCCTGCCATGAGGGAAAAATAGGGGTTGCTCGACTGCTCGATGGCGCCGATGAGATCGAGTTTGCCCATATTGGGCGCATGGCTGCGGGGGAGCCTGCCGCCCTTGTAGTGGCGGGGAATGGGCTTGCGATCGAGTGTTGATCCTACGGTGCAGCTGCGCCGCTGGCGGTTGATGCGCACCTCGTCGATGATGGTAAAGTCAGCCGCAGAGATCCCTTTTTGCTGCAGCGCCTCATAGCCGACGATCAGCTTGAAGATAGAGCCGAGAGGGGCTGCGCACTGCAGGGAGTGGGACCTGGTATAGGCAAAGCCTCCGATCGGATAGAACGCTTGGGCGAGATGCTGCTCCGTCTGCTCGCCCTTTTTGCCGCGCAAAGAGGCGTAGCTGCCCCAAAGAGGGCGGCTGAGCTGGCGAAAGAAGCGCATGGTTTTGATCCACTGGATGCACTCTTCGTGCGTCAATTCGGACGCAGAAGGGCGAAGCGGCAGCCAAGAACTGGAGCCAAGAAGGTCATAGTCGAAGTAGGGCGCCGCCCTCTCGTCGAGATGGGAGGCATTTTCTTTGAGATAGGCGCAAAGGAGGGGAGCGCGGATCTCGTCCCAGAGAGCTGAAAATTGCTCGCTCTCTTCTTTGTCGATGTAGTCGAGATAGGGGCGGGGATAGAGATTTTTTTTCTGCTCCTCTACCCGTTTTTGCTGGAGGAATTCTTTGAGGCAAGAGCGCCGCCAATCCCTGAACTCGCCGGCATGAAACCGCTCTTTAGTCTTTGCGAGCAGCGCCTCTTCCGCCTTTTTTAGCGACTGGACAAGCGCGCGGTATGAAGAGAGTTTGACCGTCCCCATTTTAGCGATGAGCTCGTCAGTGAACGCAGGGCTGTAAACAGCCATGCGGCAGAGGTCTAGGCAAAAGAGCTTGTCCCCATTTTGGGGGATACCCCCGAGGAGCGCTTCAATACGGCGCTTATAAGGCAAAGCGTCCGGGCTTTGGAGCGCGGGAAGAAGGGCCGCATCTCCCTTATTTGGGAAGATCGCATCCATCAGGAGGGAGGGGGCCGGATTTCCCGTGAAATAGAGGAGCGCTTCAAAATCTTCTTGAAGTTGGATGGCACTCTTCAAATCAAGCTCTCGGTTGGACCAGAACGCCTTCAAAGGCCCGTTCAAAGGCAGTACCCATTGCAAATAGGCATCCCAAGAGAGAAAGGAGGGCTCTTCCCGAGAGTCCTTCTCCCGATAGAGGGGCTCTAGTCCGTCGAAGATCGCGCCGATTTGGTTTTCTCCCTCTTGCCAGCGCCGGACCCGCTTGGCTTTCTCCTCGCGGTTCGAGGCCAAAATAAAGTCGTTGGGATCAAAGCGCGGCGTGCTCGCCATCGCAAGGATCTCTCCGTTATTGGGATCGAAAGCGACGATAGCGCCTCCTTTGATCCAAGGCTGTTTGAGAGCAGCCCTCTGTTTGGTATCAGGATCGATCCCCAAACTGCGGCCATCGCGCGTCTTTTCGTTTTGGATGAGGAGCATTTCGCAAAACTCTTGCAGCTCGGCCGAAAGGGAAAGGACGAGCTTTTGGCCGCAAACAGGCTCCCTTCCCCCGGCAAGCTCGCGCAGGATCTGCCCTTTGCGATCGATCTCGTACGTCTTTTTTCCCGAAAAGCCCCGCAGCTCCTTTTCATACTGCTTTTCCAGCCCCATCTTCCCGACGGAGTCGTTGATCGTATACGCCCTCTCCTGCAGCTCCCTAAAGCGGGCGGCAAGCGAGCTCTCGTCCAGACTCATCTGCCGGAGCAGCTCAAGCTCTTCGGCAATCTCAAGATATTCTTTCTGACTGATCGCCCCAAGATGGCCGAGCAGGTGCGACGCCGTCTTTCCCATCGGATAAAAACGCTCCGAGGCGCTCTCGGCGAGAAGGCCGGGCCACAGCCGCTCGAGTCCCTTGAGCCGGTAATACTGGCTTTCAGTGAGGTTCGACTCAATCACAAAAGGCGTATGGGGAAAGAGCGAAGCTTTCGAGTGGATCAAATCCTCGATCCGCTCCGGCTCCAAAGAGAGTTCTTCGCCAAGCATGCAGGCGAGCTTGCGGATATACGCTTTTCGCGGGAATGAGCGGACCCGCTTGCCGTCCTCTCCCGTCTTCCACCCAAGGGAGGGGATCTCCGCAATCTGGCTGTAATAAATCGACGCGTTGTAGCGGATCCGGTTTTGCGCCAGAGGAATCCCAAAGCGGTCTACGATCAGCCCCCTGTCCGCTCTTTGGACAAACGTCTTTTCCCTCGGCTTTTGCGACTCGATCAGCCTCTCTTCCCTCTGGATGATAGCGAGATGCCAGATGCGGAACGCAATCAGGAGAAACGCGCCGAGAAAAATCTGGAGCAGGCGATTTGTTTTTTGGAGAACAGACATGCTCTTATTGAAAATCGCTTTCGCATTTTTCGCGAGAGGAATTAAGGGCTCCGCCCTTAAAAACCCGCCAAAGGGGCAAGCCCCTCTGGACTCCCTTTGTTTTTTCTACGGGCGCAGAAAAAAATAATAAGGGGTTCCAAGAGGACTTGTCCCCTTGGCGGGATTCTTAAGGGCGGAGTCCTTATTGATAGTTGATAGATAATTGTTTATTTGATATGTTTGTTCTCGTTTTGTTTTGCTGCGTATGGGATGCGGTAAAATGAAAAATGGGGATTTTTGATGGAGCGAGCGAAGCTCTTGCAAAAAATCGCTGTTCGGTGTAAAACAGATGGCTTTAGCGCGCCTGTAGTTCAATGGTAGAACAGTAGCCTTCCAAGCTACGAGCGTCAGTTCGATTCTGACCAGGCGCTTCTTGTTGAGACCTCTCCCCGGCCCTTCAGCCGTAGGGGCGGCTCAGTTAAACAGTAAGGCAGCGGGATTCCCGCCGCTTGAACCCAGCACAAAAGAGGAATAGTTTGGCTACAGCACAGCATCCCTACGAAGCAGCCGTCACAATTAAAGACCTGCTTGAAGCCGGCGCCCATTTTGGTCACCAGACCCGGCGTTGGAATCCCAAGATGAAGCGATTCATCTACGAAGAGCGCAATGGCATCTACATCATCGACTTGGCAAAAACACTCCAGCAGATCCGCGCGGCGGTGCAGATCGTCCGTTCTGTTGTAGGCAAGCGCAAATCGATCCTCTTTGTCGGCACGAAAAAGCAGGCGAAGGCCGTCGTGAAAGAGTGTGCCGAAGATTGCGAGGAGTTTTATATCTGCGAGCGCTGGTTGGGCGGTACTCTGACCAACCTGACGACGATCCGACAGTCCGTCAAGACGATGGAGCGGATCGAAAAGCGGATTGCATCCGGCGGCGAAGGTCTTACGAAAAAAGAGATTTCTCTTTTGACAAAAGAGCAGGCGAAGCTGAGCCGCAACCTTTCGGGGATCCGTGCGATGCGTAAACCTCCGGGGCTGCTCATTGTCGTCGATCCGAGTCGCGAACACATCGCCGTAGCGGAAGCGAATAAGCTGGGTATTCCGGTCATGGCCCTTGTCGATACGAACTGCGATCCGGACCCGATCGATCATGTGATTGCTTGCAACGACGACGCGCTGAAGAGCATCAAAGTGATCTTGTCTGCATTGATGCAGGCGGCGATCGATCGCAAAAACGATATGAACGTTCCTTCGTCGAAAGGTGATGATGAGGCTGAAGAAGCCGAAGGTGATGAAACGAACGAGGGTGAGGAAGAAGGGCAATGAAAGAGATCACAGCGGACATGATTCGTGAATTGCGCGAGCGCACAGGCGTTGGCATGGGTAAGTGCAAAGAGGCGCTCGTCCTTGCTGAGGGCGATATGGAAAAAGCGATCGATATCCTTCGAAAAGCCGGCATGGCTGCCGGTGTGAAGAAGGAGGGGCGCGAGACGAAAGAGGGCTTGATCCTGACTGAAGAAGATCAGCATACCCTTGTTTTGGTCGAGGCGAATGTCGAGACTGATTTCGTCGCTCAAAACGATCGTTTCAAGCACTTCATCCACGACTGCGCAAAGCAAGCGCTCGAGACGAAGCCTAAATCGCTTGAAGAGTTCGTGGCGCAGCCCTACTACAAAGACAAGTCGATCTCAATCGACCAGTACCGCAACCTGGTTATCCAGGCGCTGGGGGAAAATATCCAGCTGCGGCGCATGGAGCTGATCCACAAGCATGAGAACTGCTCTTACGGCATCTACTCCCACATGGGCGGCAAGCTGGTCGTCGTCGTGGAAGTGGAAGGGGCTGCTGACCAAGGCGCCGTTGCGAAGGAAATCGCGATGCACGTTGCGGCGGAGAATCCCGAATATCTCAATCCCGAAGAGATCCCTCCGCATGTTTTGGCGCGGGAAGAGGAGATCGCAAGATCTCAAGTGCAAGGGAAGCCGGAGAACATTGTCGACAAGATTGTGTCCGGCAAGATGAAGGCCTTTGCCGACCAAGTTTGTCTGATCCACCAGAAGTATGTGAAAGACAACACGGTAACGGTCCAGCAGTTTTTGGACTCTTGTGCGAAAAAGTTGGGCAAAACCCTCTCCATCCGCTGCTTTTGGCGCTGGAAAGTTGGACAATCCTAAAACTGCATCCTGATGCAACCCACTCCATTTTATCGGCGCATTCTCCTGAAGCTTTCAGGAGAGGCGCTGATGGGACAGCAAAAATTCGGAGTCGAACCTTCTGCTTGCGCTAAGATAGCTGCAGAAGTAGCCGAGCTTTCTATGGCCGGAGTGCAAGTTGGGATTGTGATCGGGGGCGGAAATATTTTTCGCGGGATCAAAGCCCATCAAGCCGGAATGGCCAGAGTCCCGGCAGATCATATTGGGATGCTCGCAACGCTGATCAACGGCATTTCACTCCAACAATCTTTTGAAAAGCTCCGGCTAGAGAGCCGAATTATGAGCGCCATCTCGTGTGAGCCTATGGCGGAGCCTTACGCTTGGAAAAAGGCCATCGCTTATCTTGAGAATGGGGCCGTTTTAATTTTTGTGGGCGGCACGGGAAATCCTTATTTCACAACTGATTCGGCTGCCGCGCTAAGAGCCTTTGAGATCCAAGCTGAAGTGCTCATCAAGGCGACGAAGGTAGACGGGATCTATAGCAAAGATCCGATTGCGCATCCCGACGCTGTCAAATATAGCCGGGTGAGCTATTCGGAGGTTCTTGCGAAAGAGCTGAACGTGATGGATGCGGCGGCGATAGCGCTTTGCAGGGAAAACCGCCTTCCGATCCGGGTGATGAATATTTTTAGCGATCAGACCTTGAAAAGGGCTGTTTTTGGAGAAAACGTAGGAACACTAGTTGAGGAGAGGTAAATCATGAGCGGAATCGAAGCGCAAGTCAAAGCGGCCATGCACGCGGTGTTGGAGCATCTGAAGCAAGAACTGAAATCTCTCAGGACGGGCCGTGCGAGCTCAGGGATGCTGGACAAGGTCCAGGTTGAGGTATATGGCAGCCATATGCCCATCAAGAATGTGGCAAGTGTAACAGTGCCGGAGTCAAGGCAGATCCTCGTCACTCCGTTTGATGCGGGGTCGGTCCACGCGATTGCGAAGGGGATCGAAGCTGCGAACCTGGGCATCCATCCGATGGTGGACGGCAAGGTGATCCGGGTCAATGTGCCGCCGATGGACGAGACGATCCGCAAGCAGATTGCGAAGCAGTGCAAGGAGCTTGGCGAAAAGTCGAAAATTGCGATGCGCGAAGTGCGCCGCAAGTTCAACGACTTGGTGCGCAAGCAGAAAAACGATGGCGATCTTCCTGAAGATATGATGAAAAAATATGAGAAGACGATCCAGGACCTCACCGACCGTTTTTGCAAAGATATAGACTCTGCGTGTGCGGAAAAAGAAAAAGAGATCATGACGGTTTAAAAAATCTCTTAGCGAGACTCTCATGGCCAAAAAAAATGGACATTTTTCAATTTGCCAAAAATGGGAGAAATTCGCTAAGATATCAAACGTTTTTCATTGAGTGCTGATGGAAAAATCAGTATCTTAATGTAGTCCTGGCCCCATCGTCTAGTCAGGTCTAGGACACCGGATTTTCATTCCGATAACAGGGGTTCGAATCCCCTTGGGGTCAGTTTTTATGAGACTTTAGCTCAGCGGTAGAGCATCTCACTTTTAATGAGAGGGTCGATGGTTCGAATCCATCAAGTCTCAACTTTCTATCCCACACAATCTTTTGCACATCAGCTCAAAGCAACTTGACTCAAAAGATATTTTGAGCGCAAGATTTTAGGCAAACGGTGCAAGCGCGGTGCAACGAAGAACAAAATTACTCAGCACCTCTTCCAATCGCTCCAACCCTGCAACCAAAGGTTAGAGCATGGCTTCCATTTACAAGCGCAAATCCAAAGATGGTAAGACAGCCTGGCGTGCTGTCATCCGCATCAAAGGCTATCCCACCGTCTGCAATCACTTCGATCGTAAGCAAGAAGCCGACGATTGGGCGAAAGAAACCGAACGCCGCATCAAACTCGGCCAGTTCAATTTTGAAGCCCACAACCAGCATCATACCTACGCAGAGCTCATCGACCGCCTGATCGCTGACGGCGCGCTTTCCCATCACCGCTCTCTTAAGAACTGCCAATCCCAGTTCGACTATTGGAAGGGGCGTCTAGGAGCTTACGCCCTGGTACATATCACCCCCGAGCTCATTTCTCAAGAGCGTAAACTCCTCATCGATTCACCTCTGCCTGATGGCCGCAAGCGCAGCGCCTCGACGATCAACCGTTATACGGCCACTCTGTCCTCGACCTTGAGCTATGCCGTCAAGAAGCTCCGCTGGATCATAGAAAATCCTTGCAAAAACCTGCTCAAACTCAAAGAAGATCCAGGCCGTGACCGAATCCTCACCGATGCCGAGGTCGCCTGTCTTCTCAAAGCCTGTAAGCAAAGCAAATCCTCCCTCCTCTATCCTATCGTTCTCTTTGCCCTGACTACCGGTGCGCGTCGCGGAGAGATCCTCAGTTTAGAATGGCGACATGTCGACCTCGAAAAAGGCATCGTTTTTCTCAAAGAGACGAAGAATGGGCGCCCTCGCAGTGTTGCCTTGGCTGATCCCGTGATCGATCAACTCAAGGCTTTATACGCAGCCCGTCAATCTGCGAAGCCGCTTGTCTTTGCCAGCAAGACCGCTTTTGGGCGGATTGATATCAAAAAGGCGTGGATGCAAGCGGTTAAACGAGCCGGAATCGAAGACTATCACTTTCATGATCTCCGACATCAATTCGCCACCCTTGCCGCCAGCACGGGAGCTTCCAATTTAGAATTGGCCACCGCGATGGGTCATCGTACACTTGCCATGCTTCAGCGCTACACTCACCTCGATGCTCAGACGACCAAGAAATTCAGCAATCATATCTCAGAAAAATTTTTCCAAGGAGAAATCCGATGAATTCAAATACACCGGTTCCAGCTAATCCAACGTTTGAGTCTCTTAAAAAGGTGAACCAATTCGGTGTCGAGTATTGGAGCGCAAGGGATTTGCAGTCTTGTTTGGGATATACAAAATGGCAGCGATTTGAACTTGCAATCAAAAAAGCCATAGAGTCTTGCAAGCAATCTGGCAACGATCCTTCGAACCATTTTGCCGGCGCCGGTAAAATGGTCGAGATTGGAAGCCAGGCAGATAGGAAGATCGACGATTACCATCTTTCCCGTTTTGCCTGTTATTTGATTGCTCAGAACGGAGATCCGAGAAAGCCGGAAATTGCTCAAGCTCAGCAGTATTTTGCCTTTCAAACCCGACGGCAAGAGATTTCAGACCAGATGGCGGCGGATCTTGAGAGAGTAGAAACGCGGGAGCAAACTACTGTAGAGTTCAAAGCTCTTTCAGGAGCTGCCCGTGATGCAGGAGTTCAAAATAAGATGTTCGGTATCTTCCATGATGCAGGATACAAGGGACTCTATGGTGGGTTGGGCGTGGATGCAATTAAGAGCCGCAAGGGCATCCCCCATAATGAAAACTTGATGGATCGAATGGGGACAACCGAGTTGATTGCGAACCAATTTCGGATGTCGCAGACCCGAGAGAAACTTAAGCGGGATAACATCAAAAATCAAAGAGATGCGATGGACACCCACTGCATGGTTGGAAAGGAAGTTCGGGCAGCCATTGAAAAAATCGGAGGGACACCTCCTGAAAATATCCCTCCCGAAGAACACATCAAGAAAGTGAAGCAAAGGCTAAAAATATCCAAGCCCTTGCCAAATCTCGATTCCGTTGATGTGAGAGGTTTGATCCCATCCGTAAGCAAGGAAGGACTAGAAGAATAATGAGCGACCCTATCAAGGAGATCTATTGCCTTCTCGATGAATTCGAAGCCGAAATCACTCAGGAAAGATCCTTTTGGAACGAAGTTAAAGAGAATAATCCGGAATTCGAGCCGGTGTCTGAGGAAAGCTGTCAAGAAAAGATCACACGCATGTGGCTCCATGGTGAAACCGAGACATACAAGTGCTATGAACTGGAGCGATGGCTATATGGGGATCCTCCGGCTACGAAGATCGCGCAGTCGCCAGCTCTGAGCGTGTACAAAGATTGGAGGAAATGGTTGAAAATTGCGGGGATTCCGAAATTTACAACTCGTTATGACTACGACAAAAGGACTAGATGGTATCGAGAAGTTAAATCGGAAGAACCATCAGATATGTATTATGTAGCTGATAAACGGTTTGACATAGAAGAACCCACCAAAGATTTGCGATTCGGCGATAATAAACTCATCATTGACGAAATGAAGATTGATTCCTATCTGGCTTCTGCTGCAACTGATTTTATCCGACACAAGCTAATCCAAATGGGAAATTCTTTTACGTTTGAAACGGTCATGTCTCATCCTGGGAAAATAGAGATTCTACAAAAGGCTCAGGAAAAGGGATATCGAACTTATCTTTATTTTATCGCAACAGAAGATCCTGAAATCAATATTACGCGTATTCAGCATCGGATCAAAACTGGAGGTCATTCGGTTCCTAAGAATAAAATCCGGAATCGCTATGATCGTTCATTGGCTCTACTGAGCCAAGCTATTCAATTCATCAATCGAGCCTATATCTTTGATAATTCACGTCAGGAGCCGATTTGGTTGGCGGAAATTACCGATGGAAAAATATTGGAAATGAAAAGTGAATGGGTGCCTGACTGGTTTGAAAAGGCGCTATTGAAGAAATTAAAAAGCATGTGACTATACAGTTTCCTTTAATTCGTTTTGCGTGGCTGCTATTGAGGTGAAAGGGGTATGGGTTCTCCTTGACATAAAATATTTTAGAGCATTATAGCATAGCGTGTGTTTACGAAATGGAATCAATGGTTTCGAGATCGTCTTCCCCTTTCTTCAATTAAAAAGGCGCTTTTTGAAGAAGGGATTCCCGGAGGGGCCAAGTATTCTTATGCGTTAGGAAGTGCAGCCCTCTTTTTGCTGGTCCTTCTCGTCTTGACAGGCATCTGGCAAATGTTTGTCTACGTTCCAACCGTTGACCATGCATATACTAGCCTCTCCTACTTAAGAATCGATGTTCCCTTTGGATGGCTGGTCCATGGGCTGCATTATTGGGGCGCAGCTGCTTTTGCAGTTGTCGTAGGAGTGCATATCATTCGAGTCTTCATTTGGGGCGCTTATAAAAAGCCAAGAGAGCTCGTTTGGTTTTCAGGAATTTTCCTTTTATTGTTGACAGTCCTTTTCATGTTCACAGGCCCAATCCTTCCTTGGGATAAAAAAGGGTATTGGGCTTGCAAGGTTGGGTTTGACATGATTGGAAGTTTGCCGTGGATCGGATCACTTCTTCAATCCATATTTTGGGGATCCGAATCCATGGGGCAGGCCATTCTTAGCAGAATGTTTGCGTTTCACGTCGTGATCCTCCCGGCTCTTATTGGGGTGTTTGTCGTTTTACATGTGCTTTTATTTCGAAGATATGGAAGTGCGGGCACTTGGAAAAAGGAGAAGCAAAATAGTGAAGGCCGATTCTGGCCGGATCAGATTTTCAAAGATACGATTGTATCTTTAGCTATTTTTGTTTTGTTGGTTTCTTTAACCGTCTTTGTCCCTCCTCCATTTTCCGGAGCGGCAGATCCTTTAGATACTATCTACATCCCTAAGCCCGAATGGACCTTTTCTTTTTTTTACCAACTTTTAAAATATTTTCCCGGCCCTTGGGAGCCGCTTGGCATCGCGGGGATTCCTCTTCTCATTCTCCTTTTTTTTGCCTCTCTTCCCTTTATCGATCGATCGGAAGAGCGTCATCCGCTCAAACGCCCGTTTATCGTTTTTTTTGGCTCCCTCTTTTGCGCCTTTATTGCAGCAATGACGATTCTAGGCCTTCTCAGCAAACCAAAAGAGGCAGCCATTCCCGTATCTCAAAATTTTATCGCAAGCCCCTCGCATGAAAAGTCTCTAACAAAGAAAGTTTTGCCCAATGGCGAAGCAATTCACATTGTTGGCAATGAAGAAAATGGAGAACGGTTATATGAGGCCTATTGCATGAATTGCCATGGCCCGCAAGGAAAACCGGTGATCCCCATTATTCCGAGTTTAAATCCGATCAGCCCAGCCTTTTACAGCCAAACTGTTTCCACTTTTGTTAAAAATATCGACATGATCATTCAACATGGCGGGGCCTCAAAGGAAATTGAGATGCCAGCTTTTGGAGATACGGAAGTTCTCACGCAGCAGCAAATCGCAGATATCGAAGCCTATATCCTTCAAATCAATGGAGTTGACCGAGGCCAAATCCAACACCCCGGTGTTTCGCCGCATCGCTTCTTTTATTATTTTATAGGAGTGTTGGGGTGTTTGGTTGTTTTGAATTTTATTTTCATTAGACGCAAAAGATGAAATTTTTTTCGTCAATCAAGCTGGCGATCGTTAACATCGTTCTTTTCATGATCTTAGTTGTGTTTGGAACAATCGCACAAATCTATTGGGGATCGCTCGAAGCTCAAGAAAAAATCTTTCGTGCTTTTTTTATCTTTTGGCAGTTTGATTTTTTGCCGAAAGAAGTTCCTGTTTTCCCGGGCGGATATGCAATAGGGGTTTTGTTTGCTCTCAATCTCTTCAGCTCCATGCTTACTTTTTCGGGGAAAAGGCTGGGCATCTATTTGATCCACTTCGGAATTCTATTTTTGTTAGTAGGCGAGGTGCTTTCGGGGATTTTTTCTTCGGAATCATTTCTTTCGCTCAAAGTAGGCGAAAAGAAAAGCGTAGGAAATCAGGCCCCGTTTCAAGTCGAGCTTGTTGAATTTCGTCAAGAGCTACACCCAGGCACGAATATTCCTAAACACTATTCGAGCTATCTATTGGTTTTTACCCCTGAAGGCAAGCTCCTTCGAGTTGCATTTATCTCCATGAACCAGCCTTTCAGATTTTTAGGACAAACACTGTATCAAGCAGGGTTTACAGAAGACGAATCGATTTTAAAAGTTGTATCCAATCCCTTTGCACTCTCCCCCTATCTCTCTTGTCTTTTGGTCCTCTTAGGATTTCTCACCCACTTTTTCACTCGTTTCTTTGTTTCTAGAAGAGTGCAAATAGCCGTTGCTTGCATGGTGTTTCTCCCCATTTTTGCAAACGCTGCGTCTCTTCAATACTTACCCGTTCAGCAAGACGGTCGCATCAAACCGCTCGATACCGTTGCCCGGAACTCCCTCTTGATGCTTCATGGATCGCAATCGCTAAAATACGAGCAGCAAACAATTGCTCCCATCGACTGGCTTCTCGATGTCTTGATGAATTCTAAGAAATCTAAAGAGATGAAATTGATCCGTGTCGAAAATTTAGATCTTTTAAGATTACTTGAAAGCAAAAGCAATGCAAGAGCTTATTATTCGATTAGTGAGCTGCAGCCGAAATTTAATGACCTGTTTGCTTTGTCTTCTTTGGCTCTGCAAATAGAAGAAAAAGCAAGAGATTCTTTTCAGAGGGCCGTCATCACTTTATGGCAGCAGATTGAGATCTATTTGCGATTGGCGAATAGCTTTTGGATTGCGGAAATTACTAATATTCCCGAGGAATTTTTAGATTTTCAAAATCACTATAGCGATCCCTGGCATCAAGAACGGTATCAATTTCTCTCGAATGTTGCTTACTTTCAAATGATTCCTTTTGAGGGGCAATGGTTGAACATGGGAGAAGCTCTTCTCTCTAGCGATAAAGACAAAAGACTTTTGGGTCCGATTGAAAAGTTTGTCCGGCTCATTTCAGATTATCAGCAAGGAAACCCGATCTCTATTTTAAAGCCGTCCTCAAAAATTTCTTTTGAGGTCTTCTTTAATCGGCTCCAACCTTTCTACATTGGGATTTTCTGCTACCTATCAGCCATTTTACTGTCGGCCATCTTGAAAAATAAGATTCCGCTTTGGGTATTTGTAGGCGGGTTTCTCATTCATACTTTTGGGCTATTTGCTCGAATGTATCTCGAAGGACGACCTCCGGTGACAAATCTTTATTCCTCGGCGCTCTTTGTCGGTTGGGCAGCCGTGTTGATGAGCCTTGGCATTGAATTTTTCTATCGCAATCGCTTGGGGTTGATTGCCGGAGCAGTGGTCGGCTCTTTGACATTGCTTATCGCACACCACTTTTCCTTTACCAGCGATACCATGCAGCCGCTTCGAGCTGTGTTGAACTCGAATTTTTGGCTTTCGACGCATGTGGTGGCCATTACTTTAGGCTATAGCGCAACTTTTTTAGCCGGAACTTTTGGCACCATCTGGATTCTTGGGACGCTTTTTTCTCGAAAATTTTCCGGAGGCCGCACTCTTGAGACGCTCGTTTATGGGATCATTTGTTTTAGTGCATTCTTTAGCTTTCTGGGTACTGTTTTAGGCGGGTTTTGGGCAGATCAGTCTTGGGGCCGTTTTTGGGGGTGGGACCCAAAAGAAAACGGGGCCCTTTTAATCATTTTGTGGAATTTGTTGATCCTTCATGCCCGGCTAGGCGGACTCATCCAAGCGCGAGGACTGATGGTGCTCTCCGTATTTGGAAATGTCGTGACAGCCTTTTCCTGGTTCGGCGTGAACTTCTTGAGCATCGGTTTGCACTCTTATGGATTTACAAGCGGATCTTTTTTACTCCTCTTTCTATTTGTGCTCTCTCAGGGAGTTGTTGTGGCGCTGGGTGGGTTTGTAAAAAAATCCTTGATTGTTTCTGGGTAAGTGTCCTATACCCTCTTCTATGAAACAGTCTCGTTATTTTAAAGCAGTTGTAACAGTCGTTTCACTATTTATCATTGCTGCCTTAGGCTGGTCTTTTGGCTCTTATCTCGTAAGCCCTTTCTATAACACTAGCAGAAAACAACGTCTTTTTGAGGTGGACGGCTTTAAGACCTTAGTTGAAGAACATCCAACTCAGCTTTCTTTCCAAATGATTGCTCAGGATGAATTTATTAAGGAGAATAAGATCCAACAAGTATGGGTGGTGAAGCATGCAGGGGATAAAGTGACGGTTTTTTCTCCGTTTTGTCCTCACCTAGGATGCCGCTACAATTGGGACCCGGCCTTGAAGAAATTTTTCTGTCCTTGCCACGCCAGCATTTTTAATATTAAAGGACAGGTGTTAAGCGGGCCTGCTCCCAGGTCGTTGGACACTTTGCCTTATGTGATCAAGGACGATCAGTTGTACGTACAGTGGGAACAGTTCAAACCGGGAGTCAGTCAAAAAATTGAAATCTAGAATTTTGGCTGTCCTCTTTTTTAGCGGGCTCTTCGCTTCTCTTTACGGACAAAATGGACAACAGCTCTTCAACAATAACTGCGCTGTATGCCATGGGACTGAGGGCCATGGAAATACCCCCATGGGCAAAGCGATTTCCAATTTGCCCGATTTGGCCAGCCCGTCCACCGATCAGCTCTCCGATGAAGAAATATTCGATATCATTACGAACGGCAAAGGAGTAATGCCCGCATTTCAGCAAAAACTGAGCGATGCGGATCGCAAGGCATTAATCAAGTATGTGCGTTCATTGTCAGAAAAGAAATGAGATTTTATTTAGCTCTTTTTCTTCTTCTTTGTAGTAAAACACTTGAAGCGGTGCCGAGTTTTGCAAGAAATCTTGGGGTTGATTGCAATGTTTGCCATACGGCCTATCCGCAGTTAACCGAATATGGGAAGATATTTTTGGAAACCGGCGGGGAAATTCTAATTCAAAAGGATTATGGAAAGCTCGCTATGACGCCGGAAGTGATTTCCGGCCATGTATATTTGCTCCCTGTAGATAAGCATTTTTCTGCCGATTCGACTACAGCGCTTACAAATGAAGATAAGCAATTGCAGTTAAGGGCCTACAGTGAAGTCAATGCCTACCTCGCCGGTCGTACGGGAAAAGTGTTTTTCTTTACCGTTTTTTCCGCGACTGACGACAACGGCTTTTCTGTGACCTTCGATGAAGGGTTTGCTATGCTCAATCTTTTGAGTAACAGCCTAAATATCTTTGGCGGTTTTGATTCCCCCTACATCACAGATGGCAACGATACCGTTCAGCATCATAACGTATTGAATCGACAGTGGAAAGCCGCCGAATACACGCCTGATACAAGCCAGATGGTTGGCCTCAATGGAATGCTGGGTGGTTTTTATTGGATTGCTACATGGAATGGCGCCCCTCAAGTTACTATGGGAAATGATGCGCAAGGATACAGTTTAAGGGCCGCCTACGAAGTTTCCAATCAAACCTTTGGCGCTTATCTCTCTCATAACGCTTTCTATGACGACAATGCTGAATACTCGATTGACCCTTTTTTATTTTATGGATTGGATGGGCACTTGCGATTTTGGGATACAAATATCCTGATGGTCCTTGGTTTTAGGAAATTGCATCACTATGAAACGGATTGGGATTTTTCTATAGAAGCAAATAAGATTTTTACGACCAACTGGAAATATCTTACTGAGATCATTCCTATTGCCAATCTCGATATCTTTGTCGATCGACCTAAAAGCAATGGACTATGGCTGCAAGGCTCTGCCGGAGTTGCATTCAATATCAACCCCTCTGTTCGTTTTTTGCCCCAAGTTTCGGGAACTCTCTATTCTCCATCGGAATACAAGCATAAGGCATTCTCCGTGCTTCTCTCCGCAGATATCGGTTTATAGAGGGAGATATCCGCAATCTGCGAATACCTCCCTAAATGAACCCATTTCACTTTTAGTTAGTAGGTCCAGTTGCCTACAGATGAGGTCACCAGCCAGTCTGCATTATCGGCTATGCAAACCATGTTGAGCGTGTCTCCTTGGTTATTCGAAGTAATACTTCCGCTAACCGGCACTAGTACATCTCCAAACTGGACCGTTTGCGATCCGCTTTGTTGAACTGAAATTTGATTGCCTCCTTTCAGAGAAACCGTCAACAAGTCGCCAAAAGCAGAGCTGGCCGGAAGAGAAACCGAGACCGTGCCCGAAACTCCAAGGTAGGCGTGATTAGAGGTCGCCGCCGTGTTGGTGGAAACGGTTCCCCAAACAACTCCTGCAGCAGTCGACGCAATCGTAATCCCTCCCGCAGAATTAGTAATCACAATACCGTTTCCAGGAGTCAGGGTGGCTGCTGCCGGATTCGCGCCGGTAGATCCAATGAGAACCTGGCCATTTGTCATTGGCCCGATTGTTCCAAGCTGCCCGTGCGGGTCGATCACTACTGGCGCGCTCACCGTGCCTGCCGTTGAAACCGTGCCATAGATGCCGCCGATGTAGCACTGCGTCATTGAGGCTGTCGCGCCGATACGAGTGACATTCGATTCGCCTGCTATCCCCAAAACGTTCGCGCCGATCAAGATATTGTTCGACTCGCTGCCACTGTAATTCGCACCTACCTGATAGCCAATTGCTGTATTCTCAGTTCCGGAGAAGCCGAAAAAGGGTATGGCGCCTGCACCGAAGGCCGTGTTATTATCACCTGTATTGCCGGTGAGAGCATTCATCCCCATCGCTGTGCAAGAACCGTAAGTTCCCCCATTGGCTAAAGCCGAGTAGCCTACGCCGCAATTATTATTGCCATTAGTAGCATTTAGAGAATAATGTCCTACAGCCGTGTTGTTGAGTGGTACGACCCCCCCCTGACCGGTGAATTGCATGGCATATGATCCTACAGCAACATTTTCGCCGCCATCCACTAGGGTGTATAAGGCCTGAGTTCCAATCGCGATATTCATACTGCCGCTTAAGTTGCTATACATAGCTGAAGTGCCCATGGCGACGTTTTGGTTCCCGCCTCTATTTGAAAACATAGCGTTTGATCCAACAGCGGTATTTGCGATGTTATCATTGGCATAAAGCGCTTGATAACCGACGGCGACATTATCATGCCCTACAACATTAGTATAAAGGGCCTGGTAGCCCATAGCGACATTAAAGCCGGCTGCTACATTAGAGGTAAGCGCTTGGTATCCTACGGCTGTATTGCTATCTCCCGTAGTATTGCTCTGCAAAGCGCCGGCTCCAAATGCTGTGTTGTAAGGGTTGGTGTTGGCATAGAGAGCATTACAGCCCATTGCTGTACAAGAGCCGCCTATCACATTGCTGTAAAGCGCATTAAACCCAACTGCTGCGTTATAAGCGCCAGTTGTATTGGCCTGGAGCGCAAAGGATCCCACGGCAGTGTTGCCGAGGCCTGTTGTATTGGAAGACAGAGTCCAATGTCCTATGGCGGTGTTGTCATCAGCTATACTGGCGGTTTCAAGCGCAATATTTCCTATGGCAGTGTTTCTAGATCCTGTCGAGCTGTTCCTAAGAGCTTGGTTTCCTACAGCGGTGTTGTTAGCGCCTGTCGTATTACTGCTAAGCGCGCTATATCCTACGCCGGTGTTACTGTCCGTCGTATTGCTGGCAAGAGCACCTGATCCTATAGCGGTGTTAAAGCTGCCCGTCGTATTGCTGCTAAGAGCAAAATATCCTATGCCGGTGTTCTCTCCGCCTGTTGTATTGGCATTAAGTGCGGAAGATCCTACAGCGACGTTATCATAGCCTGACGTATTGGTAGCGAGCGCATCATTCCCTAAGGCGGCATTTTCATAGCCGTCTAGATTTGCAGCAAGCGCATTAGCGCCCACAGCGGTGTTGTGGTCCCCGCTCGTATTGGCAGAGAGCGCATATGCCCCTATGGCAGTAATGGAGTCTTGCGTGTTGGCACCAGAGAGCGCATGAGCTCCTACGGCTGTGTTAAAACTGTGTGTTGTATTCGAGGAAAGCGCACCGGCTCCTAAGGCGGTGTTGAAATCACCACTCGTATTAGAAGAGAGCGCTTGGTGGCCGATAGCTGTGCAGCTGGCCCCTGTTGAGCTTGTCGAGAGAGCGCCTGCTCCCATCGATGTGATATAAGGGGACGAATTTTGAGTGACTATTGTGTCCGATACGGTGTCTTGATTAGTAACGTTTATTAAGTTCATAACTCTACTCTGTGTTTGTTTGTTTAATGGGCGGAAAACTTATTCCCGCTACAAAAATACAAATAAATATTTTTAATATTAAATACAAACGAAAAAAGAAGATAATTTTTTTATAGAACAGTAATATTTGTTATAAATATATTAAAACTGAAGTGCCGCGCCCAGGTTATAGGCAATTGAATAGGTCGACTTATCTTGCTTTCCATTCAAATTCTGTATTAGGGGAAATCCGATGCCCCATTGAAAAATCCAGCGGTTGGATGAGAGCCAAATGCTTGGCGTCACAAAAAGCGAATTCCCTCCGGAATCGGGATCGGTTTTGCCATCGATCCTGTCCCTCTCAACATACTGTCCGTCAAATTCGACCATCAAATCGAAAACCCAGCCCGGCGGGCTCAAGGGGCCGATATACCGGGCAAAGCCCCATTGATAGAGATAGGAGTTGCCGAATTTAGTGCCGTGACGGGTAGTAGTGATTAGGGCGCCCGGAGATGCGAATGCGTACCAATTTGGCGTAAGATAGGCAAAGGTTGTCCCTAAAAAGTAGCTACACGATCCGTTGCCTGTCGGAGGATTTTTTATGCTCGATCCGGTAGGGAACTGGATGGCCCCGACGACGGTAGTCTGAAAAATCGCCTCTCGGTAGGTCAGGTTGTAGTACCCATACTCCGCCTGTAAGAGAAGATCTCCCACCCCTGATGAATGCAAGGGGCCGGAGCGGTTTTTTAAATTGTATGGGACAAAAAGGGCGAGGGAAAGGTCGTCCAAAATCCCATAGATGACGTTTGGGACGAGCAAATTTGAGCTGCTTTTTCGCCCTTGCGTGTAGGATCCCGACAGCTCCGGAAAGAGAACTTGTTTGCCGATCAGCAGTTGTCCAAAGCTGATGAGCGGGGAAACCTGCGTTGCGGGCGGAACGGAGAAATTGCCGATGGGAACAGGTTTTTTTTCCTCTTCTTCAATCGCAAAAAGAGAGGCGCTTAAGGCCACTATGCAAAGACACTTTCCTCTCAAAGAGCCCTCTCTTGGATTTTTTTTAAAAGGCATTGGAAGCTTTGGTCTGTGAGCACCCCTGTATTGGTGTTTTGGGGGCTGGGGTGATAGCTCGCATAGAGAAGAGGGACTCCTTCACATTCATAACAGGCGCCGTGGGCGAACTTGAAGGAGCGGCAGGCAATGTTTCGACGCAAGAGATGGGATTTATAGGCTTGAAACGCGATCTGCCCAAGCGCAAGGACGGATTTCAAGCGGGGCAGGAGTGTGAGCTCTTCTTCCAAATAACGGCTGCATCGCTCGATTTCAATAGGCAGCGGTTTATGCTTCGGCGGGACGCATTTGACCGCTGCGGTAAGGTAGCAGCCGATGAGCTTGAGCCCATCTTGTCTATGCAATGAATCAGGCTGGTTGGCAAATCCTGCAGCGTGGAGATTGCGGATCAAAAACTTTGCAGAAGGGTCGCCCGTAAAGATCCGCCCGGTGCGGTTTGCACCGTCCGAGGAAGGGGCGAGTCCCAAGATCAACAGCCACGCCTCGGGATCTCCAAATCCCGGGATCGGTTTTCGCCAATGGGTCTCCGATGCATAGCATTTTCGCGAGGGGACTGACTCACGGTGCTCGACGAGCCTCGGGCAAAGGCGGCACTCGATAATGGCGTCGTTTAAGCTTTTTTTCAATTCTCGCTCCTTTCCCTATCCGATTATCAATTATTTTGGCATAATCTTCCCCTCAAATTTTTGGAGTTTGCCATGAGACTTTTTCGTTGGATCGCTTCGCTTTTTTTGATGTTGCCCGTTTTGGTGTTTTCAGAAACTCCAAGGAGATTTTTTTTCGATGAAAACCGCGTGCGCTACGAACTGGTCCAAACAAACGGCTCCAAGCCTTATAACTGGCTCTTTTTGCCGGGAGGGCCCGGCTCGGATTCGAGCTATCTCCAAAGTTTAGTGGACCTGCTCAACTTGCCCGGCAACGTCTGGTTCATTGATCTGCCCGGCTCAGGTACGAATAAAGTGGAGGATGAGGCTCAAGATTATAATCAGTGGTTGGAGATCTTTCCTCAGGTTATCGATAAGTTTTCCAATCCGATCCTCGTCGGCCACTCCTTTGGCGGGATGTTCCCCCTTCTTTTTCCTCAGCTCGAACAGAGCCTCAAAGGATTTATAGTCCTCCATTCGACCCCTTCTCTTTGGCAAGAGGCGGCGCTTGAGTATGCCAAGCGATTTTCTTTGCCTTCATTCGATGCCGAGATTGCAGCATTTTCCGCCAATCCCAGCAAAGAAACATTCGAGGCGGCGCTAGAAGCTTGCACGCCTTACTACTTCCCTCCCTCCGGGATCGAAGCCGGAAGAAAATTATTCGCCCAAACAGTTTGCCAATATGAGCCGGCGCTTTGGTGGCTCAAAAAAGCTACCGAGATGAATTTTACGGCAAAGTGGGTTCCCGAGAGAGTCCCTGCACTGATCATCGGCGGGAAATACGATTGCATGTGCCCCTTTTCCGTCTATCAAAACGACTCTCGCTTTGACCGGGAAAACGTGACGCTTCTTTTCATCAAAAACGGGGGGCATTGCAGCTGGCTCGACAATCCTAAAGCGATTCAAAAAGCCTTTGCAAAATTTATTCGAGGCCTTGATCTCAAACGGAAAAAGGAGGTTGGGCGATGAGTCTGGAATTTGATTTGACAAAGAGGTAGTCCACCTCATTGAGCTCCCCTGTTTGCAGATAGTGGAGCTCTAAAATATCGAGGATCCGGTACCCTAGCTCGGACATATAGGCGATGAGCTCATGTCCTAGAGGCGCTCCCAGGTTGTACTCCAAAATTTTCGTCTCTAAGATCACTGCCTCCGCACTTTGGATCAGCTCTTTACTGCCTTGAAGGATCGCTAATTCCGCTCCTTGTACATCCACCTTGACGAGATCGGGTTGGGGAAGCTTGTTGGCCTCAACTACAGACGCAAGGGTTTTCATTTTGACTCGGCGAACGACTGGGTTTTGTTGAAAATAAGAGCTTTGCTCGCAAAAGATACTCTCTCCTGTGCAAGGACTCTCTTTGCAATAAAACGCCATTTCTTTTTCTTCATCCCCCAGAAGCTCTAAAAAGAACGGAAAAGGCTGTTTCTCTAGGATCGGCCGATTCTCTGTATTTGCTTCGAAAAGATAAAACTCGCTTTCCTGAAAGGTCTGGCTTACGGCATGGCTCCAATGTCCTTGAAAAGCGCCGATATCGTAAATTACTTTGGGGTAAAAACCTTTGTTTTTAAGAAGCGCTAATCTTTTTGATAAAAACTGATTGTTCATGGTAGGTCTCGTTTTTATTTATTATGGATACTAACTGTCGGGGGTTTTGTAAGTCAAGATTTTTAATCTCGGATAACAGGAATGTCGCTCCAGGATGTCGTAAAGTTCGGCGTTGCGCTAGATCTGGCGCTTCGCCACTGCCGTTTAAGCCCCATCGCAGCGGAATGGACTTGCTCTTTGTCATAGCGGCGGTTGATCCGGTCGATTGTTTGCATGAGCGCGTTTTTTTTGGGGTTGTCCTGAGAGGGCGCAAAGAGATCTGTTTGAAGCGAGCCGGCATCTGAAAAATCGCCGAGCATCACCCCGGCCTTTTTGTAGGCGACGCCCGGCGTCAAGATGCGGGCGAGCGCCTCTTTAGACAGACGGATGAGCTCCGGCGTGTAGTCGCTTGGAATTGGCAGTGTGACGTGGCAAGAGCGCGACTCAAAGGGCTTTGCAAAAGGGCTTGTCCGGATAAAGACCGAGAGAAACGCCGCCCGGCTCTCTTGCTCGCGCAGCTTTTCGGCGGCGCGGCTGGCAAAGGCCGCAATCGCTTCTTCAAGGACGGCCCTATCCGTAACTTTTTCGCTAAACGAGCGCGAGCAGACGATCGATTGGCGCTTAGAGATTTCTTCTTCCAAGGGAAAGCAGGGGATGGAGCGAAGCTCGAGGGCCGTCTTCAAGCCCATGAGGCCAAGCGCGCTTTGGATTAAACTGTCAGGAGCATCTCTGAGCTGGGCCGCGGTATAGATCTGCTTGGCCCTGAGCCTCTCTTCGGAGGCTTTTGCCAGGCCCCAAATCTCATGGGGGGCCGTTTTTTCCAAGATTTCTCGGATCTTTTCCGGCTCTGTCAGGACAGAGACGCCGGTTTGATTTTTTTTTGCCGAATGATTGGCTAGCTTGGCGAGCGTTTTTGTCGGGGCGACGCCGATGGAGATCGGAATCCCCGTCCACTGCTTGACTTTGCTGCGCATACGGAGGCACTCCTCTTCAAAGGCGAGGTTTTCTTCCAAAAGAAAAAAGGCTTCGTCGATCGAATAGATCTCCATATTGGGAGAAAAGGACTCCAGCGTCTGCATGACGCGCTCCGACATGTCCGCATAGAGGGCGAAATTAGAAGAGAGCATCCGGATCTCTTTGCGGTCTTTATAGAGGAAGGCCGGATCGCCCATCTTGATGCCGAGCTCTTTGGCTTTTTTTGAGCGGGCGATCACGCAGCCGTCATTATTCGAGAGGATCACCAGCGGATGCTTGGCAAGGGAGGGGGTGAAGACCTCTTCGCAAGACGCGTAGAAGTTGTTGCAGTCGACAAGGGCAAACATCAGTGTGCTTGATGGATGATGTAGGTGACGACGCCCCAGACCTGGAAGTCTGAGTCGGGATCGATGCGGATCGGGGCGTAGCGCGGGTTTTCCGGCTCGAGGACAAGGGCCCCATTCCCAAAGCGGATCCGCTTCACGGTAAACTCTCCATTGATCACGGCGACGACGATCTTACCGTCTTGCGCCTCAAGGGAGCGGTCGATGATGAGGATGTCGCCTCGGTGGATGCCGGCGCCTTGCATCGAGTCTCCGTCGACGCGCACGAAAAAGGTCGCTGCCGGATGCCGAATCAGATGCTCGTTCAAATCGAGCTTTTTCTCTAGAAAGTCGTCGGCAGGAGAGGGAAATCCCGCTTTGACGGATGCAAGAAAAAGGGGCAGCGGGCAGGGGGTGGTTATCTTTGGCGTGAAAAAAGTCAGCTCTTTGGTCATAAGCTTTTTGGGGTTAGTGCGAGGAGGCGGATGGGGGCTTCTGCCGCCTCTTCGGCAAAGAGAGGGAGGGCCATCGCAAAGCTTCCTTTGGGAGGCACGGCCGCACAGTCTGCCACATTTTCAATGAGGTATTTGCCTGCGCCTAAAAGGAGCCGGTGCACGGGAAAGTCCGAATCGGGGCGGTCCGGGGAGAGCGTATCGATCCCCAGGCCTACGACGTTTCTCTCGAGCAAAAGCCGGGCCGCTTCTTCGGAGACGGCCGGGTAGCGCATCCTATTGCTGTATGACTCCGGGTTCGTCCAAAAACGGCTCCAGCCGGTATAGGCGATGACAAGGGAGCCGGGTGCAATCTGGCCATGCAGCGATTCATACGCTTCGATCTCTTCTCTGGAGAGGAGATAGGTTTCTCCGGCTTTGCCTGAGACATCGAGAAGGGCCAAGGGGGCAATGAGCTTTTCGAGTGGAATCTCGGCAATCGAAAGCCCCCCTTCGAAGCGGTGGGCGGGGGCGTCCATGTGCGTGCCGACGCCTGCATGCAGCTTTATCTGCTGGACGCGAAAGACCCGGTCGTAGTCTCTCTTAATCTCCAGGCAAAACCCGCAGGAGCCGCTCCAAGTGGGGACGTTTGGATTCAAGCGATGCGTGAGGTCGGCAAAATTAAATTGATCTAGAAGCATGTTTTCCATCATGATCTCTCTTGATGTTCTTGTGAATGCAAAAATTAGCTTTATGATTTCAAAATCTTGTGCTTTAAATGTTAGTTTTCGAAGCTCCTTCATCGACCACATTACGCCTCTCGCCTCGCTTCTCGGCATTCCGCTTATCGTCAGCGACGAAAAGAACGCAAGTCTGAGCGCTCACTATTATCCCGAAGCGAAGATCCGTTATTGGCCTGATTATGAATTTAGGATGAAAGAGCTTGCGGATGAGTTTGACGCTCTTATTAGTTGCGACTATTGGGGGCCGGTAAACAAAGCTTCCTTCCGGCTCCATAACCAAAAGGAGATGAAGTTCATCTTTTGCCCTCATGGACAATCGGACAAGGGGTATCACTCTTCGTTTCTCTCTCCTTATGCGCAGCAAGAGGCGGTGCTTCTCTATGGAAGCCTTCTCAAGGAGATGCTGGTTGACTTGCAGATATGGGACAAAATTCCAAGGAGCGCTGTCGTGGGCAATTACCGGAGGCGCTATTACGAAGACAATCGTGAAAGGCTCCTCAAACTCGCAGACGATGAAGTTTTTTCGCGCCTCCGGCCCGGACAGCGCACTTTGCTCTATGCCCCTACTTGGAATGACCTAGAGCGTTCGGGAACGTTTTTTGAGCAGGGAAAGAGGCTTTTAGAGGCTGTCCCCTCAGATTGGAACCTTCTCATCAAAGTGCATCCGGACTTGGCGCAGCTCGATCCTGTTCTCTATTACCGGCTTTCGCTTTTTGAAGAAAAGCGCTCCAATTTTCTTTTGATCGAAGAGTTTCCTCCCATCTATCCTCTTTTGGAGAGGGCCGATGTGTATTTGGGGGACTATTCATCCATCGGATACGACTTTTTAGCCTTTCAAAAGCCGATGTTTTTCTTGCAAAAGCCCCATCTTGAGCGTCCTAGGCTCCACTTTTGCGGAAGGGCGCTCGATTCGGTGGACGATCTATTCAAAATGGTGGAAGGGGATGTCAATTCATTTCAAGAGGCGCAAAAAGAGCTGTATGGAAAGGCCTTTGCCCCTGTCGAGGATTTGCGGCTCGCTTTAGAAGGGTGTTTATGAAAAGTGATCGCGGCATCCTTGTCGGCGCCGATGCGCGGCAGGAGTGGCTTCTTTCTTGGTGGTGGGAAAATTATAGGCGGCATAATGCCTATCCAGTCTCTTTTGCCGATTTCGGGCTCTCGGAAGAGATGCGGTCTTGGTGCAAAGAGAGAGGCGAGCTGATCGACCTTCGCGCGGCCTCCGAATTTGTGAAGAGGCAAAACGAGGTCGATCCACTTCTTGCGAAGGAATGGGAAGGCCGTTACCCTCCTGAGTTTTGGGAATCGCGCGAGGCGTGGTTTAAAAAACCGTTGGCTTGCCGGGAATTCCCCTACGACTGGACGCTTTGGGTCGATCTCGACTGCGAGATTATAGGATCTTTAGAGGAGGTGTGGAGTTATCGGGAGTTTGGCGTTGCGCTCGCTAAAGATCCGGTTGCTAAGACAGCGCAGTATCCAATCTATAATTCAGGGGTGATCCTTTTTCAAAAAAACCATCCGCTCATTTTGGAGTGGGCTAAAGGATCGCCCGAGGAAAATGGTCTATTTCGAACAGACCAGGACCTGCTTTCTCATCTCATAGCAATGGGCGGCTATGTACTGAACGAGCTGCCATCCATATATAACTGGAGCGTCGGACAGGAAAAAAAGGAAGAGAAGGCTGTCGTTTTTCACTTCTCCGGTGAGTTCGCTAAGTCGTATCTTCAACAGAGGCTGAAATTCGATAGTTTGGTAAAAAGACTTTCTTTGAGTTTAGAGGATCAGTGATTCATTATCTTCATAGAAAGGCATTTTCCCCTGCCGAGGATTTGCGGCTTGCTTTAGAGGGGTGTTTATGAAAAATGATCGCGGCATCCTTGTCGGCGCCGATGCGCAGCAGGAGTGGCTTCTTTCTTGGTGGTGGGAAAATTATAGGCGGCATAATGACTATCCAATCTCTTTTGCCGATTTCGGTCTCTCGGAGGAGACGCGGTCTTGGTGCAAAGAGAGAGGAGATCTGATCGATCTTCGCGAGGCCCCCGAATTTGTGAAGGGGCAAAACGAGGTCGATCCACTTCTTGCGAAGGAATGGGAAAGCCTTTACCCTCCCACGTTTTGGAAATTGCGCGAGGCGTGGTTTAAAAAACCATTGGCTTGCCGGGAATTTCCCTACAACTGGACGCTTTGGATTGATCTCGACTGCGAGATTATAGGGTCTTTAGAAGGGATATGGAGCTATCGGGAGTTTGGCGTTGCGCTCGCTAAGGATCCGTTTGCTAAGACAGCGGAGCATACAATCTACAATTCAGGAGTGATCCTCTTTCAAAAAAACCATCCGCTCATTTTGGAGTGGGCCAAAGGATCGCCCGAGGGAAATGGTCTTTTTCGGGGAGACCAGGACCTGCTTTCTCATCTCATAGCAAAGGGAGGCTACGCTCTGTCTGAGCTGCCGCCTATATACAACTGGTGCGTCGGACGGGAAAACAAGGAGGGGGGGAAGCCCTTCGTTTTTCACTTCTCCGGTGATCTCGCTAAGTCGTATCTTAAAATGAAGCTGCGGGCCGATAGCTTGGCAAAAGGACTCCCCTTGGAGGCAATTGCAAAACTGGGGCGCCCAGCAAAATCGCCCTTTTGAGCCATTTTGCCACCCTGCCCCCGAGCCCTACTCACCTCGAGTATGTGCTCGGGGGCAGGGCTTCGGCCGCTTCGCGGCTGCCAAACTGGCTCAAAATCATCGATTTTTCTTGGTGCCCGAGTTTTGCAACTGCCTCCTTGAAAAAGGGTGAAATTAGACTAGAGAGCCGGTTTGTTGATAAGAGGATTTGACTTCAACCAAGAAGCCTGTCGACGTTTCTCCTAAAAGAGAAAGGGCTGCATCAGCCACTGCTTCAGGATCGAGCAAAAGGCATGTCTCTTCTTCAGGAAAATTGAGGCGGCGCATGGGCGTATTGGTTCTTTGAGGGATGAGGGCGTGGATGTGGAGATCAGGCCTCTCTTGCGCCCAGCCCTGGGTGAAGTTGACGACGCCGGCTTTTGCTGCCGAGTAGACGCAAGTCCCCGCGCGCCCTCTGGAAAACGAGGAAGAGGCGATATTGATGACATGCGCTCTCTTTTTGAGCGGAGCGAGCTTGCAGGAAAGGATCAATCCTTGCAGGTTTACGGAGAGCATCTCCTCAATGGTTTCTCTGCTTTGGCTTGCAAGGGGGCCGGCAAATAGCATTCCTGCACAGTTAATTAGACCGTCGAGAGGGGGCATGCGGGAAAATGCTTTTTGGATCGAGGCGGGACTGCAGAGATCGAGGGGAGGCTCCGTTCTTCTTGATAGGAGGATCGGACGGGCGCCCTTTTCTCTTAATTTTTTCGCGATTGCACATCCGATGCCGCCCGTGCCGCCAACGAGCGCATAGCGCTTGCCTTGCAGATGGATATGCGCCCCGGACTTTACTTGATGCAGGCGCAAGCGGAAGAGGTGCTCTGCGAGCAAAAGGTCGGTTTCCGTTGTGATCTTGATGTTTGATTCGGAGCCGTTGACGATATAAACCTGGTGGCCTGCTTCAATGGCCAGCCGGCAGTCGTCGGAAGAGTCTCTTTGCCGGGTGCTTCGATGGGCGCCCAGGATGAGGGGGTAGGAAAAGCTCTGCGGCGTCTGGCCCCGGAGAAAGTGGGATCTTTCGGGGATTGAGTCGATCCGGCCCCTTTCTGGAGCATAAACCAAGGTGTCTGCCGAAGGGATGCAGGTATCGACGGCCCCGTGGGTGAGGGCCATCGAGGCATTTTCCCGCAAAATCTCTTCCGAGACGAAGGGGCGGACGGCATCGTGGATCACGACCGCTCGGGGAGGGCGGCTTTTCAGCTCCAAAAGACCTAAAAAGGAAGATTCTTGCCGGGTTGCCCCGCCGGCGACGATTCGGATGGGGCAGGAGGCTCCAGGCAGGCTTTTTCGAACGGCGCCGATCCAGTCGGGATGACAGCTGAGGACGATCTCGTCGAAAAAACCGGTGCTCAAGAAGGCTTCAAGGGTGTGGAGATAGACGCTTTTTCCGGCCAGCCGGTGGAAT